>JAMCPQ010000012.1 GCA_023379825.1 Thermoplasmatota archaeon | reverse complement strand
TGACGCCCCGAACGGGATTTGGACCCGTGTCACGAGCTCGACAGGCTCGTATGATAGGCCGCTACACTATCGGGGCTTCCCGAGCTTATCGTTCAGAGATATAAATAATTATCACGCTTCAGGACCAGTTGTTGCTGACAGTCCTCTCCTTCTTAAGGTCTCCAGTGAAACCAAAGTCAACAAGTCCGAACTCATCAGTAACACCATAGACTCTGAATCTGCCTGGTTCAGTATTTTTAAGAACAGGCGTGAAATGTTCAGGGTTCAAAAGGCTCTCCACAACATCAGAACCGGATGAGAAATAGCTCATTGCTGGAGTTATGAGAACGTGGGAATCTGGGTTATGGACAAAAGCCGGAACCTTATACAGCCCACCAACTCTGTCCCTCAGTACGAGAGAGGGGTGTTCATGCCCAAGTATTGTAAGAGCGTTGAGCCCAAAATCCCTGTCCCCGTGATAAATGAAATATCTTTCTGTCTGATATTTTTCCACCATTTCCACGCCCCTTCTTTTCAGGATTGAAATAAGGTAATTATCATGATTTCCCTTCACGAATGTCAGTTTGACCTTTTCCTTAAAATGATCAAGAAATTTGATGATATCCTGCCATTCCTGCTGCAGATTTCGTGAGAATTCATGCTTGAAATCCCCATTGATTATGAGATTTTCTGGCTGATATCGGTCCAGTATCCGGTCGACCATACCCCTTACATGCGAAAGTTGAAGCTTCGGCAGAAAGAGACCATGAAGGTTCATCTCCTCTTCGAATCCCAGGTGAAGATCCGATATAACTGCTGAATTGATGTCTGCAAGATATATGCAGTTCAGGTCAGTAATAAATACATCCGGTTCGACCATTATTTCCTTCAACAATGAAGTAAAGTGAAACCGGATTAAGATTTTATGCAATCTTCACATCTCAATATATATGGAAATAAGGTCAGGAGATGCTATGGCCACAATTGAAAGGGAAGGAGGGTACATCTCATCACTGAAATTCTCAGGGAGAGAAATACTGCTTGACGGAGATATGAAAAACAAGACACATGGTGGATGTGCAATACTTTTTCCATACCCCAACAGAATCAGGGATGGAAAATACAGATGGGGCGGTACAGAATATCATCTGCCAATCAATTCTCCTCCCAACTCCATACATGGCCTACTGAATGACACAACTCTGGAAATAGGTTCACTGCAAGAAGACCGTTTAATTCTCAAAGGGATAATTTCTAACTCCGGATATCCCTCCCCAGTTTCAGTGGAAATACATTACTCCATCAGGAATAATTCCTTAGGCATAGAACTTCATGCAGAAAATAGGGGAAAGCTTCAGGTGCCGGTGGCTTTCGGAATTCATCCATATTTCCTGCATGGTGGCCAATGGGCTCTCCAGGGCCCCGAAGAGTATAAATTCCTGAAATATGAAGATAGATATTTCCCAAATGGGGACAGTTATTCAGTCCCTGCCATGGATATGAGATCGGAATCAGGCTTGGAGTTTGACAGTTGTTTCGAATTTAAAGGGGATATGAAGCTCAAATGCAGGGATCGTGTATTTCTTATTTCCGGGAACAGAACGGGATATTATGTGATCTACAATGGAAAGTGGTGCAGGTCTGTGTCAGTTGCCCTCGAACCAATGACTGCAGCCCCTGACTCCTATAACAATCATCTGGGTATAGATGTTATTGAACCGGGGGAATCCAAGGAGTTCAAAGTAGAACTGAATTGTTCATTCATTGATCAGAAATGAAGAAAATAATTCCCAGTAGCAATATTGGCCATTATGAATATCAGTGCTATCTGAAAGACCCCCTGCAATCCGGACAGCTTGAAGTTGATCATTCCAAGCCTGGCTATCTTTCCATAATCCGGGTTTGGTTTCTGGATTTCAAAAAATATTCTAACTTCATTGGGAAGAAATATTCCAAGCCCCTGTATAATAAGTATTATGACAAAAACACCTGCCAGTATAATCACAGGATATGTAATGTTGAATATCCCCTTGTTCATCGCAAGGTAAATCCCTCCTGTAACTGTAACTGCAGCAAGAGTGGGCATTAGAAATAGCATGTATGGGACCAGCCTCTTTATAAATTCGACCCTCGATCTGACATCCAGTTGTCCCATTATTCTTCCAATCACCAGTCCCATGAAGAGGTCAATACCTGTCCACAGAGCTCCTGGAAGGACATGCATGTAATCAAGGAATAGGCGGTTTCCTGAAAGAATAGCCAGAATCAGGGCAGCAACAGGAATAACAACTGTGAGTATAGACTGAACCCCAACCAACTTCTGCCCAGTAGCACTCGAATGTTTTTGACTGGAAACTGTGCCCTCCAACATAACCCGATCCCTAACAGCATAAATAAATTATTTCGGTAGATTTGGAAGTTTTCTTCTAAAGCAATTAATAGGAGTTGAAAATACGCAACTATGAGATATGTCAAGGCATCAACACTTTACGATGGAACTGGATCAAGGAAGAATGTGTATATAGGGTTTGATAAACAGATAGAGGAAATAACAGAAAAAAAACCGGATGGAGACATTATTGCAGAAGGTGTAGTAACTCCAGCATTCATAGATGCTCACAGCCACATAGGGATGGTCAGAGCAGGGGAGCCAGCTGCAGAGGATGAATCCAACGAACATATGGATCCGGCTTTCCCTATGATCAATGCTCTGCACAGCATTTACATGGATGATAGCGCCTTTCAGGAATCTGTGGAGAATAATTTCCTCTATTCCTCAATACTTCCGGGAAGCGGCAATCCTATTGCCGGTAAGGTGGTACTGGTAAAAAACTTCAGAACTAATATCAGGGATGCATATATTCAGGATGTAGGAATAAAGGCCGCCCTGGGTTACAACCCACGAAGTACAACAGACTGGGGTGGAACAAGGCCCACAACAAGGATGGGTGCCATTGCCATTCTCAGGGAAAGGTTCCTCAGTGCGAGAAAGAGCATCAATCTCCTGGAGTCAAAGAAGAAAGTTCCCGATGAACTGAGGCCAATTGAAGAGGTATTCATTGAAATACTTCAGAGAAAGCTTCCACTTATGGTTCACCTTCACAGGGAGGATGACGCCTATGTTCTTATGTCTCTGATGGATGAGTTCGGCTTCAGAGCAATTATAAATCATGCAATGGATATCTACCGGCAGAGCACTTTTGAAGCTATGAAGGAACGTGGCATAGATCTTGTTTACGGTCCGCTGGATTCACATCCTTATAAGGTGGAACTGAAACATGAATCATGGAGGAACTGTAAAGCTGTTATGGAATCCGGAGTAAGATTCTGTATGATGTCTGATCATCCTGTGATACTTCAGAGAAACATGTTCCTGACCATGAGGCACTTCCTCAGGTTTGGAATGAGTAAGGAAACAGCAATTTCAAAACTGACAAGTGAACCGGCTGCGATTCTGAACATAAACGGCCTTGGTCACATCAAAAAGGGTTACACATCATCCTTCTCAGTATGGACAGGTGACCCTTTCTCGCTGGAGTCCCACCCATCTGTCGTTTTTGCTGAGGGTGAAATAGTTCACAGTGAATGATCAGGGCTCTTTTTTTTCTATTATATAAATATGTCACCTCAGCGTTAATGTGTCTCATTCATAACGACACCGACAATACTATTTTGGTGACAAAAAATGCCATTCATTGATGATTTGGCCATGGAACTGTTCACTCTGTCTCTTGTGGGTGTTCTATCCATATATCTGACAGGGTCAGTCTTCCTGCAGTACAGGAAGAATGGTGCTAGCGATATTGAGGGCGCCCTCAGGCCCGGAGTCTTTCCGCTGCTTCTACTGGGTGGGCTGATAACTGTAATGGGTATTTACGGAGAAATGACCTGGCCTCTTCCAGGAAGTTACAACATACTCTTCTATGATCCATATACCATAATAGGTATTGTGATCCTGATGATGGCACTGGCCATACACTTCAAACAGAAACTCCAGTATGTGGGAATAGTGGCAGCATTCGCAGGTCTCATCGCAATCCTGTATGGTGCTTATGCGTATATGGACAAGATGACATCCAGCCCTATTGCAATGCTTGGTCTCTATATTGCATTTGGACTTACAGGTGTGTTCACTTTCCCAACTACTCTGATCTACGATATGCTTCCGGGCAAGGGAAAATCATCGGCAGCCTGGAACATAGTACTGGTGATCTTCTGGATTGGCCTGGTGGTATCTGCAGTGCTGGCTGCTCTGACAGGCATTGAAGCAGTTCCTCAGCATCTTATTTCACCGCCGTAATCCAGGCGGTGAACCAAGGATAATTTCATCATGCAAATACAAAAAGTATTTAATTGTTTGCATTATATTTTGAAAAGTACCCACATACATACATTAACAATTTTATTCATATTTTAAAGGTTTTCCAAACAATAGTGGTATACGAAATTTTTTCCAAACATATCTTATTATGTCAAGATTTAAGTATAGATTAAATGTTCAGATTTACAGGTGTGAAATTTAATGAAACCGGTCAGAATAGATGAGGATAAGGCTGTTTCACCTATCATTGCAACAATACTTCTTGTAGCCATTACAGTGGTACTGGCTGCCACCCTCTACACGATTCTGGGTGGTTTCACAAGCTTCCTCAGTGCCTCTACCCCATCGGCATCAGTTACGGAGACTAATCCAGCAGCAGGATATTACCAGCTGTATGTGAACTCTTTCTCAGCAAACGTGAATCTTAGCCTCAAAAATGTACAGCTAGATTTTACAACAAGTAACGGAACGACCATTGAGCTGGGACTCCTTCATCCCTCAAACGAGGCTGATTTCAACATATCAGTAGCGGGAGGAACACAGTTCACCAGTTCGACCATTATAACAATATCTCCGGGAGTTTCAGGTTCAGTCAACGTAACAGAGTTCCGTCTGGTGGATACAAAGACAGATGGAGTGATGTGGGCAAGTAATTAGAAATTACTTTGACTGCCCAATTTCCATCAATATCTCATCCAATGTATGTGCAGGTTTCAGGCATTCCGAATCTGTGCATGCAAGTATCTGTTTTTCTGCTTCAGATGGTACATTACCTGTACCAACTTCGGATTTCTCTAAAATTCCTTCAGAGGATGGGTCAAGTATTGCAACATCCACTTCCGGTAGATAGTGTTCCCAGAACTTATTTTTGATATCAGCCAGATCAGGGTGGCTTTTCCAAACCTTCAGCAGGTATCCTCTGCCAATAACTTTGCCAATTGACATTGCCATATATGAGTGAAACATGGGCACAGCTTCTATATCCCCAGAAAATGTTTCTGCAATGTCAGCTGCCCTCTCTTTCAGCAAAGGATTTGCAGTTATTCTCGAAAGCCTCACCATGTTTTCAATTTCAACCGAATTTCCTCCTGGAATTGCTCCGTCGTGGCCTTCTTTAGGCCTTGTGAACAGTTCCTCACCAGAGTCAGGAGTCTGGAAATATCCTTTCCCGGAAGTGTCCCAGAATTCTTTATCCAGAGTTTCCTGAAGTTTAAGTGCAGCCTCCAGGTACCTGTTTTTGAAAGTTGAAAAATAAAGTTCAAGAAATCCGAATATAGTGAATGCGTAATCATCGAGAAATCCGTTTATGGCAGCCTCAGAGTCTCTATACCTGTGCAGCAGATGCCCGTTGGAATAAAGTTTTTCAAGCATGAACAGGGCGGCCTTTTCTGCCATATCTATCAAATCCTCCTCCCCTGTTCTTCTGTATGCAATGGAAAGGGCAGCTACAGCAAGGCCATTAGTGTCACAAAGGATTTTGTCATCAAGATGAGGTCTTGGTCTCCTGGATCTTATTGCAGCAAGGGTTTTTCTGGATTTCTCCAGAATTCTCTCAAGATCTCCAGTTTTCATTCCATGCGATGAGGCAAATTCCTCTGGTGTTGTGGTCGAATATAGGATATTCTTCTGAAGGGACCTGCCTGTTGCCTCATCCTGATAGTTTCCATTTCTCTCCACATTATAAAATTCGCAGAAGATATTCCCATCCTCAGGGCCAAGGGCCATAAGAATGTCATTCATGGACCAGGTGTAGTATTTTCCCTCTTCCCCTTCGGAATCGGCGTCAAGTGCAGAGAAGAATCCCCCTTCACTGCTCATCATCTCATTCCTGAGGAAATCAGCAACTTCAAGTACTGTATTTCTGTAAAATTTATTTCCGGTTGCAGAGTACGCCTCGGAATATATCATTATGAGCATCGCCTGATCGTAGAGCATTTTTTCAAAATGGGGCAGGATCCATGAAGGATCAGTTGAATATCTGTGGAAACCGTATCCTATATGATCAAATATTCCGCCCATTCGCATTCCTTTCAGAGTTTTTTCAACCATCTCAAGCAGCTCTATTTCTCCCGTATGATGGTATCGGTCAAGCAAAAACAGCAGATTGTGTGCTGAAGGGAATTTAGGTGCACTGCCGAACCCTCCGTTCTCACGGTCGAAAGAGGATTTCAGGGCATCTATTACAATATCCTGAATATCACTGAGTTTTCTAGAATTTTTTTTCAGAGCTGTAGCCCTTGTGATACCATCCATGACCTCCTGAGACCTGGACAGAATATTTTCAGGGCCCTCACTCCAGAGTTCTCCAACCTGTCTGCACAGATCAATCATCCCGATGTTTCCACGCCTGCTTTCCTTTGGTATGTATGTGAAGGCAAAAACAGGCTTCCTGTCAGGTGTGAGGATCATATTTAGGGGCCATCCCCCAGTTCCAGTCATAACCTGGCTTGCAGTCATGTAAACGGAGTCCACATCAGGTCGCTCTTCCCTGTCCACCTTTATTGAAACGAATACCCTGTTCATTTCTGATGCCACTTCCGGATCTTCAAAGCTCTCCTTCTCCATTACATGGCACCAGTGGCATGTGGAATAACCAATGCTGAGAAATATTGGTTTATTCTCCATCTGTGCCTTCCTGAAAGCCTCTTCTCCCCAGGGATACCAGTCAACAGGATTGTGTACATGCTGTAGCAGATAAGGGCTCTTTTCTCCCTTCAGGTGGTTTTCTTGAAGACTCATCCTTACATGATTCTCCTCTGGTTAAAATTAATTTCATAAAGTGCTTTGTCAGATGAATTGGAATATAAAGCAGAGATAAGAACCCTTTAAATTCCATCTTCTATGAAATAAAATTAATTAATAAGGGCAGGAATCCCCTGTATAAATCCGACATTCAGTCTGTTTCTGTCAATTGCTGTTTTCATACTTACCCTCTATGCTGTTCTGAAGAGGCCATACAGGATAGGTATAGGATATTATGCATTGATGGGGGCGCTGGCATCTTTTCTGCTTGGTCTTGTTACATACCCAGATCTGACAGAGGTAGTAAGGATAGTGTGGAACCCCACCGTTACATTTGTCGCCATAATAATAATGTCTCTGGCCTATGATGAACTGGGGCTCTTCGAATCCTGGGCTGCCCGGATATCACGATCTGCAGGTGGCAGTGGAAAAAAGCTGTTCTTCCTTATAATGATCCTGGGGAGCATTGTTTCTGCTTTATTTGCAAACGATGGGGCTGCCCTTGTGATGACACCAGTTGTATTTTCAATGCTGAAAGCTATGAAAGTTCCAGAAAAGACTTATCTCGCTTTCATTTTTTCCATAGGGTTCATCTCTGATACGGCCAGTATGCCATTCACCATAAGCAATCTTGTGAACATACTGACCACACAGTATTTTTCCATATCATTCATAGGATACCTTAGGGTCATGGTAATCCCGGACATAGTATCCATATTCGCATCATCAATACTTCTCTTTCTCTACTTCAGGAAATCAATTCCAGAAAGGATGTCACTCCCTGAGAATTTCACCATTAACAGATCGGGTTCACCTCTTCTGAAATTTGCCCCCATTGTGCTCTCTGTTCTTGTCATCGCATACGCTATCACTGGTATATACGGGATACCTGTATCCCTTATAGCTCTCCCTTTCTCCTTACTTGTCCTGTACATAGGGCACAGAAGAAAGGAAATTCAGGGTCTCAGGGTACTGAAGGCATCACCGTGGCAGATAGTTCTCTTTTCTGTGGGAATGTATATTGTCGTTTTTGGCCTATCGCAGGCTGGCCTCACAAACATGATTTCAGACCTTCTGGAACTGATAGTAAAAACACCGGGCCCGTCCAACTATGTACTTAGTGGATATCTTTTTGCCTTTCTGGCCTCCACAATGAACAACCTTCCTTCAGTTATGATCGGAAATTTATCCATAAGCGCCCTTGGCAACCACTCATATCTTGTTTACGCTAATGTTCTTGCTAATGACATCGGCCCGAAATTCACTCCCATAGGGTCCCTTGCAACTCTTCTATGGATGGACACTCTAAGGAGGAAGGAGGGCATACCTATCTCAGCAGCTTTTTACATGAAGACTGGTTTTATCATGGCTCTTCCTGTTCTTACCCTTTCTCTGCTTTCCCTTATGCTCGTAACATGAAAAATGCATGTTTTAAGCATCACTCCACAATCATGTGGTATGGGAATTCTTCTGATGATAAGGCATGGTGAGAGTGAATCCAATGTTCTGAAGATTATGACCGATGATCTTGAGAAATATCCTCTCACCTCAAATGGCGTGATGCAGGCTAAATCAGTAGCCCAGGAAATTTCGGAATTTAAATTTGATTCACTCTATTCAAGCCCTGTGCTGAGGGCCAGAGAGACAGCTAGCATTATATCAGGATCCCTGTCTGTCGATGTTCAGATAAACAATGACATAAGAGAGACTTCCATGGGCGGGCTCAATGGATTGACTTCAAGAGAGGCACGTGAAAAGATAGGGCAAGGAGAAAGGTACGAGTCATGGGAGTCTCATCTGGAGAGGGTTTCCAATTTCATGAAAGGCGTCCGGGGAAGAGTGGTTGCTGTCTCCCATGCGATGCCCATAAGGGTAATGGTTTCTGAAGTTCTTGATCTGGACGAGATAGAGAGCAGAGGAATTGAAATTCCGAATGCATCCATTACTGCTCTGGATATTGATAAAATGAAGGTTTTATGTATCGGCTCTTCAACTGTAAGTGAAAGGCTCAGAAAAATGCTGACACAGTAAATGACAATGATCACGAACAATTGCAGAGCGTTGCATTAATTTAATTTGCTAATTGAAATACTGAAATCCCCATGAGGATAACTGACTCCCTGCAGAAGGAAAAGATTGAGATGGATCTTGACCGGAACAGGGTTGTAAGGATGTTCGTTTGCGGTCCCACGGTCCAGGACAGAATACACATAGGACATGCAAGGACATACATTTTCTTTGATGTGCTGGCAAGGTATCTGAGGAGCAGAGGATATGATGTTTTCTATCTTCAGAATATAACTGACGTTGACGACCGCATAATAAATAAATCCATGGAAGAGAAGGTTCCTCCGGAGGATCTGGCAGCAAGGAATCTTCAGGAATATCTGAAAACACTGCGCTCACTGGGGATAAATTCTGTAAACTTCTACGCGAGGGCAACACTTTTCATGGATGAAATCACAGATCAGGTGGGCAGGCTTCTCAGGTCTGGACATGCCTACCGCACCGAAGATGGAGTCTATTTCAGAATTTCATCATTTCCAGAATTCGGCAGACTCTCGGGGCAATCCATTGATTCACTTATCTCAGGAGCAAGGATATCTCCAAATGAGAACAAGGAGGATTACAGGGATTTTGTAATATGGAAACTCAGAAAGGAGGGCGAACCATACTGGGGATCGCCATTTGGAGATGGGAGACCGGGATGGCATATAGAGGACACATCCATAACAGAATCTTTCTTCGGGCCCTCCTATGATATTCATGGGGGAGGAGCTGATCTGCAGTTCCCTCATCATGAGGCCGAGATCGCAATAGAAAGATCAATTTCTGGAAGAAGTTACCTTGCAAGGTTCTGGATCCACACTGGTATGGTGAATATAAAAAACGAAAAGATGTCCAAGTCACTTGGAAACTCAGTTACTGTTGCTGATATATTAACATCATTCTCAGGAAGCGAAGTCCGGCTGGCCATGCTTAAGTCAGGCTACAGGAGTACCATTGATTTTTCATTTGAAATGCTGGAAGAGGCAAAGATCAATGCCAGAAGGTTGTCCACAATGTATATGAAGTTAAAGAATTCAGTCCCGGGCAAGGGTGTCGATAACTTCAGAACCGGGTGGATTGAAAGAATGCAGGATAGCCTGGAAGATGACATGGACACAAGGGGTGCAATAACAACACTGAACGAGTTCGCCAGCTACATCAATTCCACCATAGATGATCTTTCCATAGAGCAGCGAAACCATGCCATCGCTGTTCTTCAGTGGGCCTCTGATATCCTTGGGATTGTGGATCTCAATGCAGATAAAGGATCATCTGACTCTCTCATAGAGAGTATGGTGGATCTCAGAAATCAGATGCGGAAAAAGAAGGATTTTCACTCCGCAGATCTTATCAGGGAGAAACTGAGGGAAGGCGGCGTATACATAGAAGACAGGGGAGATAGCACCATATGGTGGAAAGAATGAACAGTGAAAAAGGCTGCATCATTGTTGTAGACATGGTAAATGACTTCGTAAGGGGAAAATTTGGAGGAAAGGATAAGGAGGAACTTGCAGTGAGGATGCGTTCTTTTCTGAGCAGTATGGTGGGTAAATATCCAATTATTTTTACACTGGACACTCATATCATGAATGACCCAGAATTCAAGGTCTGGGGTGAGCACTGCCTGGAGAACAGCTGGGGTTCAGAACTCTGCGACGAACTCTCCGGAATCAGAGGTCATTATTTGAGGAAAAGGCATTATGATGCCTTTCATGATACTGACCTGGATGGGTACCTCAGAGCAATGCAGTTTGATCACCTCATAGTTATGGGAGTAAGTACCGACATCTGCGTTCTTCATACCGTATCTGGTGCCTTTCACAGATACTACCGGACAACAGTTATTGAGGATATGTGTGCAGCAATTGATCAGGAGAGACACAGAGAGGCAATTTCATTTATGCACAGGAATTACGGAACTGAAATTTCAATGTCAAAAACAATGAAAGAGGAAGTGGAATCTTGAGCAGAAACTTCAATGCTGCAACAGAGGAAGAGATTCTTCAGGGAAAGGCATCAGACGTGTACTTTTCAAGGAGCCTGAAGGGTATGAGCAGGTCCCACAGGGATCCGGAAGTTGTGGCTGAATTCACAGTTTCTGGTCCGCTAGATCCATGGATAATGCTTTCCGGACTGGATGAGGTTGTAAATATTCTGAAAGGAAAGGAGGTCAGACTGTTTTCAATTCCGGAAGGAACAATTTTTCCTCCCAGAGACGACTCAGGCATACCAGTGCCGGTCATGAGGATGGAGGGAAAGTACTCATCCTTTGGCATCCTGGAAACTGCCATACTTGGATTTATTTGCCAGTCCTCAGGGATATCCACGTACTCCGCCAGAGTCCGAAGAGAACTGGGAAGTGTTCCATTCTACTCATTCGGGATCAGGAGGATGCACCCGGCAATCAGCCCCATGATTGACAGAGCTTCCTACATAGGTGGGGCAGATGGAGTCTCAGGAATTATTGGAGGGGAGATTACAGGCACAACCCCTGTTGGAACAATGCCACATGCACTTTCAATAATCTACGGTGATGAAGAGGCCTGGAAAATGGTCTCTCCAGTGGATGGCGGAAGGACAGTGCTCATCGACACATTCATGGACGAGAAGTTTGCTGCAATAAGGGCTGCAGAGCTTCTGAAGGATCTGAAAATGGTAAGGATCGATACCCCCGCATCAAGAAGAGGAAAACTTGACTCAATTATAAGGGAGGTGAAGTGGGAACTTGCTCTTCGAGGTCACGGAGATGTCAGGATAATGGTCTCCGGTGGCCTGAAACTTGAAAATCTTTCTGCACTTGTGAAAGCCGGGGCAGATGCATTTGGCATCGGCACATCCATTGCATCTGCCAGGCCATACGATTTTTCAATGGATATTGTGGAGGTCGAGGGCAATCCTGTTACCAAGAGAGGCAAATTCTCCGGCAGAAAGTTGCCCATGAGATGTGAAAGATGCAACAGGTGGAAAGTTGTAAGGGAATTTTCAGGGGACTTAAGATGTGAATGTGGAGAGTCAATGAAAAACGTATTTACAAAGTACATTGAAAGTGGAGAGTTAGTTTCACCCTATCCAAATGTTGCAGAGATCAGGTCTCTGGCTCAGAGTGAGCTTTCCAGGCACCCTATGAGCGACCAGGAAAAATGGCAGCAATGATGGAACAGTACCCATAAACGGATAAATAACAGTGAGGCATTACAAATTATGGAATACGACCCGGTCTGTAACATGAAAGTTTCAAAGGACAGCAAATTTCACTCAGATTTTCAGGGCAGAACATTCTATTTCTGCTGTGAAGGGTGCAAATCTGAATTTGACAGCAACCCAATAAAATATTCAAGAAAATAATATCTGAAACTCAATTTCTGTCACTTTTCGGTCCGCCAATTGAAAATGAATATATGGGATGTAGCACTGATATATTATGCAACTATTGATAGATGGACAATGGAGAGATTCGTCCGACGGTGCTACTCTGGAAAAGATCAGTCCTGTAACGGGAAAGAAGTATGGGGATTTTCCTGCAGCTTCAAAGGAGGACCTTAAAGCCGCCATCGATGCAGCCTATGACGCATTCCCGAAGTGGAGTTCCCTGACAAGCAAGGAACGTTCAAAATATCTATACAGGGCTTATTCCCTTATCGAGAAGGACAGAAAGGAGCTTGAAGATCTTCTTTACAAGGAGAATGGAAAGGTAAAGATAGAGGCCAGACAGGAGACGGACGGAGTTCTTGATCAGATTCAGTACTATGCAGAATTTGCAAGAAAGATTACCGGGGACATTGTGGAGGGTGACACACCTGAAAATAAAATATTCCAGTACAAGGTTCCTGCAGGTGTTGTGGCGGCACTTACTCCATGGAATTTCCCTGCCGCTATGGTGGTGAGAAAACTTTCACCTGCTCTTCTTACGGGAAATACTGTGGTCATGAAGCCAAGCAGTGACACACCATTCACGGCTTACTGGCTTGTAAAGAAATTTGTAGAGGCAGGTATCCCAAGGGGTGTTCTGAATTTAATCACAGGAAAGGGCTCTGTAATAGGTGATGACCTTGTTTCGCACAGGAAAGTTGCTGTGGTGACAATGACCGGGTCGACAGAAACCGGCCAGAGAATCATGCAGAAATCATCTGCAAACATGGCTAAACTGATCCTGGAACTTGGAGGCAAAGCACCTTTCATGGTGTGGAAGGATGCTGATTTAGAGGCGGCCGCAAGAACGTTCATATGGGCAAAGTACTGGAATACAGGGCAATCCTGTATCGCAGCTGAGCGTCTTTATGTGCACCAGGACGTGTATGACCGTTTCATGAATATGGTTGTCAATGCTACAAAGAAACTGAAGGTTGGCGATCCCATGACCGCGGACATGGGTCCACTGATAAATAAGGGGGCGTTGCAGACAGCTGAGAAGTTTGTCAAGGATGCCACAGGCAGTGGAGCTAAGACCCTTACGGGTGGAGGGAAACCTGAACTCAAGGGGGACCTCAGTGGTGGTTATTTCTTCCAGCCAACCATAATGGAAAACGTTTCTCAGGATTCCGAGCTTTTCCAGAGCGAGGTCTTCGGCCCTGTCATTGGAGCAATGAAGGTATCATCAGAAGATCAGATGTTTGAGCTTGCCAATGATTCAAGGTACGGTCTTGCCTCTTATCTGTTCACAAATGACAACACTCTCGTTATGAAAGCTTCAGAAGCCATAAGATTCGGAGAGCTGTATGTCAACATGCCCGGACCTGAATCTTCCCAGGGGTACCACACCGGATTCAGGCTTACAGGCCAGGCAGGAGAAGGGAGCAAATACGGAATAGAGGAGTATCTCAAGCTGAAAAACGTATATGTGAGATATTCCAGAGACAGGCTGAAAGTGGAAAGCGTCAGGGAAGATATTTTCTCCTGATACATTCCTTAAAAAATTTTTAATTTTTATTGTTTGCTGAAAAACAGAAGGACTACAAGGCAAAGTACAACCAGGCATATTGCCACAACGCCGGTCAGTGCCCAGCCCAGCTGCAGTGTGTCAAATCTCAGAAGCATGCTTCTTGTTGTATTGTAAGTTGCATTGACCGTATTCAGTGACTGGAACTCTGTTGAATAGGTGCTTATGTCGCCAGAATAGCCAAATGCCCTGAAAAGTGAAAATCCTGTGAGCCCGAGGAATACCGCAGTTAATGCACCCCACAATGGTCTTATCTTTATAATTGATCTACCTTTGGACTCATCTGACATATTTCAAAATTGTTTTCAGATATTTATACTGTCCATAACATTTTTCACTTAATTTTTCTTCAGATGAAGTATTTCTCTCCATAACTGAATATTAGATATTGAATGAATCAAGCAATGTTCCAGTTGATTCAGCCCTTTGAAATGAACGGGCAGGAATATATCATATTTGTTGTTCTGAGTAAGAAACTTCAGTTCCCTAAGGGTTTCAGTGATGGTCAAATACAGATTCAATGGCATAAGCGGTGCATATATTATGATCCTTAGTGATCAATTTACGGATGCCTAATGACTTTTCTCTCCTGGATTTCGACTCACTCTGGAAGGGACGTGATAAAGTATCGGAAATCGAGAAGTCAGTTATACTTGACCTGATTGCTGGAAGGAAATTTAAAAGGGTGCTTGAAGTTGGTGTTGGTGCAGGCAGAATTCAGGAAGGACTAAGAAGTGTATCAGAGAATAGATTCGCTGTGGATCTGGAAACTCGGTTTCTTGAAAGGGTCCATCTTTCTGATCCCGGTATAGTTACGGTACACGCAGACCTTCATTCCATGCCATTCACAAAAGGTTATTTTGATCTCATACTGATGATCAGGGTATTGAATTTTCTCAAGGATGCCCAGAATTCTATAAGAATTCTGACAGAGTATCTGAAGAATGGTGGTCTGCTTATTGTCAGCTTTTATCATTATCCATCAATTGCGTATCTGCTTGACAGGTTCTATTCATCCACAGCGTTAGGAAACGGAGATCGCTTTCCCGGAGCTGGAATGTCAAGAGTCTACAGGTCAGGTTTTGAAGAATTCTTTTACAGAAAGATGGTGATAAAGAAAGCAGGGGAATCCTGTTCTCTCCTCATGACCGGAACTGTAAGTACAGGATTGGGAGACTATAAGCCATTCAAATATCTGCCTATCTCAACCATAAGGATGCTGGAGAAATTCACCGTACATTTCAGTATACTTCCCCACATTTTTGCAAGATTTCAGAAAAATTCCTCAGAGCCTGTGATAGAATTTCAATCTCCATTTTCCTGTGAAGTTTGCGGGACACCATTTAATTCTGTGCCTGCTGAAAGTTGCGCTGTTAAATGCATACAATGTGGCTCTGTTCTGTTAAATGAAAAAGGAATAGTTACCTTTCATGGAAATCCATGAAAGGATTACCATAAAGAAAGATAACTTCAAACTTTTTTATATACGGCCAGAAAATGGTCACCCAGACGATTCAATGGCCAGATGCCGGCGAGCTTCCTGTCTATTCTGTTGATGGAGTCAAATTTTTCTCCTGTAATGCTTATGAATCTCCTGAAATTAGAGGGAGGTATCAGAACGGGAACTCCGGTAAGGGAAACCATCCTCAGATATTTCCTGAACAGTGAGTTAAATTCTCCTGGAGTGAAAGAATAAACGTCAACACAGAATCTTGAATGCCCTTCTGGTATTGGGTTTTTGAATCTCCAGGAAAGACTACCAATGCGAAGAAGGCAAAACTGGATCACAAGCTCTGAAATACAAAACTTGTTGTAAACTCCAGCGATAAAATGGCCGCCCTTTTTAAGAAGTTTCTCCAAAACTGGCGGGATAAGTTCTATGTCAGGTTCACAGTTAAGAGCACCGAACGTAGAATATACCAGATCAAAGCTTTCGGGACCAAAGCGATCCAGGACCTCAGAGATTTGGGATGCCCTGAGTTTCATAGTGGTGAGGTTATCATTCAGTAAAAATTCGTTTGCTTTCTCTCTGACAATAGAAAGCATTCCCTCGGAGACATCTATTGCAGTGACCCTGTTTCCATTCTTCAGGACCTCCAGAGTCTCAGTTCCCGATCCGCACCCTATCTCAAGAACAGAGGCAGGTGGCTTCAAAAACCTGAAAATAGTTTCCAGCGAGCGCTCTCTCAGAAGTCTGTTTATCCTGTTTCCGTATATGTGCTGATCATAATTTGCAGATTCAGCATCAAATTCTTCCTGAAGCCATTCATAATAGGTCTTTGGCCTGTACTGGGAATCCTCAGATATATTTACGCGGAGATATCTCCCGGGATTTGTAAAATACCTATTGAAATAAGAACTGCCATATTTTTCTAAGAATATTTCCCTGACTCTCCTCTTCTCATTTTCTGAAGTTATGAGTGATGCATAACCTTTGACTGTATTTCCATGAATCCTAAGAGAAACAATGCCTGTTCGTAACAGTTGAGAGGGCCACCTTGCGTCTGAACCAGTAGAAATCAGATAGAGCCAATTATCTTCAGAGCCGAACGCAAGATCCACTCTCTCTTTTCCCAGGATCACAGAAAGATGATCATGGCTTTCAATCAGGCCCTCACCTTTCGCATTCATTATTTCCCATCCTTTCTCTTAATGGGGGCCTTCCTCTCCTCCATAAGTGCCCTTTGTATTTCCGGAATTTCATAGTCCAGCATTTCTACAATAGTGTCTCCAGCTGGACGAATCTTAAATAGCATGCCCTTGCCTGAAATCAGGAAAAGAAAGGATCTCTTTTTAGTATCAAAGCCGAGGCATATGCCGTGATCAGAGATCAGGTATTTGAGAGGAAAACGCTCAGAATAGATTTTCATAATATATTTTACCTCCATGAGCTGAACTATTTTCATTTTTCGAGCTCAATCACCCTGAAAAATTTCGTCTGTCGAAAGACTTGAATTTTTCAGGATTCACATACCCCTTCAGGAGCTTAAAATAGAATACTGGCGAGTAAAGATAGTTTCTCACACTCCTGCTATTGAGGTGCATCATGAATATAATGGGAATAGCAAAGACCAGTTGATGGAGGTGTCTACCCGGTGTTATTCTTATCTGAGCGCCCTGCCATTCAGGCCAGTACCTGTATTTTCTATATGTCGATCTGTGAATCATTGCATCTCTCACGTATTTAACCTTCAGAGATTTATGTCTCAGGCATTCCTGGAGATAATAGGTCTCTCTTCCCTGTATGACGTCAGGGATCCTGGCATCTATGATGTCCCTCCTCCTGAACATTGTTAGCCCTAAAGGAAGTCCGTAAAGGAAATCATGGTTTTTCCCGCATCCAACCACTGCACCAACTGAGTGTTCCGATAGTTCCAATAAGGCAATAGAGACAAAATCATTGCGTATAACTTCAATATCCCCATCCACAAAAAGAACATATTCTGATCTGGATGACTTAATCAGAATATTTGTGGCAAATCCAAGTCCCACCTCTTCAGAGTGGATTTCAGCGCCAAAGGATCTTGCTATCTCCAGAGTTCTGTCCGTGCTGTTGTGATCTGCGATAATGATATTATTGTGAGGAACAAGTTTTTTTATGGAACTCAGGCAGCTTTCCAGTGTATCGGCAGAATTGAATGTCCTGATAAGTATATCGGGCAGCTGAAAATTATCGTTTTGCATATCATTAAAAGGAAATATTATTATATCTACTTTGTGAATACTTGACAGTAACTGTCATGTATTCTGTTGAATACTATTTTTACCTTCTCCAGGGCAATCCAGTTGATGGGGGATTCCATGGCAGTGAGAGGGGGTGCAGATCCTGAAAGTGGACTGGAAGATCTCACTATTTGTCATCCTCTTAGCCATGGTTCTGATTTCAATTCCTGCATACTATTCACATCAACCCGGTTACTCAAACACTTCTCAGACAAGCATTGGAGTTTACACAATCAAAGTCTACCCGCATAATATAACCACAGGATATTTCCAGAAAGAAACCGGCGAAATAAAGTTCCAGATCGACTCGCCGGTTTCCACCAATTACACTCTGGATGTGTTTGCAATTAACCCGGCGGGTGCTGCTCAGACAAGTGTTTTCAGCACAACTGTTCATGGAAATAAATATTACCAGTTCTCACTGGATCTGTCTTCCATATATATCAAAAACAGGGATATCAGCCTCAGGGTTGTGATTGGCAATGAGTACACCTCATACATTCAATTGACTGTCACAAGATCTTATCTTCCTTATGCACTTGATTTTATGTTCTACTCCTCCCTAGTTTTACTATTTTTTGGGGCTTACACAGCTGCCACATCGAACAGGATATTGCTTGTTCCTGTTGCCATACTTTACTCAGCAGTATCTGTTGTGATGGGCCAGAGGTACGATCTTTTCTTTATGATATCATCAGGGCTCAGACTGATTCATGGGGTGGACCCTTACATACGCTCAGTAAATCTTCCAGGTCCACTGAAGTGGGCCTATCCTCCTCTATTCCCATACTACAGTGAACTTGTTGGGCGCCTTATCTATGCATTCAATACTTCCGCTATACCTTCCAACCAGTCTCTGAATTACATCGGAGTTCTCTATGGGAACCTTTACTCTGCGTGGAAGGGGTTGAAGGAGATTTCATTTTACATTTTCTATGCCGCAATTAAGGTTCCCATGGTTATTTCTGTGTTCGGAATATATGCATTGCTTAGAAAACTCAGTCCATTGAAAAACCGACTTTTTGGTCTCTGGCTTTTGAACCCTGCCGTGATTCTCATAGGAATAGCCTGGGGGCAGATAGATGCTGTGGCAGCATTCTGCATGCTCCTGTCAATATTTCTTTTCCGTAAAGGTCAGACGGGTTCTTCGGTTTTGATGGCCTCACTGGGAGCCATGATCAAGATATTCCCGGTTCTCCTCATTCCATTTATTCTGCTGTCAAGCAGGCACCGTTTTCGTGACATTATGATTGTAGCAATTATGCTTCTGGTTACATTACTTTTATATTATACAGTGGGTAATTTTAACGAGAATATTGGTACGCTTATTTATTCAAGGACATCTCCGACTTTCAATGGCGTTTTCTTTGTCAACGGGCTATCCTGGGAAATTCTGATAGATACACTCAGGATCAGTAATTTCCCCTCCCTTTTCCTCTATGTCTTCGTGCCGGTTTACTTTTTGCTTATAGCGATATACTGGAAAACTGGCAGGGGACTGGAGCAATTTGTTATTATATCATTTCTAATATTTTTCCTTACTTACAATATAGTCAATCCACAGTACCTGATTTATCCAATAGTTCTGTATCTGGCACTTGGAAAAGTGCGTGAAGTTCTGGCACTTTCTGCAGTTGCGGTTGCATATGTTTCGATGAGCTCCACACTTGCTTTCTTTTTGAATCCTGATATTTCATACAACTACCTGTCTTCCATTTTTGGTCAGGCCCAAAACTTTCTCTTCTCTTCAATTTCAGGAAAGACGATCCTTTACTTCATAATATTCGGAACAAATGCACTTTTTCTTTACCTGATTTCCAAAGAGCTTGTAATTCTGAAAAGGAGGTCCAACTTAGAAGAAACCTCATCAAATATTCCGAGAGGTGTAAATGACCTCTGACAAAAACCCTTTATTGTACCTATTTACTTTAAGCCCCCTGCATCAGGACTAACCAATTTCCATTTAGTCATATCCACCTTAAGCAGGTAATTCATTCTGGAAATGACAAGGCTGGTCAACTCTATTAAAACTGCCAGGAAGAGAGTGTATGTTTCCACTATATCACCATCAATGAGTTTTCTGAGTATATTTAATGACATTTTCAGGTTACTGATGAAACCAATGCTGAAAGAAGATGTTTTTCCAAGGATTTTCAAACACTGCATGTGTCCGTAATTAACTCTTATCCTCTGTCGAAGAAGATTTATGAAATTATCCGGAACCCTGTTTTTCACTATCAGATCATTTCTGTAAATAATTTTCTTCCCGGATGAAAAAACAAGGTTTCCAAGATATTCATCATCATTTATGATGTTCTCTGGAATGGCTGGAGGAGTACCAACCAGCATCTGGAATTCACCTCCGCAGAAGAATGATTTACTTTCGAATCTTACAGAATTGTAAAGGCTATGTGCCATCCATATGATATTTCCAACCCTGCCTGAGAGTTTATCATTTCTCTCGGGAATGATTCTCGGAATGACCATTCCAGCATCCGGATCCAGATTTTCCATAAGTTTCAATGGCATATTCGGTTCATATCTCACGTCTCCTGAAATGAGAAAAACTGTGCTTCCTTTAATTTGTCTGATGACTCTGTTATAAGCAACAGTTTTACCAAGCCTCTGTTCCTCTTTGAAAATTCTGACCTTCGGAAGGGCTTTCATTTTATCTGGGTCCGGAAAATTCAGTTCTCCCCCGGCAGCAATCAGGATTTCATCAAAAGGCAGCGATTTTGAATTTTTAATTGCCTCATCCAAGTCCTTCTGGCTTCCGTAGATAAAGATTACTGCAGTGCTAGTCATTATAATTCCCCACATATTCAGAAAGGGTTCTGTACTTTTCAGAATCCAGTATAAGCCTGTTAGGACCAATGAGTATGTGATATACAAGTTCAGGTTCCTTGGATATGTGTATAGAATTGAACCTGATCTCCTTCAATTTCTGAAGGGGATAAAGAAGAAAAAAGAGGAAAATGTTAGCAATTTCCATGAAAGTGAATTCCGATTTCTGACCGATATGATCAAGAGAGGTTTCATTTCTGTTTTTGCTTTTTCCCGGGTCCGTTTCAAGGAGTAGAGTGTTGTAGAATTCATTTCCTCTGACAGGTATAACATGCTCTGCATCTTTCTCCTGCAGTGAGCTGAGATTTCTGAAAAGCTTCAATGCACCTTTCCTGTCAACAGAAAGGGAAAGGCAGATATCCCCCATCCCCATCATTCTTCGCAGAATAAATGCCCAAAGTATTTCAACCCACAACCATCCATTTTTGGTGATAAGGAATATATCTATATCATCCTCCGGCTGAGGGTTGTAGGAAACTGAACCGGAAATACCGATGAATTCAATGTGGGAATTCCACAACTTTTCGGAAAATTCCTTTCCTCTCCTTATCTTATCGTTAACATTATCCGAGTAGGTATATCTTCTCCACATAGGAAATGACCTCTCAAACGAAATTTGTCAGATTTTGTCTAGCATGTGAGTATTGTTAACATGTAATCTATTGTTTAATAACATTACTATACGAATATTTCATAGAGAAAATCTGTAATTCTTCTGAATATAAATTTGAGAAGTCATCATGATAAAATCAAATTGAGAGAATTCTCTGCTTTTCGATGTGAAGTGAAAATGGAAATATTGCAAAAGTCCCTTGAAGCTCTGTGAGATTCTCATTTACTTCCTGTTCAAATGGGTTTCTCAATAACCTGAAATGAGTTGTCCTTTTTCAGATAGTCTATGAAGCCCAATGCTACAGCAGTCGCTTCGATAGACCCTGATACATATATTAACGGCATGATCAGGAATCTCATCCAGGAACGGCCAACCTTTTTTCCGGAGGAACTTTCGCTGTTTATGTTATAACCTTCCTCATAAAGCCACAACTGATATGAAAAGTTGATGCCCCAAAGGGGCAGGAATAGAAAAGATACAGGAAAGGCAGGAGTGGAGATTATTAAAGAAATAAGAAAAACTACCAGTATGTACTGCATTGGACTGAACATGGTGATCAGCGCATAGATCATCAATGGTATTCTTGCAAGGTTCCTGTTTCTTCTACTGAATGCAAGAGAAATGATTCCAGAATACCATCTTCTCCTCTGCCTTATCAGATCCTTCAAACTCTGGGGGCTGGAGCCTTTTACCCTGGAATTCAGAAAGTAACTTCTTCGCCCAAATTGCTTTGCGAATTCAAGGCCAAAGGCCGAGTCTTCAACCTTGGTTGGCCCAAAATCCCATCCTATGGAATCTTCCACGTTTGCTCTAACCAGAAGATGCTCTCCATGAAGGCCCGCCAAAGGGATGTGTAAGGTACCGGTGAAGAAGAAAAACCTTGTGAGGTCGTCAGAAGGCCTTACCGAATCTGCTATTCTGCTAATTCCGGATTTACAGAATTCATGGGGAAAAGTCAGAATTCCCTGCGCAAGATCATATTTATCCGATCTGGTGTTAATGAAGCCAGCCAGTGAAGAAATGGTCTCTCTTGTTACGGAAGTATCATCGTCAAGATGGTAGACAAACTCATCTGCCGAAGTTTCTCCTAAATTTCTTCTATAAATTACAGAATATTCCAGGGCCCTGGCCTTTGCTATGGCTCCATTTTGACACTGAAAATCTGAGGGAACAACTATTATCCTTGCATTATTCTTTCCCGCAACAAATTGTCTGAGTTTTCCCTCTCCTGATGAACCCTCATCTATTACCAAATCTACACTAAAATTCTGAAAAAAATCAGGGGTGTAATTGTATATGGAATCTAATACACGCCTTAAGGCAGGCAATACATTGTCCGTCGCAACAGTAGGTATCGTGATGTACAGTTTATGTTCAGTTTTGTCTTCGATTTTAGAGGAGCTCAACTTTCTGGACTTTATAGTTCCAAGGATCCCGATAATTGTAACAGGTGTATAGAGTGACCAGAGAATACTTATGTATAAATTGAAGGGATGATGGTCTGTATTTTTAACAATGAGAAAAAGCAGAATCATTATAATAAAATAAATGACAGCCAGATTGAGAATATTTAGACCAAGGTTATTTTCACTCTTGTTTCTAAAGATCTGGCCAATCATTGCTTGCCTACTTGGAATCCGTAAAGTAAGATAACCCCTTTAGGCATATTGCGAACGTAATTATGTAGAGGGCGAAAAGTACATCATATAAACCCGGAATATAGCTCAGGCTTCCCGGGTACTTAGATACACCAAACAGATAAGTGGCAAATTTAATGGGGCTTGAAAATCCGACCTCACTGTATGTTGCTATATCTGCCACAAGAAAAAGAGCAAGAAGGATAGACCCCACAGCTCCAATTTTGAACATACTCCTGTCTGGTTTCGCTAGAATTATAATTCCACCTATAAGAGAAATCAGTCCCGTGATAAGGAGTCCATACCAGTGTATAAAATATGGTTTGGTTGTTCCAAAATCGGTTTGAAGGTTTTTATCCGTAAATAGTATGGTAAATGTCACTATGAAAACCAATAAAAAGATTAAACCTGCAAATCTAAACCCAGTTCTTTTTTTAGTAGACACAAGGATATGTACACAATCTAAATATTTAAATATAATTATTTCACTATATCTACTGAAATATTCCTAACTTTTTACTCTCTGTTGATGAATTCATCTATTGTATGACAACCTGCGATGGGAAATAAGTCAATGGCGAATCTCCCTTTTCCAATTGAAAATTATTCTCTGGGTAAAGTTAAGAATTTTATAATTTATAATATAGTAATTTCATTTGACTGTTCAATCTAAACAATTATGCCATTAAGATTAGAAAGCGAGAAATAGCGATGGATGAGTGAGGAAAATTAAGACCTTCAAAAATCGCCTGAAAAATGAACCTCTATGCCAATTCATAAAATATAGTCCATCAGAAGTCTCATTTCTTGGTTCAGATGCGGGTGCCGGGATTTGGACCCGAGGCACGAGCTTGGCAAGCTCGCGTGTTACCAGGCTACACCACACCCGCTTAGCCACGCAATATTTTCTAAGCTAATAATTATTGCGTTTTAACAAATTCAAACTCAAATTAGTCAAGGGAGCGAAATTTCCATATAATTATCGGCTCATAACGTAAATCAGAGGATAAATTGAGAAAAATTCCCTTCTGGTATATAACTTATTAGATGTATCAGAAGTAGGAACAAACATTATATATCGATAAAAGTTAATTAAGCATTTCAGACCGTAATTTCTGGCATTTCTTGAAAATACAGAAATTGATGTATTTGTATCATTGAATACTAATTAACTTTTAGAAGGAGTAGTGTCAATCACTACAAAACTATTTTAATAAGTCATGAATTAAACCCTTACATAGGTGAATCCTTAGATGATAGTGTCTGAAGAAAGAAACAGGTATCCCGAAATCAGATTCGCCAATGATTTCGAGATTAGCAAAAATGCCCCGTTTAAGACGGTGGACGAGTTTGTCAGCACGATGGGTCACCTTATAACCCCCGACATGATGGTTATAAGAGTAACAGAGAGTCTCTGCCCGATCTGTGTTGATGACGAAAAATTTGACCAGATGAGGATACCTGCAGTAGTGTACGAGAATGCCGGTGAAGTCAAACTCATAAAGGAGTGCTCGGAACACGGAGTTACAAAGGAAAAATACTGGGAAGATTACGAAATGTACCAGGAGGCCAAAAAATGGCTTGACCCGGGAGTAAAAATTCTCAATCCTCACGTTGCATACCTTGAATCGAAAATCGTTTGCCCGACACACTGCGGTCTTTGTGTGAAGCACAAATCCCACACTGGTCTTGGCAATGTCGTAGTTACAAACCGCTGCGACCTTTCCTGCTGGTACTGCTTCTTCTATGCAAAGGAGAATGAGCCAATATATGAGCCAACACAGGACCAGGTCAGAATGATGCTCAGAAGAATGAGGAACGAGAAACCTGTTGGTGCAAATGCGGTTCAGATAACAGGTGGAGAGCCAGCCATAAGGGATGACATCATTGACATCATAAAAATAGCCAGAGAAGAGGGATATGAACATATCCAGCTTAACACAAACAGTATCAGGTCCGCCTTCGACCCGGACTTCCCAAAGAAGATAAGAGAAGCAGGTTCAAATGTCATTTACACAAGTTTCGATGGGCCTACCCCAAGATCCAATCCAAAGAACTTCTGGGAAATACCAGCAGCTCTTGAAAATTACAAGAAGGCGCCTCTTGGTGTTGTTCTGGTTCCAACCGTAATAGGTGGTGTAAACGACCTGTACCTTGGTGATATGATAAGATTCGGTCTTTCAAACATCGATGTTGTAAGGGCCGTAAACTTCCAGCCTGTAAGTCTGGTAGGCAGAATGCCTGACAGAATGAGGGAGAAGCAGAGAGTCACCATTCCTGGCTGTATAAAGAAGATAGAACAGCAGACAGACGGAATGATTGGTAGGGAAGACTTCTTTACCGTACCATCAACCGCAAAAGTCTCTGACTTCGTTGAGCAGCTTAAGGGAAAGGAGATGTACAAACTCTCAATCCACTTCGCCTGTGGAATGGGAACTTACCTTTTCAAGGAAGGAGACAAGGTAACACCCATAACAAGATTCATAGACGTTCCTGGGATGTTTGAATACATTGGAGAACTGGCTGATGAGATAAAGAACTCTAACTTCAAGAGAATCAGCAAGGCAATAACTGTACCGAAGCTTCTGATGAAGATTGGGAAGTTTGTCGACTATGACAAAGCTCCAAAAGACTTCAAACTGAAGGATATGGTATACAATGCTTTTACTGAGGGTGATTACCACGGTCTCAAGGCATTCCACTACAAGAGCATGTTCATAGGATTCATGCACTTCATGGACCCATACACCTACGATGTGGACAGGGTCGAGAGATGCGATATCCACTATGCAATGCCTGACGGAAGAGTGGTTCCATTCTGTGCCTTCAACGTTATCCCGGAGCTCTACAGGGATGCTACTCAGAGAAAATACTCAATTCCTGCCAGAACATACGAGGAGAGAACAGGAAAGGTACTCAAGAAGGATAAATACTTCAGAGATTACACAAAGGAAGACAAGAGAAGAATCATAGCCTTCTATGAGCAGAGCATAGGAAGAAAACTCAGAGAAGATGAGATCGGGATAAATCTGGATGAGCCAATCCCTGTGATATCATCTGAAAAGCCTGAGTAATCTTTTTTTCCCTCTTTTTAATATATTTTAAATTGCCATACGAAATTCTTGATCATACTGCCGATGTTGAAATAAGATTTTACGGTTCATCTGTTCAGGAACTCTTAGCATCATTTACAGAGGCTTGGGCAAATCTAACATTATTTTCACTTAAAGACCCATCTGTTCATATATATGCAGGAGAAATTCCATTTGAAAATTACACGGATATGTTATACAGATTTGCATCTTTCTTCATTGAGCAGCTGGAAGTGGATAACTTTTACATAAATGAATTGAGAAGCGCATCCATTTCATCAAGTGGTACTCTTTCATATGAGCTTGGAGGATTTCTTTTCTCAGAAGTCAATGGGTATTCCAACATTCCCAAGGCACCAACCTATCATCAGATCTTTTTCGATCCGGAGAAGGGCTACGGTCAGATTATATTCGATCTTTGAGCCCCAGGTTGGAAAAACATAATTAATTCCCTAACAATGAAGTGTGAAATGACTTCATTTGTTCCCAACAAGATATTCTTTACTAGAGGTGTAGGCAGAGGTGAAAGCCAGCTTCAGTCTTTTGAAGAGGCTCTGAGAGATGGAGGTATAGCACCGTTCAATCTGGTGAGTATAAGTTCAATATTTCCTCCTTATGCAGAGGTCGTGACACCTTCTGAGGGCCTGAAGCTATTACACCCGGGTCAGATAATCTTCACAGTACTTGCGAGGAATTCCTCAAACGAGCTGAACAGAATGATGTCTGCGGCCATAGGCTACGCCCTTCCTTCTGACAGAAGCAAATGGGGATACCTGAGTGAACATCATAGTTACGGGGAGACCGAGAAGGTTGCCGGGTTCTTCGCAGAGAAGCTGGCAGCAGAAATGCTTGCCAGTACTATGGGTATGGCCGACAGGCTTGTATGGGACAAAAATAAGGAGGAATATGTTCTCCAGGATCGCATACTGACTACAAAGAATATATGCTCCACAGCTGTTGTAATGAAGCCAGGTGAATGGACAACAGTAATATCCGCTGCTGTCCTGATAATGGATGAGTGATCATGGGCCCTGAAATAGAAAAGAAATGGCAGGAAAGATGGGAAAGCGAGAGGATTTTTGAGCCTGCCATAAACCCTGAAATGGAAAAATTCCTTATCACCGTTCCATGGCCATATTCCAATGGTTCACTTCACGTGGGACATGGAAGGACATATTCTCTGGCAGACGTTGTTGCAAGATACAGAAGGCTGATGGGATACAATGTTCTATTTCCAATGGGGTTTCACCAGAGCGGCACTCCAATACTGGCTTACTCTGAGAGGCTAAGACGTGGTGATAGAGAGGCCATAAGGCAGTATACTGAATATCTAAAAGAATACGAGAATGAGGGAGAAATAAATCATTATCTTGATCAGTTCAGGGAGCCAGAGAACATAGCTCAGTATTTCTCTGACAGGATAATTAAGGATTTTCGAGGCCTGGGCTACTCAATTGATTGGTCCAGGAGATTCACGTCAGCAGAGCCATTTTATCAGGAGGTTGTCAAATGGCAGTTCAGGCATCTTCATGATCTTGGACTGATAAAACAGGGAAGATACCCCATTCTATACAGTATAGAAGATCAGAATGCTGTAGGTGAGGACGATATCAAGGACGGGGACACAGATAAGGTCTCCATAGAGGAATTTACCGCAGTAATTTTCCAGGGACCAGACTTTGGAATAGTTGCCGCTTCACTGAGGCCTGAGACAATATTTGGAATAACCAATCTCTGGATAAATCCTGAAGAGGAGTATCATCTGGTAGATTATATGGGAGAGAGGTTAGTTACATCTGCTAGCTCCGTACAGAAATTAATTCTCCAGAATCCTGATATAAAGGATCTGGGAAATGTGGATAAGGACAGAATCCTCTATCATGAATTTGCTGTCCCCATAACAGGGAAGAAAGTTCCGGTCTTTCCGTCTGGTTTTGTAGACCCAGACAACGGTACAGGTGTTGTATATTCTGTGCCTGGCCATTCAGTATGGGATTATGTAGCTCTGAAGGATATCGGGGTGAATATTGAGCCTGTAAAGATAATCACCTTCCCGGAGGGCAAAGGCCTGACAGTTGAAGGTCTCGTTAACGAGAAATCTATAGGCAGCCTTTCTGACTCTGATAAAATCAGGGAGGCCACAGCTATGCTCTACAGAGAGGAGTTCTATTCTGGCATCATGGATGATGGCAATTCCGACTTTTCTGGCATGTCTGTCCAGGAGGCCAGAGAGAATATAAAAAAAAGGCTGCTGGATGATTCAGCATTCATACTCTACGAAACATCAAGGAAAGCTGAAACAAGAGGCGGTTCAAGGGTAGTTGTAGCGGTTCTTCAGGATCAGTGGTTCATAGACTACTCGGTTCCGTGGCTCAAGGAAAAATCTCACGCAGTGGTTGAGAATATGCTCTTTGAACCATCCCATTACAGGGAGGGGATGCATGATATTATTGACTGGCTTAGAGAAAGGCCATGTGCAAGAAGGAGAGGAATCGGCACTAAACTCCCATTTGATGAAAGATGGACCATAGAGTCACTTTCAGATTCGACTATCTATCCTATAGTTTATACCTGTGCAACGCAGCTGCGGGAAATATACGCGAAACTTGGCAGCAATCTCCCGGAAGACATTCTTGAACACATATTCACTGGAGTACCTCTGAAGAACTCATACAGCAATGAGGTCACTGACCTTGTAAATCAGGCGAGGACTTCCAGGGAATACTGGTATGGAGTGGACGTTCGCATGACAACAAGCCCTCACATGACCAACCATCTTGCGTTTTATATAATGAATCATGCAGCACTGTTCAGAGAAAAGGACTGGCCAAAGGGCATAGTCATATCTGGACTCGTGATCTCTGAAGGTGCAAAGATTTCCAAGAGCAAAGGTAATGCCATATCTCTTCTGAGAATTGCCAATAATTACTCTTCAGATCTTTACAGGCTTTTCTCTTCCATTAATTCTGAAACGACTTCAGTGCTTGACTGGAACGAGGCAGACATATCTCTCGTGAGAAAAAAGTATGACTCCTTTGTCTCCATTGTGGAATCTTTCAAAGATCCCGGAGTAACTGATATGGGCAATGTCGAAAGATGGTTCGTAGTATCATTTTACAATCATGCAAGCGAGTATATCAAAAAAATGAACAGTTATGACATCAGAGGGGCTTATATATCCATATTCTACGAGGTTCTGAACGATATCAAGCATGTGGAGGCCAGGGGAGGGAATATGATGGTTGCTCTCCGTGCAGTAATAAGGGACTGGCTTGTGCTCATGTCTCCAGTTATCCCACACACATGCGAGGAACTCTGGGAGAGGATGGGAAACCATGGTTTTGTGAGTACAGAACGTTACATTTCTCTGGGAGACGGCATGGATCAATCACCCATACACAGAGAGAATTACATAGAGAAGCTGATCTCAGACATAAGGGAGATCTCAAGGGCTACTGGAATTAATCCTTCAGTGATAAGAATCAATGTGGCACCAGAGGACATATTTGAAACAGCCTCATTACTGATGAATGAAGGACCATCCAAGGTTCCGGACCATCACAGATACCTGATACCTGACTTTATGAAGAACAGAAAGAACATTTCTCTTGAGATAAAGGATGAAATGAACCTTGTTAGATCAGAGAAAGATTACATTGAAAAGCTTTTTTCATGCAATGTGGAGATACTCAGCGAGGTCAACCGGTCCAGGAGGGCAGTTCCATGGCCTGGAAGACCATCTATTGAACTTATCAGATAACTGCGAAATTCTCCTAATTTATTTATAAACACTACATATCCCCAATTATGAACTCTGGCCGTCGACCGTTACCAGGTGAACTGCTTAAGGAATGTGTAGAATTCTCAAGGAAGATTGGCGTGCAGCCTGATGTTGTCCTTCATGGCGGCGGAAACACTTCGGTAAAGACAGAGGAGACCGATCATACCGGCAAGAGTGTCAAGGTTCTCAGAGTCAAGGGTTCCGGCTCAGACCTTTCAACAATTGATGAAAATGGATTCACAGCTTTAAGGCAGGATGATCTGCTTGCTGCAAAGAAAATAAGGGAAATGACCGACATAGAGATGGCGGATTACCTGAAAAAAAGCATGCTGGATCCTTCCCAGCCTTCCCCAAGTGTTGAGACATTCATGCATGCATTTATTCCAAACCGTTTCGTTTTGCATTCCCATGCAGACAATATTCTGGCACTTACCAATACGGATCTAAGTGATTCCCAGCTCATGGAAATGTTTCCGGGCACAGTAATAGTTCCTTACCATCAGCCGGGATTCAAACTTGCCAGGGCATTCATGGATCTGGTGGAGAATCTCCCGTCCGGTACCAGAGGGATAATACTCCGGAAGCATGGACTGTTCACATTCGGAGAGACGGGCCTGGAAAGCTATGAGAAACATATGGAATTGATAAATGAGGCTGGGAAAATTCTGAAAGAGAAGTGCGGAGATCTCAGAATGAACCCTACAATGCCCGTAGCTGACAGGAACCTTGTAATGTCTGCGGTACCGGGTCTGAGAGGAAAACTATCTTCAATTTCAAGGAAGGTACTTCTGATTGACTCTGGCGAGGAAGCATCAATCATATCAAGAACCAAGGAGGCGGAAATGTTGTGGAATGCCGGTCCTGCAACCCCTGACATGCTTATAAGGACAAAATATGACTATCTGTATGTCCCATCCATAGGGGATATTGATTCTCTGATTGACCAGTATGTCAGAAAATACACTCAGGAATATGAAATGTATGTGGGAGGCAAATATCCCATGCATGATCCGTATCCGTCAATTATTGTGATACGTGGTTTTGGTGTCATAACTGCAGCCACAACATGGAAGGAATGCAGAATCATTATGGATCAGTTCCTTCACTCTTTCAGGGTGAACGTGGCCTCCTCCACTATCGGAGGTCACTCTTTCATATCGAGGGAAGCGTCCTTCGAGATGGAATACTGGCCTCTAGAGGAGGCAAAACTGAAAAAATTCGTTCCAAAACCTCTGCAGGGGAAGATTTCATTAGTAACCGGTGCTGCAAATGGAATAGGTTATGTTGCGGCAAGAACACTGGCTGTGAATGGTTCACTTGTATTCGCTCTTGACCTGAGTCCACAGGTTGAGGAGAGTGCCTCTAGGATTGAGAAGGAGACAGGATCCAGGGTCATCGGTATCCGCTGTGACATATCATCAGAGGAGGATGTTCGAAAGGCATTTCAAACAGTCATCGGAATGTCAGGTGGAATAGACATTTTGTTCAACAATGCGGGAATTCTCAAAAGTGCTCCCCTGACCGACATTTCAGCGGAAGAGCTTGATCGGCATTACAGGGTGAATGCCAGAGGAACTTTCCTGGTGACCAGGGAGGCATTCACTATTATGAAGGAATCAGGTCTTGGAGGAAACATTGTGTTCAATATCACAAAGAACCTTCTTCACCCTGGGCCCGAGATGCTCTCCTACGGGTCAACCAAAGCCATGGCTGCCCAGATGTGCCATTATGTTGCCAAAGAAGGCGGAAAATATGGAATAAGGGCAAATATAATCAATCCGGACAAGGTATTCCGGGGTTCCCTGATCTGGGAAGGCGGAGTACTTGAATCAAGGGCAAAAGCCAAGGGACAGACTGTTGAGGCATACAAGACAACAAACCTGCTCAGAAGGGAGGTTCTCCCTGAACATGTGGCCAATGTGCTTCTTGCACTGGTCAACGAGGAAATTTTCGGTGCGACAACAGATGCAATGATTCCCGTGGATGGTGGAGTTCTATAGGTGAATTCACCTTATTCAATGTTCAGGAATAGTGTTTCAGAAAGGTTCTCCCAGCTCAGAGGACTGTCCATTCAGATAACACAAATGAAAGGAATTCAGAGAAGTGCGGCAATTATTTTCGTGAGACTTGCTTCTATGCCAAAATATCGCAGGTCCTCCCTTGCAGGTGAGAGAGCTCCGATGTTCTTAAGACTAAGGAGCTTCCCTGTTCTCACATTCATGAGAAGGTCAAACAGCCTGATGTATCTGGAGTAGCTGCTCTTCAGCTGTTCACGATATTCTCTTACAATTGCTTCAGGTTCATCCTTTTCCTTAAGGATCTGAAAAAGTATCTCCGCACATTCAAGGCTTGGCACTATACCTTCTCCAGTTATTGGTGAAACCGTACCGATCGCCTCTCCAACCCCTATGGCTCTTCCTGAGCTTATGTCATCAAATAGAGGTTTCAGCCTTATGTTTCTGGAGAGGATCCTGCTGTGAGGTGTCCCTTCCAGTGACTCCCTTACTGTATCAAGGTCGTCTGATCCTGCACCCACATGGCTGTAACTACTCAGAGGGAATATCCAGTGATAGCCGGATCCGGAAGGGAAAAAACTGAAAGTGAATGTACTCTCCTCAGTGGGGTCGGATACGTATTCAAGTGTCCTCATGGTAAAATCATCCACAACAGGGCCAAGAACTGACCTGCTAATGCCTGTGGCATCGATGATCAAATCCCCATCTTTTCCGGTCAATAAGGTGTGTTTTACTTTCAGTCCGGATACAAGATCAGCGAGAAAACTGTTCTTGTCTATTGTTGCAAGTCCGGCCGGTGAAAAATGCACCGCCTTCCCAGCACTGTTTCTGAATACCACGTCGTCAGCAATGACCTGGATGTACTTTTCAGAATCCAGAGAGGCCATCTCACAGAACCTGAAGAAAAGTCTTGAGTTAAGGGCATATCCGCAGGGAACCACAAAACCGGGCGGCTTTGGGTCATAGCCTTCGCATTCAATACCCTCCTGAGAAAGTCTGTTCATAAGGTATGAACCTGAAACTCCCAGTCCGGCTATTCGAATCAACCTCAAGCAATCCATGAAATGTATTTTAAATTCTTGCTCATGACAGGAAGTGTACTATTTCCTGAGATTTGGATACGAAGGCTATAATTTTTCAGGTTTTCAGAGGGGAAATGGTGTTCACAGCGTTGAAGATACAATTATGGGGTGTATTCGCAAACATGGTCTTGCTTCAGACATATCCTGTGCTGCAAGAACAGATCGTAACGTATCCGCCACAGGAAACGTAATGAAGATTTCTTCTGAAGAACCAGCAGAAAAGATAGCAGGTATACTTAATTCCCAATGTGAGGGAATTTTCATCACAGCTTATGCCGAAGTTGATGGGGACGCGAACCCCAGACACTGCCTGAGAAAAACATACAGCTATTTCCTCAGAAATGTTGGCGATATTGGTCTCCTAAAATCTCAACTCTCCATGTTTCAGGGCATGCATGACTTTCATATGTTCTGCAGGGTAGATTCCAGAAATCCAGTACGTACTATCGAAAGGATCGATGTAACTGAAACTGGAGGGAAAAGTGTCCGGATCGATTTTACAGCAAGGAGTTTTGTCTGGATGCAGATCAGAAATATAGTGGGTTTCTGTACAGAAGCAGCATCAAGTGGGAAAATAGTGGACCCTTTCCAGATAACCGGATGGTCAAGGAAACCAGCTTCTCCTTATCCGCTTGTTCTCACAGATGTGAGCTATCCGGACTTACATTTCAGATGGGTAAGAGCAGGATCAAAGAAAAGACACTATGTCCGCGCAGGGAATGAAACCTGGGCAAAATTAATGATCCTGAATCAGATCACATCAGATCTTGGTAGCTCAGATAGATATAGTTGAATATTATTGCTGAGAGATTGAACTACAGAGTCAGATCCGCATCCATAAATTTCAGCCGGGCTGTGTACGGGATGAACTGGTTCAACATTGCTCCTGGTCTGAGTTATATTGCTTCTAATTTTGACCTGCGGATCGTCTCTCTTGGTGTCATGACCACATCATTCTACATTGGCCTTGCCCTGTTCCAGATGGCAGGAGGTATTCTGGCGTCCAGGATAGGAAATGTGAAAACCTCCATTTTTGGAATAACGGTACTCGGTTTGTCAGTTATAGGAACTGCCCAGTCCCACAACCTTCCGGAGCTCATTGCGGCGAGGTTCTTTGCCGGACTTGGCTCCGCCTTCTTCTTTTCCCCCGCTCTGGGCCTTCTCCATCAGATTGTTCCGGAGGAGAACTATCCATTTCATGTGGGTCTGTTCAATGGTTCATTCAACATTGGGGCAGGAATAGGCATAATAGGGTGGAACATTCTTGACCTGTCCCTTGGATGGCGGACTCCGCTGGATATAGCTGGATTGATAATGCTGGCACTTGCGCTTGAGAATTTTATAGTGCTGAGAGATATACATATCAGATCATCCTCTTTCCGGGGAGCAACAAGAAATGCAGGAAAATTACTGAGGAAAAAGAACATCTGGATACTCCCAATCATGGCAATTTCCGGCATCCTTTCGGAAACTGTGGTAGGTCAGATTCTTGTCTATTATCTGGAATCACAGCTTGGTTTCTCATCCCAGAGCTCAAGCATTCTTGACATGCTGTTTCTATTGATCGGGTTTGCTGGCGGCATAATAGGGGGGTATATTTTCTCCAGAAATCACCATCAGTTAACACAGTTTGTTGCAGTCATAATCATGGCTTCAGTTCTGGTGATATTACTTGGATACTCCAGGAGTTTTCTGGAGATCCTTATTGAAGTTGCAATACTTGGAATGGTCACCGTAAATGCGCTATCCATTCTTTACACCCTTTCCGCCAGAAATATCCGGGACCCGGGTATGATATCATTTTCCCTCTCATTTATCAATTTCGTGCAGAACATAATAGGTGCGTTCAGCCCAACTATATTTGGAATTTTTGCCAGAGTTCTGGGCTACAGCATTTCATGGTCCCTGATCGGAATCATTGGCTTAGCAGGTTTCATCTCATTCATTTTTCTTGACCGTTCTGCCCTTGTGGAGGTTAGGGAAACAGAGATCACAATCTCCGAGCCGGATTGAATTCATTTATTAGCAGGAATATAATCTGAGTGTGATCACCGGTGCTGTTCAGGGAAGCTGTTCAAACATTCAACAGGATGTCGGAAACAAGAAAGAGACTGGAGCTTGTGGACCTTCTTTCGGAGATGTTTTCCAGAGCCGGCACAGATCTGCGTGCACTGGTTTATATTACACAGGGAAAACTTGGTCCTGATTATCTTGGAATTGAACTGGGGGTTGCGGACGAACTAATAATGGCAGCACTCTCCAGAATTTCTGGAACAGACATGGAGCACATCCAGTCAGAATATGCAAAATATGGTGATCTTGGAGCAGTGTCTAAAAACCTCATGGGTTCAAAATCGCAGGGTTCACTCTTCAATGAGGACATTTCAGTCAGCGGCCTGCACGAAAAGCTGCTGTCTATCTCCAAAATTTCCGGTCAGGGTAGCGTCGAAAACAGGATAAGGGCTATTATGGGTCTCCTGATAAACAGTGATCCCGATGAGGCACTCTACATCATACGGATCATATCAGGAAGATTGAGGCTTGGCGTCTCTGATGCGACCATTCTATCCGGTCTGGTCAGAGCATTCGGTTTTGAGGACAGGTCTGAAGAGATAGAGGAAGCTTTCAATTTCCACCCTGATATGGGTGAAATAGCAACGCTTCTGCAGAAAGGACATGTTGAATCAGTAGTAAGAATGGGGCCAACGCCTATGATCCCTGCCAAAGTCATGCTTGCTGAAAGGCTCCCCGAAATTTCAGACATAATAGAGAAAATGGACGGGAGTGCCGCTTTTGAATACAAATATGACGGCATGAGAACACAGATTCACCTCTACAAAGGTGAAATAAGAATATTTTCTCGGGGCTCCGAGGAAACAACCAGAAATTTTCCGGACATAATCGCTGCATTTAAAAAGACATTCAGATGCGAAAGCTGCATACTGGATGGGGAGGCAGTCCCATACAATGCAGAGACAGGAGAGCTTTTCCCTTTTCAGATGGCCTCTCTAAGGCGGGGCAGGATTCATGAGATCGACAGGGTCAGCAAGGATGTCCCTCTTGCAGTGTTTCTCTTTGACATTCTGTACCTGGATGGAAGGCCGGTACATGGTCTGCCATACAGTGAACGAAGGCGGATCCTTGAAGGAATTTTCAGTGAAAATGAAAGTTTCAGGCTTGCAAAACGTCTTGTCACTTCTTCTGAAAAGGAGGCATCGGAATTCTTTGAGCAGGCCATAAGCGATGGCTGTGAAGGCCTTGTTGCAAAGAAAGTTTCTCCGGATTCGGTTTACAGGGCAGGAGCACGGGGGTGGCTCTGGATAAAGTTCAAGCGTGATTATCAGTCCGAGTTCAATGACTCCCTTGACCTTGTTGTGATCGGGGCCTTCTATGGACATGGCAGAAGGAGTGGGAAATACGGTGCACTTCTCATGGGGGTATACAACAGCGAAGATGACACCTATGAGAGTGTATGCAAACTGGGAACGGGTTTCACTGATGATATACTCGCAGCAATGCCCTCTATGTTTTCCGAAAGGATAGAGAAGAAAAAACCTGTGAGGGTAATTTCAGAAATGGAACCTGATGTCTGGATATATCCGTCAGTGGTTATGGAGGTAATCGCAGCAGAAATAACACTCAGCCCGATTCACAGGTGTGCATACGGAATTCTGAAGGAGAATGCAGGCCTTGCCCTCAGGTTCCCAAGATTCACTGGCAGATTCCGCAGCGATAAAAAACCTGAAGACGCCACATCAACTCGTGAAATAATTGAGATATACAAAAATCAGAAAAAGAAATCTTGATGGAGGTTTGAACCTCCCACATTAAATATTGTTAGAATTAATCGTAGTTGTCGTTGTCTCTGCCACGGCCGCCTCTGTTGTTGCCGCCGTAGTAGCTCCTTCCTCTGCCGCCGTTTCCGCCGCCAAAGCTTCTGTGATTCCTGAAGGTGTTCTCGTGTTCCTTTTCACTGAGGTCAAAGGACTCGTTCACATCCGACACCTCCTCATCACTCTCCTTCATGGAGCCGTATTTTCCAACATTCAGTCTCATGTGGCCTCTCACCAGTGAGATGTAGCCGTTGTCAATCTGAAGTGTTTTGCCACTTGCAGCCTGACTTGCCTGATCTCCCCACAGTGAAAGAATGATCTTTCCTGTCTCGTCTCCGATATAGACCTCGGTAACGGATTTTTCTTCTCCAAACCTGGTCTGTATGGCTCTTGGCTCTCCTACGCTAATTACTTTCCCCAAAACATTTACTCTTCTGGATTCGGGGTTCAAATCCTTAATTTTGGTAATTCCGTCCATTCTATTACTTCCTTGTCTGTATGGAAGACAGAACTATATTTCCACTCTGTATATAAATAATCTGCATTCAGTTCTCCAGGGATGGTAAATATGTCGGAGGAATCAGTCCACAATATTCTCCAGCAGTTCTATGTAAGGATCCTCTGTGGAAAGTGACATTCTGCTGTTCAATGGTATGAGCATCTGGCTGTCTACATTGTGTCCGAACGGAAGCCCGTAAACTGATGGTTTCTGCATCTCATTGATGTACATCTGCACAATGTCTTCTATGTATGGCATGGGCTCTTCTGCTTCTGCAATCTGTTTGAAGTCTCCAAAGGCGAATCCGGAAAAGCTTTCAAGAATTCCGGAAAGTTTCATCACTGAAAAGTATCTGTCCAGATCACCTGATGTGATTCCAGTATCCTCTATGAAAAATATCTTCCCGGCGCTGGATGGGAGATAGTTTGTCCCAATAAGGGAAGAATAGACTGATATGTTCGTGCCTGTGCTCTTCCCCTCTACCTTTCCCCTGAAGATGTATTTCACAACATTGTCAATGAACTGTTTGAGATCAGTGGAGTTTCCGGAAAGAACATCCAGATACTTCTTGAATGTTGCCTTGCCATACTCCTCTGGATCAGATGCTGGCATCGGGCCATGAAATGTAACAAGTCCGGAAAGTTTGTTGAATGCCATGTGAAGAGCGGTGATGTCACTATAACCCACGAAAATTTTCGGGTGCTCTCTGATAACATCGTAATCAAGCATGGGGAGTATATGTATTGAACCGTATCCACCCCTGGCACAGAAAATTGCGTTCACAGAATCGTCTGCGAAGGCATCCATAAGTTCAGCAGCTCTTTCTGAGGTAGGGGCGGCTAGAGAATTCCTCTGGACAAGTTTCCTTATATTTTTACCAAGTGAAATACGATATCCTAATTTGGTGAGTCTTGACACGCTCCTGGAGAGTGCCCTCATATCAGGAGCACTTGCAGGAGCTATGATCCTGATCTCATCTCCCGGCTTCAGTGAAGGGGGTTTCACTGTATCCTTAATCTCTCTGTAATTCTCCTCTGTGTTTCCGCTGTGCATGATACTCATCTCTGATATCCTGGATATGCTTTGATGCGCTTAAAGCTGACCTGACAGTAGCGAGGATGGCAATCCTCAGATTTTCCGCATTCCTGAAAGGTTCCGCAGCCTGCCTGAATTCCTCTGAATGACCTGAAATTCCTCTGTAGCCTATGGGCATGTCAAGATGCCCTGTTGGTGCAACCCATGATATGTTGGCCTCATCAGTACTTCCTGATGGAATGTATTCGGAAGAATGGTTATTGTGGGGCTTTAAACCGACCTTAAGAAGTTCCTCATATAGAATGGAGTCAAGTCTGACGTTGGGCAGGTAGTCCCTGTAAAGTGGTGTAATTCTCCTGCATTCAAGACTGGCACCATAGGATTCTGCTATTGATCTTGCAGTTCGCTCAACCTTTTCTGCAAATATCCCCACAAATTCAGATGAGGTTGAACGTATTTCCACCTGAATCTCGGCCACATCAGGAATAACATTTGTAGCCTTTCCACCCTGTGTAATTATCATGCCAATTACAAGGTGCCTGTCATTTTTAGCCCAGCCCCTGAGATTGTTTATTGCCATATATGTTGTTACGGCAGCGTCCAGAGCGTTAACGCCCTGTTCAGGTGAATCAGCCCCATGAGCCGCCTTTCCGATGAATTCAAGATCAAGAGTTAGATCAGCGAGAGCTCCAGAACCAACTCCCCACTGATCATCTGGATGAAATCCAAAATAAAAGTCAACGCCATCAGCATATCCTCTGTCAGCCATTATTGCCTTGCTCCCTGCATATTCACCTATTCCCTCCTCAGAAGGTGTTCCCAGAACAGTGACGGAAATGTCATCGGACATGCGGGAAAGAAGTACAGCGCAGCCAACTGCCCAGGCCGCAATCAGGTTATGCCCGCATGCATGTCCGTTTGGAAGTGCGTCATACTCTGCAAGGAATCCCACAGAAGGGTTGCCTCTGTTTCTGGTGGCCCTGAATGCAGTTTTCATTCCGGCATATGGTTTCTCTACTTTGAAACCTTTTTTTTCAAGGTAATCTGCAAGAATCTGTGACGATTTTAACTCTGAGCTTCCAAGTTCTGCTAATCTGTATATTTCACCGGAAATATCCAGTATCTCCGGCATTATTTTTTCAATTTCCGATTCAGACATGTAGTATGACTCCTCATACTGTAATTGTTTATCCTTCATAAGTGGTTTTTTCATACATTGGGGCAAGTGGATTATTAAGTATTCTTCATGACATCCGGATCAGAAAATACTATCCAGAATTGATACAGTCCAGGGAAGGACTGTCCGGATAAAGCTTGGCCCATGGTGGGCAAAGAAGTCAAGTTTTCCGGGGGTTTTGAACAGGTGTCCCTGGCGTAATGCAGTAATGTCAGCCCACCCCCTCTTCTTTAACAGATCCAGGACAGCATTATCCTCCACCGACTGATACATCTTCGGCTCATAGATAATGAGTTCCGGATCAAATTCCCTGACATGATCAAAATTCGGCTCTATCCATTCCTTCTTTCTGTCTGTATATGGAGTTCTTATCCCCAGAACTTCAAGCGCATCAGTTATGTATGATTCTGAACCGAATGTCACAGGGCCTCCAAGGTCTATCTCGTAATAACCCCGGATACGAGTATGCCTTCTGATACCGGATATGATCTTGAGAAGCTCAAATTCCATCAGTCGCGCCTCTTCCATGCGGTTCACAACAACCCCCACCTTCGAAACAAGATCAACGATACCGGCAACCGATGATGGCAGTTCAAAATTAAATACTGTAAATTCCTTTTTCAGCTTTTCGCTGAAATCACTCTGAAATCCCGATATGGTCATGATCAGATCTGGTTTTAGATCCCTCAACACTTCCATTCTTGCTGAGCCATAACTGCCAACTTTTCTCACTGAGGAAGTTTCTTTTGGCCTTGCACAGAATGCCGAAACTCCCACGAGCCTGTCTCCAAGGCCCAGCTCAAATAGTATTTCTGTAACAGAAGGGCTGAAACTGATGATTCTTCCAGGCTCCTCGGGAACATTTACCTCATCGCCGGTAAAGTCTCTCATCTTTTCCATAGGGGGTAATGAACATCTGACTTAAGTTTATGAGGCTTTTGCCCCATCAGCTGCCATCCTTGCCCTGGACGGCAGTAAAGGAAGGAAGAAAAGAGACGCCACGGCGAAGATCATCATAAGGTCTATTGAGGTTTTTACACTTGTAATCACAACCAGACCTGTTACAACCGCTGCCCCAACGGCGCCACCAACGGTCTGACCTATGCCCCATACCAGTCCGTTTGACTTTCCCAGCACTGACGGCGGGACAATCTGTCCTACATATCCCAGAAATACAGGGAAACCGCTGTATGCCCCAAATGCATAACAGAAGTAGAAAATTGTTGTCAGAATATAGTTGCCGGTTATTGCAATGAACAGAGCAAAAAATATGGTCGATATGACAAATGATACAATTACTGCGTAACGGCCCCCTTTCCTGGATGTTAATCTACCAAATAATGGTTGCCCGAAGACCGGAGATATTAGCCCGAGGGTGACTATATAGGACATTATGGTCTTGCTGCTGAACTCGTCTGTAAGATAAGTGGGGATGAATGTTGTTGTGCCCATCAGGAAGAGTGATCTTATGAAAACTGCGGCTGTGAGTATGTAAAGAACAGCCATGTATCTGCTGGATGAGCCTTCCGGTATTTCATCACTCTGAACTGCATTTCTCTGCTTTTTCATCTGAGAGGCGCCTTTCCAGGTAAATTTCCTGAACCCGCTCAGGCCGACAAATATTGCAAGAGAAGCTATCAGAATATAGACAGCGTATATGATCATTCCTCTGAAATCTCCAAAGGTTGCTAGCAGAAACACAATTATGGTGGGTATAAGGGCCCTTCCAAGGCTTCCCATTGAACCATTCAATCCCATGGCAGGCGGAGCGCTCTTGCCATAGCTTCTGGAAATTATGGCTGCCCCAAGGGGGTGATAAAAAGCCTGACCAACTCCAAGGAAAACAGTTGCTACTGTAAGAAGTGGTGTCAGGTCCGACCTGAAAATGAAAGGCAGGCCATAGAGTATAACGGATATGCCAAGTATGAATATTCCAAGTGCCATCATCGTTGAATGATTATTCTTCCTGTCAGCATATGATGCAACTGGAGTGCTGAGAAATCCGGAAATAAGATTGAATATTATCACCATGGATCCAAGAAGGAGATAGTTTGCCCCGGGAAATGCCTCATAATATGTTATGAGAACAGGATAAAAGTAACTCGTACTGTCATTTGTGAAATGACCTAATGATGTGAAAGTGAGATCAATGCTCTTCTCCTGCATATTACGGCTTATTGCATTTGAATATTTATTTGCTCTTATCTCTCCTGATAAATTTTATTTATAAACCATCTGACAATTAAAAATTAAAAAAATAAAATGCAATTTAATAATGACACTGTTGAAGATTGCAAAATGATAAACATTAACTGCAATAATTATGCGTGAAGGTTTACTCCCCTATTCCAGATGCAAGTTCTTCCCATCTTACAGGTGTCAGGTTAAGGGGTTTCACCGTTTTTTTCCACAGATAACCATTCCTGAAAATTCTGTCAAGAATGGAATATGCCACATAGGGGGATCCTGTGGCTCCAGGCGAATTGTAGTTCACTATATGCATTGTATGTTCAGTTCTGAATTCCAGAGCTTCCGGAACAAATCCATTCAAGTCAACAACGGAGCCCCGAATTCCACCAAGGCCTCTTTCTCCAATGTAGCTGTTGGAAAGAGACGGCAGATATCTCCTGAGCCTTCCTGCCATGGCAAATCTGTTCCTTGAGCTCTCCCATTCTGTTTCAAGCATTCTTAAAAATTCGGGATTTGCAAGAAGCCTGAATTTGGAATTTATATCTCCGTTATACAATGCATCCATGAGGTTATGCAGGTTCAATCCGCTCCCTGAATATGCACGGTCCTGAAGTATCAGGGACGCATTAGGGCCTATTTCCCTTATGCCATTCCATCTATTGATAAAATGAGGATCAAGAAAAGGGAAGCCAGGGTACCTTGGCACAGTATAGAGGTTGAATCCGAACCCTGGCGAATATGATTCATCTATGCGCCAGTAGTCGCCTCTGAACAGCAATAAACCATAATCCATTGCTAAGCCCATAGTGTTTGCCAGTTTCAGAGATCCCGTTCCTGTGAGATTCATGAAAAATCCTGTTCTGAAAAGTTTCACTCCTTCTCGGGTTCTTGTTGTGAAAAGGACACCGTCTCTGTCCTCCGTTACTGATGTGATTGTATGATTTCCGTAAAATCTGACTCCTCTTTTCTGAGAGAGTTCCAGCAACTTTGATGCAAACATTCCGTAGTCCACAGCAGTATCTGTCCTGCTGAGAAAGCCTGCTGAAGCATTGATTTGTGGATACTCTTTCCTCAAATCGTCGCGCTCAAGAACCACAAATTCTTTCTCACTCATACCATTTTTGACCGCATACTCCGCATACTTTCTGATGGACACTGCTCCCCGGCTGTCTCCCGCTACTTCAAGTGTCCCGTTCTGATGCCATGGCATGGAAAACTCACGGGCAAAGGATTCCCATAACCCGTATGACCTGGATGATGCCTCAGCAAAGAATGGTTTTCTGGAAGGATCAATATAGAATGGCCTGTGTATGACCCCTGTATTTCTTGAACTGGCATGCCTTGCGGCCATACCTTCTCTGTCAAATATCCCGACCCTCAATCCGGCAAAGCGTGATATCAGATACGCAACAGAGGTACCCAGTATTCCAGCACCCGCAATGGCCACGTCCAGTTCTCTATGTACACTTTCAGCCATTCTTATCCTTAGGGTGGAATAATGTCAGCAAGTTTAACACTTATCTGACACTTTCAAGTTTTTCCCTGAGAATTGAAGTAACATACCCCTTTGCCTGCTGGAAGCTCAGTTTAGGAGGCATGGGTTTCTCATCCGGATCTACCTTGACAGAGAGAACTGCTGGTCCATTTACTGAAAGGAATTTTTCCATGGTACTGTCAAGATCGCTGCCTTTATCCACCGAAAAGCCAGGAATTCCAATTGTTTCTGCCAAAGCCGCAAAGTCAGGATTCAGAAGGTCAACTCCGAATTCAGGGTAACCCATGACCTCTTCTTCAAATTTAATCATTCCAAGTTTTGAATTGTTGAAAGCTATAAGTTTCACAGGCCTGTTGTATTTTCTCGCGGTAATGAGCTCCATGATGGACATTGCAAAACTTCCATCTCCGATAAGGGCAACAACATCACCTGGTGTGGCAAAGGATGCTCCAACGCTTCCAGGAATTCCGACACCCATGCTCCCCAGCCATGGTGACATCAGGAAGAGGTGGCTTTTCTTGAGCCTCAGATTTCTGGAAGCCCATACTGTTACGTTTCCAGTATCTGCTATTATGGTGTCATTATCCCGTAGGTGGCGGTTCAGTGATGCAGCCACGGACTCAGGGGAAATTGAATCTCCTTCTGTATTTTCAGCCTCATCCATCTTCTTTATCCAATCCTCCTTAATGTCGTCAAATTTTCTGAAATACTTATCCTGCTTTTCCTTTACCTTTATATTCTTCAGAAAATATTCTGAGGTACAGATGGCATACTCTGCAGGCGGTACTCTTTTACCAATGCTCAGTGGGGCTGAATCTATCTGGATGACCGGTACACCTTCCGGAAGGAACTTAACATAGGGGAATGAAGTTCCCAGAAGTATAAGGAGATCACACCTCTTCACTGCTTCCACTGAGGGTCTTGTTCCCAGAAGGCCAAGTCCCCCAAGGACCAACTCGTTTTCGTCACTGACCACACCTTTCCCGTTCAGAGCAAAAATGAGGGGCGCCCCAATTCTTGAGGCAAAAGCAAGAAGTTCATCCCCATGCCCTCTTGCACCGTTTCCGAACATTATGACGGGTCTGCTGCTTTTATCAATCAAGGCGGCAATTTTAGACAGATCGGGAGCATAAGAAGGAGGAGCAGGAGGATGAAACCACTCCTCACCTAGGGTAACTGATTCCATTTTCAGGACATCTACCGGAAGATCAAGGTGTGCAACCCCTCTTCCAACAACTGCTTCCCGTACTGCACGTGAGGTGAGAGCACCTGCAGACTCTGGGTTCAGAACCCTTGCATTGTAAAGAGAAACATTGCTGAAGAGATCCATTGTGTCAACCTCCTGAAAATAATCTGTTCCAATGAGGTCTGTTTCAATCTGCCCTGTGAGAGCGATTACTGGCAGGTGATCCATCTTTGCTTCATAAAGGCCATTGAGAAGGTGTATTGATCCCGGACCGGATGTTCCCATACATACAGTGGGATTTCCAGTTACCTTTGCCTCAAAGGCTGCCGCCAGTGCTGCACCCTCCTCATGCCTGACCTGTACAAAATCTATCTTGCCGGATGTCCTGATGGCATCCATGAGTGGATTAAGTGAATCTCCGGGAATTCCATATATACGTTTTATTCCCGCTTTTGCAAGTCCGTCTATTATAACTTCAGCCGCAGTATAACTCATGCTCTATCTAGGGAATCATCGTAGTTTAATTTTGTGTTGGCTCCAGAATAGTGTCAGGGCTCCTCTGACTCCTCCTGGAGTCTCATCCCGAACCTTTTTTCAATACTGATGATCCTGCTTTCAATAGATGACATTCTCATAACCGCATCCAGAATTTCAGAGTCAAGGCTCTCCTTAACTCTATTGAGCCTTTCGATCTCCGCCTTAAGTGATTCTATTTCCGTTCTTGCCCTGTCCTCATCCGTCAGCATCGTGAGGAATTTTCTTACGTTATCTGGAGTAAATCTGGAGATTGTTGTTTCCAGTGACTGCTGCACATTCTCCTTCAATGCTTCAAGGATTGTATTCATCAGACTTTCAAGCCTCTCCACAGGAATAGCAACAGAATTTCCTGCGTTAGTTATTCTGCTGTTCTTGCCAATCTTTTCCTCACTTTCTTCTGCCGCGACAGTATCTCTGTCAGGAACAGTTCCAGGGTTGGCACCGGGGATATCATTCACTGTGTTCTTCTTCGTTGATGCCTCAAGGATAATGCGGCTGACGCTTGTCACAGAAATGCCTGTCTCTTCAGAGATAGCCTTTTTGGATCTACCTTCAGAATGCAGGTCAATGACCCTTTTTTTAGTTTCTAAACTGATTTTGCCAGCCATTATAATCCCGTGGCCATTATTATAGTCATTAGCTATACTTAACCATTATTTATGATGGGGCTGTCCTCCGAATGTCAGAATAATCAGTTCCTTTTCAATTGCCCGTATGGCTGGTCGTTGGAATTCAGTTAAATTTATAATATTTGAAGCTGTGAAAGATGCATGCACATGAGTGACATCAATCTCAAGCTTGACAGGAGAATGGTGCTATCACTGAAACAGGATTCAGAACTTGTCAATTTCTCCAAATCCTCAAAGGTTCCAGTACCTGTTTCCGTATTCAACATCGGTGATCATGTGTTCATGGACTCATTTTTCCCAAAGGATATAACAATGGATCAGCACCTGAAGCTGCTTGTACAGAGGATGGAGATCAAAGAACGGAAAGAGTCTTATGTTGTGAGGACAAGGATCAACAACGTGGAGAGCCTTAAGATAATAAATGATCTTTTCAGAATTCCATCAGTGGTTCCCAACAGGATCGACATAGAAAATGGGGCACTTCACTTCTACATGAGATTTCATCACAATTTTCAGGACAATGTTTCACTGCTTCTTGAAAAATACCTTGAAAATCCTGAAAACACAAAGATAGATTTCCTGGGACAGTCTGACGGGCTGGCTGCAACATTTGCCAGGATAGATAGCAGATATCCACTGTCCCTTGTTTCCTTTGACATGCTGCTGGATGAGGAGTCAAGAAAATCCATTGGCAGCGTGACAGAAGGCTCCATAGCAGAGCTTTCCGCCACTGGAGCTGGTGAGAACGGCTTCAACGCCATACTTTATACAGAAGATAAAATGGCAGAATCAGCAGGATCCATCAACAAACTTGTTGATGTGGACAACATATATCAGGTCACACTAAGCAACAGAATGTTAACCGAGTTCAGAAAGAAACTGGTGGAGGAACCCATAATCCGGGTTGGGATTTTTATGCGTCTCACTGGTAATCGCCTATCCGTTACTTCTGTAATTCCCAGCATTCAGGTGCATGAATATTACAACTACCTGTTCTGGAGTGCAGAAAAAACTGGTCAGAAGGTCAGCCTGAAATATGTTTGCCCGTATACAATAGAGAATTTTGAGAATATCTGAAAAAAGAGTTATGGATTGTTATAGAAACTATCCATCTCCACTCTGTTTCCTGACTTGTCATAGAAGAAAAGTTTATCCTTCTCGTCAAGGGTCTTCTTGTGGGTTCCATCGCAGAATGGTTTGTTTGCTGATAGCCCGCAACCGCATATGTGTACTTCCTGATCTCCTACCTTCACAGCGTATGGTCTGTTTCTCTCATGTAGAACAAGTCTAGACATAACTATCAACCATCCAGTTTATGATATTACTTAAGATTTTCCAGATCAGGCAAGTAGAGCTGATTTTGAAACTATCAGGGATCAGGAATATAATTTCTTAACTTTAAAATAATTATATTATTAGAATTACAAATGTATAATAAGCCTGAGGTCCTATGAGCAATATGGAAGAAGAGGCAGTTTGTAAAAATTGTGGACATCCAGTTGTCAGAGAAGGTAAATGGTGGGCTCATTATAACAAAGCAAGGAATATGGTTCTAAACAGGTGTATGATAGATCACTGTACCTGCCTTAACCCGCAGGTCAATGAGGTTAAAGTTGAAGCAAAAGTTTAATCTAAGAAAATTCTCCGAACATCACTTAAAATACAAAAATAAAGGGATTATTATTTAATGTCCTTCAAATATATATTCACAATTAGATGTTATAGGCTTTTCAGATCCAGAGACCCGGGCCCATCATACCCATCATGCCCATTCCCATCATACCCATCATTCCCATGCCCATCATGCCCATTCCCATCATATTTCCCTGATAGGCCTGTTGCTGATGCGCCTGAATGTGTTTATCAAGTTCTTCCTTGGTCTTGAAGAGCATTCCGTCATAGGGACAGATCTGAAGAGTGGGATCTATGGTCTTGACGATCTGTTCCCACAGGCGTTTTTCAAACTCATGCCCTGAATGAATCTCTGCTCCTGCAGCTATTCCAAGTGTAGCAACTCCCTCAATAAGAGGTACAGCAATATCTCTCCCCCAGATTCCTGCATGCAGCTGGACTTCAAATTTGCCCTTCTGTCCTGCAATTACAACGTCTACATCTCTTACCTTGCCAAGAACAATGCGCTCCCTGCTTGATTTTTTGGCATGGATCTCATAGAGCTTATCATTTTCTTCATCGGAAGTTATAGTGAAATTCTCTTTGGCAAGCAGCTCCTTAACTTTTTCCCTTACTTGTGAGGGGTCTATATCCTTTTCAACAAAACCGTGTTTTATCACAGTACAATAACTTAATCAGAGTTATATAATTTTATATCCTAATTTTCATAAACTTATATTTATTCTTAGAATTTTCTAATTCATGACTTTGTTAATGGCCCAGCAAAATACTGGAGATATTAATAAACATCCAGAATATTCCGTGGAAATTGCGTGAAATCAAATTTCTACTTCCTTATGTTGTTTTCACATCTCTATCTTATTTCTTTGCAAAAAATGGGCTCGCATTTGCGTCACCTCTGACATTTATGGCATTGCGTTATGCCATAGCGGGCCTGATTCTGCTGGCAATCTCCAGAAGAGTAATAATCTCAAAGGATGTTATTGTTCTGACTTTTTTTACAGTTCTGAGCACTTCTTTCTGGATATATGGTCTTTCCTTTGTATCACCATCACAGTCCGCTGTTCTTAGTTACACAATGCCTCTATTTTCTCTGCCAATCGCATTTCTTCTGGTCAGGGAAAGGCCTACCAGGGCAGAGATAGCAGGAATAATTGTGGGATTCACAGGTGTTGCAATATATGGGATACCCTTATTTCATGGGTTCACGGAAATAGGGTTATTCCTCACAATTGTTAACGCAATTTTCTGGGCAACATTCACGGTTCTTTACAGAAAACTGAAAGATGAGGAACCCTACAGTGTCAATGCAACTCAGTTTCTTCTGGGCTCCGTAATGCTAATGGCAGCGTCAGCATTTGACTTCAAACTGAATTTCACATTATCATTTGCTGAAGATCTGATATGGATGGCTACTGTGGGAGGGGCACTCCAGTTTCTGCTATGGAATATGATGATAAGGATCAGCAAGGTGAACAGGATCACAGTACTGGCATTTGCTGTTCCCATGTTTGCGGTTGTTCTGGAGGCATTGATGTTAAGACAGTTTCCATCAGTCTTTTCCATAACAGGAATTGCCGTAATGTTTGCCGGGATTTCAGTTTCAAGACTCCGTGGAGGTATTGCAATTGTGAAGCCTGAGGTCTAAGTTTCAAAAAAATGAAATTCAACGGTGGCATCTTGGACCATGGTGGATGATTCTAACCTCATTGAGGATCACAGGGAACTTGACGTTAAACTGGAGAAACTCCGCGATATAATTTCAAAAGGCGAAATTGACCCTGTCCTTTTTGCACAGATATCAAAGTCTCTAAAAAGGCACATATACATTGAAGAGGAGGAAATATTTCCATCAATTTCCGAAAGAAGCAATGAACTCAGGCAGCGAATTGCAGGACTGGAAATGGAGCATGCATCAATCTGGATGCTCCTTGACAGAGTTGAGAAAGAAATTTCAGTCAGGAATGTTGAGAAATCTCCAAAATACATTGAGGAAATATCTTCTATTCTGGTGTCTCACAATGAACAGGAAGAGGATAAGGTATATCCTATAATAAGTCAGAATGAAAAAAATTCACAAAAAAAAATTACTGAATATGAAGTTCCTGAGGGGTGGGTATGCCACAGGCTCAGGAGGAAGAATAAGTGATGTGTAAAATACATAAATCTGTCAGAGATGGTGTTAGTCTGGCTGTAAATTATTCTTCCAGCATGGTAATTGGCAAGTTCTACAGTTGCCCATACCCATCTGATCATTGAAAGAGGCTGTTTAGAGATAAATTGTTTCTGTCTCTGAGCATTCTGTAACGCAAAATTATTTTCATTTCATTCCCCAGAATTCAATACTCCAATTCTCAGACCCCAGGATGAACTTTCTCACTGTTTTTCCTGACATACAACTTTCTGCAGGAATAAAATATCGTTATGGGAATGACATAATGATATCACAATGAATTCAGGTGTAAGGGTTAGAATGGAAAACTGTTAATCTCAGATTGCTATTTTTGAATGTGCCTTCGCAGCAATTATTTGATCTGAAAAAAGCCAGATCCTCACTCAAGTGGCTCAAACCAAATATAGAGGAATTGCAGAAACTTGGAAAAATGGAGATGGAGGCTATGAGTGCCCATGATCTTGATTCTGCTGATGATCTATCGAAGGAGATAGACAGCATTCTTTCAAGGATATACAGAAAGGGAATACAGCTCCGGAATAATGATCTTACTCTGATAGATTTTCCAGCTCTGATAAATGGGCTTCCGGCATATCTCTGCTGGAAATATGGGGAGGAAGATATTCAATTCTGGCATTATCTTGAGGATGGATTCGCTGGCAGGCGTCCAATCACTGGTCAGGAGGAAATTCTTAGCCCGCTCTGATCATCCGGGATACTGAATAATTGAAGTTATAGTAAAATTATACAGGAGCCAACTTCAAGATTCCGGAACATAATCCCCGAATGCTACAAGCAGATCCATAATGATTATGAACATTCTGTATCAGGCCGGTCAGATAATTTTGGACCTAAATTAAAGTTATGTTCATTTTCAGTGAAGAGCTGGCCTATATTGACATTGATAGAAGTCCTGCTTGCATTAATACATTTATTAACTTAACTTAATGACCATTACTCAGTATTATTTTGAAAATGAAACTGGAATATTCAATAGTTTAACCTGTTACGAACTTTCAAAAAATTTAACCTTACCATTACAGTTTTTATATTGGAGCCCTTTTGGAAAATTGGGTAAAGTTTAGTTATCGTTCTAAAAGGAAATAATGTAATATGTTTGCCCCCTGCATTCAATTGTTTCAGTTTCCATCTCCCTGCTTGTTAAGGACAGCTTTGTTTAATTCCGCTTCCTTATTTTTCTCAGATTCACTCCTTGTTCTTTTTCTAATGGGCTCCCTGAAAAGAGAAAGAACTGCTCCTGTAACTGTTATGGAGAATGCTGCATAGAATACTATGTGCAGTGAAGACATAAACGCCGGTGCGAAAACACCTGGAAACCAGGTTCTGGCCGTAATTGTTGATATTACACTTGTCGGTATTCCTGATGTTACTGAGGAGGGAAGAAGAAGTATTATCTCTTTCATTGGGCTTATTCCAAGTAGTGCGCTGAAAATTGCATCAGTGGGTGCGATCTGTGATGATATTGACTTGGATAGTGATGATGCAAGTCCTGCACTGGTAAGTCCCGAAGATATGGTTCCGGGAAGTATTGACGTCAATCCAAGTATAAGTATTGTGAAGAAAATTCCCATGCTTGCAGTTGTTCCCACGTTTCTCATTGTAGTAAGCATTCCCGAAGCAGATCCTCTGCTTTCGGAGGGCACAGAGGACATTACTGCAGATGTATTTGGGGCCATGAACAGACCCATTCCTGCTCCGAATACAAATAGTAGCACCGCCATCTCTATATAAATGAAGTTGTAGGGGAGTGTTACAAGCAATATCAGTGCTAGCGCAGCTATGAAAAGCCCAAGCGTTGCTATGCCTCTTGATCCATGCTTATCTGAAAGTTTTCCCCCAAGAGGGCCGAATATGCCCATTGCTGCCGTCATGGGTAGCATAAATATTCCTGCCCAGAAAGGTACACTGCTGAAGGAATAACCATGGAGGGGAAGCCATATTCCCTGAAACAGAAGTATAATCATGAACATGAGCCCCATCATCCCCATCCCAGCAACCATTCCTGAAATGGTACCAGCTGAAAAAGCACGTATCCTGAAGAGCTCCAGCCTGAACATTGGCTGTTTCACCTTTCTTTCAACAAACGGGAAGGCCACAAGAAGTGCAGCACCCACTATAAGTGCAGCAATTACGAACGGGCTGTCCCATCCCATAGGACTGGTTTTATATGGAACGAGCCCGTATGTTATGCCTATCAGGAATATGATCAAGCCCGCACCGAATGTTATATTTCCAGGTATGTCAAGTCTCTGTCTTATTTTCGGGGATGTCTCCTTGAGCTTCAAGTATGACCATACAGTTCCAAGAAGACCCACAGGAACACTTACAAGGAAGACCAGTCTCCAGTCAATGGCGGAAAGGATTCCTCCAACAACTATGCCTATGCTCATCCCGGCTGTTCCGGCAATTGCATTGATACCGAGAGCCATTCCCCTTTCCTGCCTTGGGAAGTTATCAGTAATTATTGCGTAACTGTTTGCCATCAGGAAGGAGCCTCCCACTGCCTGAACAATCCTGAACATAATAAGTTCAAGGGCTCCAGTGTCTCCCTTACCTGGAGTAAGAAATAGCAAAACTGAACCTGCTGTGAATATTGCAAATCCCAGATTGAAGAGTCTAACTCTTCCAAATATATCAGAAAGCCTCCCTATAGTGACGAGCAACACAGCAGTGACAATCATGTAGCCCATCAATATCCATAACAGGTAGGCAAATGCCCCAGAAGACAGAGGATTCAGGTCTATCCCCCTGAATATAGGGGGTAATGCAATGATGAGGATACTGGAGTTTATGGTAGCCATAAGAACTCCTATAGTGGTATTGGAAAGTGCGATCCATTTCTCCTGAACCATAAATTCCTTATGGGGCTATTCTATAAATTACTAATCTAACAGAGATATTCACAAAATGATATTCTGGACGAACTTCACATAGGAGTTTCAGTAATGAACGGCATAATTTCAAACACTACCTATCATATTGAGGCTCCATATATACCCATATTAAAATTCAATGAATATTTTCCATACTCTATAAAGTTGTATCTTTCATCGAAAACAGGAATATGACAACTATTGGCAAATGTTTGACCTGGAAGTAAATTGAACAATTCAATTTAAGTGTCTGTAAAAGACCATCTCTTTCTTTTCAATGTCGAAAGAAACAATGTATCTCTTGAGGAAATCATGTCCGAGCAAACCATCATAAATAATATCCTGAAAGATTGCTCCTGGATTTTCCTGCTTTATATCCGGATTTCCGTCTATTGATACTTCCCCTTTTACTTCGGCATAATATCGCTCATAATGATGCCCGGTTTCATCTATTCCAGTTACCGTCTCCACTTCCGGGTCAGTATGCTTTATACCAAGTTCATCACTGAGTCTTGAGTTCACTATAAGTAGATTTGAACCAGTGTCAACTTCAAATTTAAGTACTCTGCCACTGGGAATCCTGATCCTTACATAAAGAGAAACGGATGGTCCATTATTTTCAACTTCAACTGGGACTCTAACCCCACTGCCAAAATTTCTATCTTTGATACCTGCACCATTTATTATAAGATCAGAATTGGAATAATCTATTGTCAGGATATTTCCCTTAAAAAAACCAATCGAAAGGATACCCTTGATGTCTTTGAGAGCTTCTGGCATACCAGAAGTGTCAAATATTCCAACTTCAATATTTTTTCTGGCTAAAGCGCCAGCTTCGATCAATGGAACTTTTACTAGCTGGATTTCCATTTCCTGACCGGACATCCTCTTTCCAGTCATTGTTCCAACTTTTTCAAGTGTCAGCTCATCTGCGAACTTCTTAGAAATAACTGTAGGTCCAATTCCTGTGTCAAAGAGAAACTTCACGTCCTTTCCGTTTACTTTAACTGGAATTTTCATGAGATGTTCACCTATGATAGTAAATGGGATTTTTTCCATATTAGGAAATATTTACGTATAATATAATAATGCTTACATCCTTGTTAAATGATGAAAATCCCAGTCAATCAAGAGTAAACATTTCGGGATGAAACTCCTGCAGTAATATAATGCGTTATAACCCATTTCACTGTTTGATACATTTCCTTTTCCTTTCTAGGATTTTTGTGTTGCCATATAGTATGAAAACCATGAAATCTTTAAACCCTAATTAAAAGGATTAGGACTAATTATTGCAACTTCTTGATATCTGTTTGGTCTCCATTTTGTCATAAGAGTAAATATATTAAAAAAATTAGTAAATGCCTGTGCATCCCAGGTTTCATGCTATTAAGTTTTGAGGGCTATCTCAGTTTTATGCTACAACTAAAACTGAATTTTTTTAATATACTCAGGAATAATCTCCCATTTACTTGCGGAGGTTGTCGAGCTAGGTTAAAGGCGATGGATTTAGGGTCCATTCCCGCAGGGGTTCGTGCGTTCGAATCGCACCCTCCGCATTCCCACAAATATACTACGGTATCTGAAGAAATAGGTTAAAACGATTGAAGTAACTGAATTTATTATACTTAGATTTCTGTTTATATATGTTTATGAATATTGTAATTTACATTGGAATATTAATGTGCAAGATTTTAAAAATAGAAATGATTAATGACACATCTCAAAATTATGAGTGGAAATTAAGTATAGAGGAATTCAGGATCACATTAAAAGTTATGATTCTCCTCCAAATTTCAAAGCAGCGTTGGCATCTATTTCCTTATTCTCCTATAGATTGCACGTTTGAGCCTGTTCTTATTGTATGTATGTTCCGGAAAATAATAGTCCAGAACTATCTGACACGCATCCCTGAATCACTTCCCCGTCTCCATAATGGAATAATCGGAGAAACGTTTCAGTTTAATAGTTCATAACATTGATTATTATATTTCATGGTATGTTATTAGTGTTCACTATCATCCCATATCCTGCGAATGTGGTCTTCCATCTCACGTAGGATAAACTGAAAATCAAAAGATTAAAAGAAATTAAAAAAATTAATTATAATATTCTAAAGTGGCAGGTGCATTCCCAGTGCGAAAGTGGTTGCAGCCGCGAACATCAGGTACATC
>JAMCPQ010000011.1 GCA_023379825.1 Thermoplasmatota archaeon | reverse complement strand
GTGGCAAAGCTCTCATTCAGCCAGAGATCATTCCACCATTTCATTGTCACAAGATTACCAAACCACTGGTGTGCAAGCTCATGTGCAATCACCTCTGATACTGTCTGCTTCACTGATGTGCTCGTACCATCATTTAGCATCAGAAGAACCTCTCTGAAAGTTATTGCACCCCAGTTCTCCATGGCTCCTGCGGCGAACTCTGGAACTGCTATCAGATGAACCTTTGGAAGGACGTATTTCACTCCGAAGTATTTTTCATACTCCTCTATGAATGAAATGGCCTCTTTTACAGGCACGTCACTTGAGTTAAGAAGACCCTTAGGTGCAGCAAGAATACAATCATAGTTTCCCGCGCTGATTGATCTCTCCTCAATTTTGCCGATGCCTATGTATATCAGGTATGTTGACATCGGCGGAGTTTGTTGAAATGTTATAAGTTTTTTTCCGCCATCTTTCTGTTTTACAGAGGATTGAGGCATATTTGAAATAGCATCCAGTTCTTCATTAATGGTAAGATTAAGTGAAAACCTGGCCTTGTAAGCAGGATGATCCAGACATGGAAAGAGAAATCTGGCACCAGTGGATTCAAACTGCGTGCTCAGCATATAATCATTCTGTGAGTATCTGGCTATATAGAGTCCCTGAAGTGACTCACTCACCTTTCCGCTGAATGTGATCAGAATCTCCGAATCACCTGAGAACTCCTTTTGAATATCCAGAGTCTGTGACTGTTCATCAGCGGAAAATCTGAGCTGTTCCTTGCCATGTAGAATGGATTCCACATCCAGCTCTGCTGAATTGAGGCTCAGTTTTTCCCTGTCAGCGCTGAATTTTATCCTTTCCTTCCCCTTGAATGTGAGTCCTTTGAAATCAACATCAAGATCGAGAATGTACTCATTGATATTCATGCGTTCTTGATATTGCCACCTGTATTATTATTTTGTATCAGTCATGTTTAATTATGATATCAGACCAGCATGCACAATTCAATTCAGAAGAATGCCATGAATGAGTGTTCCCTATTTGTCAAACAAGTTGATCAATCTATATGTCCCACGTTATGATATAAGACAAATGATAACGCGAATAGTGAAGGTGGATCAGGATAACCCATCTTCCGAGGCTATTAAGGAGGGAGTTACTGTTCTGCAAGATGGTGGTCTCGTAATATTCCCGACAGAAACAGTATACGGCATAGGATGCAATGCCCTCTCAGCAGAATCCGCACTCAGAATTTTCTCTGTGAAAAAAAGGCCGGCTGACAATCCCCTGATAGTCCACATAAGCAATATGGAAATGCTTCACAGAATAGCCAGGAATGTACCGGAAATTGTGGAGAGAAGGTGGGAAGAGTTCTGGCCTGGGCCGCTGACAATAATATTCGAGGCATCTTCAATTGTTCCACCAGAGGTAACAGGAGGCCTGAGCACGGTCGCAGTAAGGATGCCTTCAAACATTCTGGCCAGATCAATCATAGAGCAAAGCGGACTTCCTGTAGCAGCTCCCAGCGCCAACATATCAACGAGGCCCAGTATAACATCTTCAGATTACGCAATTCAGGAATTCAATGGTTCTGTGGATCTGATCTATGATGCGGGAAAATGCTCACTGGGACTGGAATCCACAGTGATAGATATACGTGGCCAGAAACCGCTTCTACTGAGGGCAGGTTCCATGAATGTTGAGGACATTTCCTCAATATTTGGAGAAGTTCTGGTGGATGATATAGCAAGAGGCATAAAATATTCCGAAAGGCCTGTGTCGCCTGGTACAAAATACAAGCATTACTCCCCTGTGAAACCCCTTGCCCTGATCCAGGACAAGTCTCTTTTTAAGAAAATAATGACTGAATATGGCAACGACGGGCGATTTCTGTTCATTGGCCTGGATGAGATGCTGAATGGTGGTGGAAAAAACAAAATTTTCCTGGGTGATTCCAAAAATTTGAAAGATGCAGCAAGGAATCTGTTCAGTTCATTCAGGGAGATTGACAGTTCAGAATGCACTGCAGCGATCATTCATGAATTTCCTGAGGAAAAAGAGGGTCTTGCCATCATGAATCGGGTCAGAAAAGCATCCTCAGCTGTGATCAGAACACAGTCCGACTTCAATAGTTTTCTTGAATCACTTTAATAAGGTAAGTTACAATTCTTCTGAAATGCCTCTAGTAGCAGTTATCATGGGTTCAAGCTCAGACTGGGAAACCATGAGGGAAGCAGCATCAGCGCTTTCTGAATTGGGTATAGAATACGAGAAAAAGGTAGTTTCTGCGCACAGAACACCTGATCTAATGTACAGGTTTGCAAGGGAGGCCGAATCAAGAGGAATTGAGGTGATCATAGCTGGGGCCGGAGGGGCCGCACATCTTCCCGGAATGACTGCCTCCCTGACATCACTGCCGGTCATAGGTGTCCCTGTCAGATCAAGGAGTCTGAACGGAATTGATTCCCTTCTTTCAATAGTCCAGATGCCAGCCGGAATTCCGGTGGCAACAGTGGCGATAAACGGGGCTAGGAATGCTGCTCTGCTAGCCGCAAGGATACTGGGCATAAAACATCCTGAAATAGCTGAAAAAGTGAAGGCCATGATGAAATCTCAGGAGGATAAGGTTCTCAGGGATAAGATCGAATAATCAATAGAACCAGGTTATGGTGCCGGGATGAACATAGGAATAATTGGAGGAGGCCAACTTGGACGGATGCTTGTCATGGAGGGAAGGAAGCTGGGTTTCAACTTCTCTGTTATTGACAGTACTGCAGACTCTCCAGCTGGAAGGATTGCAGACAGGAGCTTCAAGTATGAGAACTATCAGGAATTCATAGAACAGAGTGACGTCATCACTTTTGAGTTTGAGCATATAGACAGCAGGGTGCTTGAAGCAGCTGACTTATCCGGCAAACTATTTCCAGGTAAAAATGCCATAATGCTGAAGAGAGACAGAGCTGACGAGAAGAATTTTCTCAAAAAAATAGGGGTTCCCACCGCTGATTTCATAGTGGCAGAACAGAGGCTCGAACTAGCGGAAGCGGTTAAATCCTTTGACGAATCTGTTTTGAAGAGCGCATCAGGTGGATATGATGGAAAGGGCCAGTACAGGCTGTCGAGGAACGATCCAATAGATGAGATTCCGGATCAGAAATATGTGGTTGAGCAGAAGATAGATTTCGATTACGAGGC
>JAMCPQ010000010.1 GCA_023379825.1 Thermoplasmatota archaeon | reverse complement strand
GCCCATATTTACCGGAACCGCCCCTGACTTCAGTATACCCAGAACTGAGATAAGATACTGAGGCGACATTGGTAAAAGAATCCCTACCCTTGAATCCGATCCACATCCCTTTGAGGACAGAAATTCCGCCAGTGAGGATGACATCTGATCTATGCTTCTGTATGAAAAATACCTTCCATCGAAAACAAGAACAGGATAGCTTGGTTTTCTGTCTGCTGCTTCCTGAAAAGCTTCCAGAAACGACTTCTGTTTCTTTTCTGCATTTTCAGTTTCAGGGCTATCCGGCATCCTTCACCTTCCTCATCAATTAATATTAATCATTTATTAATCTTCCCTATGTCCCGGAATTACGAATACTGACTGTAATACCGCATGACCTCTGGAATTCTGGATATCATATCGTTAATGTCATACCAGTATGCTTTCTCCTGGAAACAGAGGTCAGCAGCTTTCTTGTTTATGAACGATGCCATGCATGCAGCTGCAAGAATACTGCGGGATGAATTCAGCAAAGATGCCAGTATTCCAGCTAGCAGGTCACCTGTTCCACCCATGGTCATTCTTGGATTTCCACCCTCAGTGATTCTGTAGATCCTGCCATCTGAGATTATATCCTTTTCGCCTTTCAGTATGACGAGAAAACCTGTCTTTTCGGAATATTCAAGAGCGTATTCTATGGTAGGGTCCCTTCCACTGATCCTTCTGAACTCTGTTGAATGCGGAGTGACACAAATTCTGGACTCAGGTGCGGCTTCGAATATCTCCTCCGCTCTTGATAGTGCATCGGCATCCAGGACTATGAAACCTCTGTATCCCTTCAGTGAATCTATTTCAGAGGAGAGATCATAATCTCCGCATCCTGAACCTATAAGTACCGAGTCAGAACGCTGAACTGTATCAGGAGTCAGTGATTTTGACAGGCCAGTAATTATCTGAGCATCGTATCCGGAAATAATGGCCCTGTTTTCCTCAGAAGTGAAAACCTTCACTGTGTCACTTCCGGATCTTATGGCTCCCAGTGCAGAAATCACAGCAGAACCATAAAACCGGTGACCTGTGATCATGATCACCCTTCCGTTCATCCCTTTATGTGATGAAAGTACCGGCTTCTTCAGATAAAGAAAATCACCCGGTCCGCTGTTTCTGAAGGCCCTGTCTGGTATTCCTATATCCTTTATGATTATCCTGCCGCTGTTGTTGTGGTCCATACCCTCTTTGATGTCAGTGAATGTTACTGTGATCTCTGGTGAAATGCATATTTCGCTCCCGATTCCTGAGGGCACATCAACCGATACAACATGCTTCGCGGACCTGTTCACAGCAAGAATATACTCATCTATTGGTTTCCGTGGGTTGCCTGATATTCCTGAACCTAGAAGGGCATCGATAACAACGTCATAGTCCGACATACTTTGTGGGAAGGATTCAACGAAACTGCCTTTGTAATCCCTGAAGGCCTTCTTTGCCTCCCTTGTTTTCAGAGAAGGCTCATCAGACGCAAGGAAAACGCTCACTGAGTTATCGGCAGATAGAAGGCGGGCTGCAACCAGGCCATCCCCCCCGTTATTACCTGTGCCGCAAAGAACAAGTATTTTCAGGCCTCTGCCGAAGTTCTCTGTAACTGTATCTGCAACTGCCCTTCCCGCATTTTTCATCAGTTCATAAAGATCCCCGTGCAGGTACCTGTAGTTCAGGTCTATCCTCTTAGACTCCATGAAATTGAGCATACGTGTACACTTAGTCCAGACTCACTTAATTATTTTACCGGTTGCTATGTACCACAGGTAAAGATCCAGCTCTCCAGGTTTCATCCCAAGGCAGTCTGAATATGCCCTGAATATGTTCTCCTTCTGGATATACCTGAATGCCGGAGTGACCTTGAGGTCTATTGAGGGGTCCACCTGGTTCATTATTCTCACTATGTGCTTGTCAAGAATTGCCAGGTCAAAAACGCCAACATTCCTGAGAAAATGGGATGCCTCCTTGTAACTTATTCCGTCAATGTTTTTTACAAGAAATTCTCGTGCATCAAAAGGTTCCATGGATCTCACAATTTCCGGAAGTCTGTCCAGAAAAGGCCTTGCCTTAACGATGAATCTGGATCGCACATTATAGAAACGGTATTTCAGTTCATGAAGCCGCTGCCTCAGCTTATCCTCCGGGAGTTCCATGAAACCTTCTATGCCTATTCCCTGCTGTGTCCTTATGCCCATCTCTGCGGAAGTATTGGCGGTAAGTATGCAGAAACACAATTCACCAAAAAGAGTCTCCGCGCTGGAAAATTTCATTCTCCTGAAATCATCAAGCCTTGTTTCAAGAACATCCTTTATCTGAGATTGCTGAATGAATCTTAACTTTGAAAAAAAATGGCTTTCCCTGAAAATAATCTGCCCTGAAACAGAAGCTGATTCCATTCAGGGCTCTCATAATGAAATATTATTTGAATATTTCATACATTTTTTTGGCTTTCTCGAGCTTCTTGTCAACGTCTGACCACTTGACGTTCTTCATAAAGGCGTCAAGGTAAGGAGCTCTCTTGGGGCCATAGTCAACATAATATGCATGCTCGTAAACGTCCAGAGCCAGAATAACTATGCTGTTCCACATGGCATTTGAATTGTGTGCGTCGGCGCCTATGTTTCTCAGCTTGCCTGTGTTGAGATCAAAGACAAGAAGACTCCATCCCCTGAATGCAACTCCTGTTGCCTTGAAATCCTCGACCCATTTCTCATAACTTCCGAAGTCTTTCTCTACCTGCTTCTTGAAAGCTTCAGAGGGCTGTCCGTGTTCTGCTGTAAGGTTTCCGAAGTATATCTCATGCAGAAGTGAGCCATCATAGTTGAAGCTCTCTTCGGATTTCAATTCCCTGAGATCGCTGTAGTTCTGGTTTGCTGCTGCTCTGTCGGCAGAACCCAGTTTAGACCAGATTTCATTGAGCTTTTTGACGTATCCCTTGTAATGTGTTTCAAAGTGGTACTCTATCTGCTGATCTGATATTCCGTCGAGTCCTTTGGGTTTCAGTTCGTTTCTCTCTTTCCAGTTGTCTGCCATTATTTCACCATTTCACCATTTCCTTAAGACTTAAAAATCTTATGAGAAATCTTTAAAAGTATGAACAACCATCAATTCTGCATGTGCCTTCCTGAAAATTCAGCTTGAAGTTTTTACGTTACATATAGATCAAATTACACAGCATATAGAATATGGAATGTTTGCAGAGAATTTTTAAGGAAATGCCTTGAGATCAAGACATTAAAAACTCGTCAATGGTCCTGATTCCACTGGTTCGCTCAGAATAGATTCTGGTCCTTGATGATCTTGCATTGCTCAACCATTCATCAAGGGGTTCATCCTCAATTGATCTGGCCCTGTGAATCTGTGAGGAACATTCAGAGCAGTAAATCCCACTATAGATCAGGTCCTGGCATATAATACAGTGATGCTTTGCTGCCATGATCGAGGTTAGAACAGGACAGTTAAAACTCTTTTGCTGGCATTTGTATGGATTATGCCCTGTATTTAAACAACAGTAATTCTTCTGGAGTTTGTTATTTATACCCGGGCACAAGCACTTTAATTCACACTTTACACAATATTAATCATCCCTGTACATGGTATCTGTATCAGAACCTCCTGTGAAGAATACGGACATGTCGCTGTATACGTCTTCCAGGCCGCTGAAGTCTCTGGCAGATACGGGGACTATTTTGGAGATCAGGTCCGCCTCCTTGAAAGATTTCAGGACTGAGATGAAGAAATCCTTCATCATTGGGGCTTTCTCATCCATAAGGGCGTCAGAAAGAATCTCCGGAGACTCCTCCCAGGATGAGATTCTCTGAATATCCTCCTCAGTAACCAGATCTGCCTTGTTCAGAACATATATCATTGGCCTGAAGAATCTGGACATCACGGAAGCGTAAAGCATTTTCTGCGAAATATAACCTGATGGTGACACAGAGAGAACAGCGTCCGAGATGAAGGCAAGCATTGACCTGTGTCCGCTGAGTTTCTCCACAAGCAATGGGGCACCTGGTCTGTATGTGAAAAGCTCCATCTGGCCCGGTGTATCAAATATCACATAGTAATCGTCCAGTTCCCTGAGTACGCCTGAAACAGGCTCAAGATTGTCAAGAAGCAGATCAGCGGCCACAATCTGGGCACCATTCGGTCCCAGGTTGTATTCAGACATTATCTGGGAGAGAGATATTGTCTCCCTTATGTCAACTTCCGCTTCATAGGGTATATATTCTGAACCGGGGTCCAGATTCACAACTGCAGCATCATACTCATTCGTGATAAGCCATTCCTTCAGGGCGCCACAGAAAGTTGATTTCCCGGTTCCAGCTGGTCCCGTTACAAAGAGTGAACCTATCAATTCTCCACCTCTTCCTCCATGTAGAAGTTAAGCTCCTCCCCCTTGAGAGGTTCTGTTGTGTTAAATGTACCTTTTATTGTATTCACAAGATTATCTATCCTTATCTTAAGGTACCATGGAATATTGAACTCTTCTGAAATTTTCACTGTTTCGTTCATGTATTTCATTATACTTCCTCTGTGTATTGTCAAGGTCAGACTCCTGTTTCCGCATTTCAGGCATTTACCTGATAGGGGAACACGCCTGTACTTTGAGTTGCATCTCGTGCATCTGAACTCCTGTGAAAAGAACTTCCGGAAATTGCCGTACATATCGGGAAGGAAATGAGAATTAAGGACTCTTGCGGCAACATCATCAGCATCAACAGCTCTTATTCTCCTGGCCAGCTTCAACTGACGTTCTATCTTTTCCTCCATGCTGTCTATGGTCTTGTAGGAGCATGTTGTCACACCCTGGTTTATATTAGAACAGGATGTTGAGAACCCGGTACCCATAATTGTGCCTGTGAGGCTGTATCTCTTCCCCATAGTCATCATCATCTCCTCCAGATCAACCGGAGATGCTCCAGACAGGGTTCTCTCATAGAACTCCAGCGGATAATCGCTCACAGTGTCAACATTCATTGCTTCCTTGTCAACCTCCTCCGGATTGAGCTGTACTGTCAGAACGAGGGGCGCATCCATGAGCCCTCCCCTTGTGGAGGGCAGGAATTTCTTTGAGAAATTAAGGAGCCCGTCCATGAGAAGCATTATGCTGTCCTCATCCCCGTCGCAGTTCCTCCTCTTTGCTGCGTGGTAAAAAGGATGTGCATAGCAGCCACTCACGTTGCTGAAACCTATAATCCTGCCAACAATTCCCCCGGAGGTGTGGGGTGCCAGGCCAATCACCAGATGACCTATGAGGTCCTCAGGTTTCTGACACATGTAAAACGGGGGCATTCCGTAATACCTTGTAAGGAGATCATCAACGAAAGATGTAACCTTCAGCAGATATTCAGCAGACCTGTATGGAATGATGATATCCTGAGGAAGTATCTCATTCATTTCTGAATCATCGTAACCCAGAGAGACAAAGACGGAAGGATCTATCATGAGTTCATCCTTCCTGAAATGTGTTATTGGAATATCGGACATATCGTATCTGCAGGTTCCGTCCTTGTTAATGGAAATATCATGAATGGCACGCAGAATACCCTTTTCTATAGGTTCGGCTGCCTTGGAGCTGGACATTAGCTTCTTCACTCCCTTGATCTCCAGCCTGTCTGGGATGTCAATACCCATCCTTTCTTCTGCTTTCTGCAGCAGGCCATGAAGATCGACACGGGACTTCTTCACATTTCCAGTTTCAATTGTTGGTGAGCCGCAATTTGGGCATATTGGCTGCGGGGAGTCACTTTTGCACTCCCTGCAGATCCTCATTTCCATTTCAATCTCTATGGAGCTGGAGGAACTGGAGCCGGCACTTCTTATTGATCGCCTTGTGGAACCATATGATTCCACCGGGAAGAGAACATGCACCTTTGGCTTCATCTTCCTGTCCCCAGCTTTTTCCGGTCTTCCGAGCCTTGCCCCAACCCTTGTTGGAGACCTTGGGAGAATTGTAAGGCCGGAAAGATGGCTGACAAGACTCAAAGGTTCTGATTCCCCATCAGGAAGAGGGACCCTCTCTCTGATTTTACCATCTTCCACAGAAAGCCCAAGGGACCTGAGAAGACAGAGATATTCCGATATGATAATGTGACTTTCGGATGAGGCAAAGGGTACACCTAACCGTATCAGCGGGAAAGAGAGAGATGAGTCAGCAATCACTTTTCCCTCAGATATGCTTGAATTTAGCAGCTCTTTGCGAATTGATATTATCTCGGAAACCTCAAGATCATGCCAGAAATAGTCGTATCTTGGATGAAGAGGGATCCTGTACTTTTCAGAAAGGCTTATGGCTTCCAGTTCATCCGGAACCCTTAAGGCAAAATCTTCCGGTACCTTTGCCCTTGAAACATACTGCCTCCACCAGTCATGGTTGAATGATCCGGGGACAAGCTTGTGGTTGTTCTCCAGAAAATCACCGTATGCAATGAGAATTTCCCCCATGTCAGTTATCATTGAGATCCTTCCTGAAATTGCTCTTGCAGTATCCTCGCTTTCAACTCTGATATGCGAGCCATCATCCAGGAGAACCATTGGACCATCAATTCCGTCACATGGAGTCACTGCCGCAGCCTTGCCTGGAAGTTCCACCTTAATCTGAGCACCTGTGGCAATAAATTCGTCCGCCACAATCATTGTGGCAGGGTTGATTCCTGCTGCAGCAAGCCCTGTGAGTCTTGATCTTCCGTACCTTAACCTGAAGCCCCCGGGCCTGTTAGGATGGCCGAAAACTGGCCTGCCCGCTACAAGGTCCTTGAGGAATTTCTCAGATTTGCCTGCGTCCTTTTCAGTTTTCTGTTCTCCGTTGTCCGAACTGGAACTCCCTGAAAGAAAGTCCCACTCCTTTATTCCCAGTTTGGACGTGTGCTTCAGGACCTTCTTTGACTTCTGGAGTAGCCCTTCACAGAGGACAAGGCACATTCCGCCTCTTATCCTGTTTGTGGAAACCCTTTCCATATCCCGGTGACCTGATACCTCCTCCTCTTCACTTCCCTCTCCATCTATGCATACAGGAAGGTTCCGGACAACTCTACGGATCTCTTCCGGGGAAGGCAGGTACTGGAGATGTTTGAGCCTGTTGTAGCTCTGTATCTCCTCTATGTATCTCTCTATCTCATCATCGGTTGCTATGTAGGAGCCAATCCCGAGGTCTCTTCTGACTATATCTGAAATTAGAACACTCAGAGCCTGCGCAGTTCCGCCTGCCCCTCTTATTGGCCCCGAATAGACTATGGACACGTAGTCAGTTCCGTTTGAGTTGGTTGCTATCTCCACACTTGCAATTCCTTCAAGGGGGGCAACAAGTATCCCTTCAGTGAGTATGGCCAGGCCAACTCTTACAGCTTTTTCCACAGCTACCCTCTTGCCCTCTCCGGAATACATTTCTGCGACCCTGCGTGAAATTGAGATGGAAATCTCCTCACGGCTCATTGTTTCAGCAAGCTGCCTTATTTCTGAGGCTATTCCTTTAATGCCGATGAGCTCCTCAATTCTGTCAGCCATATCAGAGGCCAGAGGCATCTCCACCTCCTGTGTAACGTCAAGGCCTGTTGCCCTGGCCTTCCTGGCTATTTCATAGGCTTCACGCACACGCTCCCAGAGCATCTTCCTGTAGCTTTCAAGATCGATCCTTTGAGGCATTTCGGGCATCCCTGCTTCACGCTGCTGCTTCAACCAGGTGTTCCCTGTACTTCAGTGCAGATCGTACCAGGTATTCATGCACAACCGATGGATTGAGAGGCCTGGATAGAAATTCACTGTGGTACTGGACTGCAATCATTCCCGGATTGGAAGGCATCTCTGCTATCTCCATCCTGATCCTGTCCTCATCTGTTCCTGAAAATTTCAGGCCGGCTTTCTCAAACCTGTCTATATATACAGGATTCACCTCGTATCTGTGCCTGTGCCTCTCGTATACCTCGTCCTTCCCGTAAAGTTCTCTTGCCAGAGAGCCTTCCTTAATGAGGACCTTCTTTGATCCCAGCCTCATGGTTCCACCTTTGTCCATGACACCCATCTGCTCCGGAAGAAGATCGATAACAGGATGAGGAGTTTTTGGATCGAATTCAGTGCTGCTGGCGTTTTCCAGCCCCAGAACATTTCTTGCAAACTCCACAACAGCGACCTGGAATCCCAGGCATATACCCAGATATGGTACCTCCCTCTCCCTTGAAAACCTGGCTGCCCTGAGTTTTCCTTCGAATCCCCTGTAACCGAATCCACCCGGCACAATTATTCCATGTACATCTTCGAGAACAGAAATATCCGAAAGCAGATCATCGGAATTTATCCACTTTATGTCAACTGCAATTCCAGTTTTTCCAGTTATATGGGAAAAGGCCTCCTTGTGGCTTATATATGCATCCTGAAGCTCAACATATTTTCCAACCAGTGCAATGGTTACCCTCTTTTTTGGGTTCACAAGGTTATTCTTGTACTCCGCCCATATATCTTTGAAGTCTCCTGCCCCAAGACCCAGCTTAGATATGATGAATCTGTCAATGCCCTGTCTCCTGAGCAGGTCCGGAACCAGATATACATTGGGTACGTCCGTGACACTGACCACGCCTTCCTCATTAACGTCAGTGAACAGTGATATTCTTCTTACGGAATCAGGTGAAAGCTTGTTCCTGGACCTGCAGAATATAACGTCCGGCTGTATTCCTATTTCCCTCAATGCCTTGACACTGTGCTGAGTAGGCTTTGTCTTCTGTTCCATGTTTCCGCCGACTTCCGGAACCAGAGTAACATGGCAGAAGATCATGCTTTCAGTATCCTTCTCCCTGTTCAGTTCCCTGAGTGCCTCAAGGAAAGGCATGCTTTCAATATCTCCCACTGTGCCCCCAACCTCTATGAGTGCAACCTGAGCACCTGAATTGTTGCCGATCTCCCTGATTCTTCGCTTAATCTCGTTTGTTATGTGAGGGATTATCTGAACAGTACTTCCGAGGTATTCCCCTCTTCTCTCCCTCTCAATGACCTCCTTGTATATTTTCCCGGTCGTTATGTTGTTCCTGCCGCTCAGGCTGGTGTCCAGGAATCGCTCATAATTTCCAAGATCAAGATCAACTTCGCTTCCGTCGTCAAGTACAAAAACTTCCCCATGCTGGTATGGATTCATTGTTCCTGCGTCATAATTGAGATATGGATCTATTTTCAGAGTTGTTACCTTTATTCCATGACATTTCAGAAGGTAAGAGAGGCTTGAAGTTAATGTGCCTTTTCCTAAGCCAGAAATCACACCGCCTGTGATTACAACGTATCGCATTATGAGTTAGAGAAACTCAGCATAATAATTTTTTGCAGTTTAAATACTTTCAACGAGCCTTTTACTTGCTTTCCAAAAATATGCATTTTGTTATATCTTTTTCTGAAATACCCTTTATGTGCCAGCTCCTTCCGATGAAGATGCAGAAATGAGGGCCAGACCCGCAGTTCTTTTCTATTACATGCACCAGGATGATCCCAGGAAGAGCACCATGAGAAAGTTAGAGAGATTCGGGCTGGCAAGATCGGTCCCCCTTCAGAAAATGAACAGAACCCTTGCGCTTGTGCCTGATTCTTCAGCGATGCTTCTTCCTAATATGCGCAAGGAGATCAGCATTCACGGAATTGGGGTTCTGGAAGGGTCATGGAACAGGTCTGAAACGCTGAAAGAGATCAGGCTCAGAAGGGGAGTGAGGCTCCCTGAACTTCTCGCGGCCAATCCAGTTAATTATGGGAAACCATTCAGGCTTTCCTCGGTGGAAGCTGTTGCAGCTGCACTTTTTATAACCGGCTTCAATGAGTTCGGTTCAGAGTTACTGAACAAATTCAAGTGGGGGCCTGTGTTTTATGAATTGAACATGGAACCACTGAAAGAATACTCGAGATGCCTGAGCCAGGAGGATATGGAGGAAGCTGAAAAACAGTTCTTTTAGACTTTGACCCAGGCATTTCCTTCAACACGACAGACCCCTGAGGCATACTGGCTGAATATGTGCAGGATTTTATCCCTGAATTGCTCAGGTATCCTGCTTCCTTCAAATTGCTCATCCGGCAGAATATGGATCATATCAACATGGCTTTCCGCTCCGCTCCCCTCACCTCGAACCCTTTTTCTCATCAGGTTGAGTTCATCTGGATCGAGCCTCATTCTTGTCCTGTCAAGGCGCTCTTCCAGATGTAATATTGAATCAGATGTGTAGCCGGCTTCCTCAGGGTTACCCCCTGCAGCAAGAATGAAAAGCAGAATACCCAGACATTTTGAACACTTTCCACAGGGAACAACTTTACCTGATATATTGCGGCATGAGTGGCATGATCTCTGTGTACGGAACAGTTCAGGATATCTGTGTATCAGAATTTTCTCCTCAAGTGACCCGTTTATGGGATATACTGCTGACCATACAGATATGTTCAATCCTGACCTCTTCAGATATTCTGTAATTGACTGGTTGAAATCAGATGTCTGATCATAAATCCCATAATAGTGCTTCAACCCATGGTAGGGAAAAAACTCTAAGGGATCGTCAAATTCGTCCCCCATGACCAGATTGCCCACCTGGTACTTGATAAGCAGAGGTATTGCTGCGAAAATATATACCGGAAATATAAACAGCTGGACAGGGTAGTCGTCCGCCCATTTCTCGGAGACAGACCTGTTCAGAGGCTTAAGAAGGTCAAGACAGAAATGGTAGAATCTGTCCACATTTGTCCAGATCTTTTCAACTTCCCTTCCTGTCGAGGTAAAATGGTCAAAAGAGGTCCTGGCTGTGTTCCAGTGCCCCCCTGATTCGTTTATGAATATATGATGCACTTCCGCACCAGCTTCTGTAAGAATTCCTGAGGTCAGAAGGCTCTCCTTGCCACCGGATGATAGAATTGCCACCCTGCCAGTATTCATCTGAACCCCCTGTCTATTTGTAATCATCTGCGGAGTAATGATTTCTGTGCATCCTTCAGAATTCTCCGCTGTGATCTCCGATTCCGAAGGAAGGTATTCCCTGAGGAAGAATTCATGTCTTCTCAGGCACAGCCTGTTAACAAAGACCTCCCTGTTGTTTATTCTGACCCATTCACTGATTATATCCTTATCCTGGGAAGAGACGGGAAAATTGAGCGTAAGACGTTTGGAAAAGAGTGTGAAGTTTATTGCCGGCATTGTAAGTATAAGGCCGGCCAGGTTCTCGTCCACGCTGATGTCTTCAAAATATGTGAACATCAGACGGAAACTGTGGGAACCTTCATCGTCCTCAACAGTAATTTTACCTGTTATCCGTCTTTTCTCTATCTTTTCGATCCCTACCGAGATATTGCGGAATGTTGTGATTCTCTCAATAAAGCTGGGAATCATTGCATTGCAACTTCCCTGATTATTCTGGAAACTCTTTCAACATCATCAGAAAGTGGGTCAAATGCAGGAATGCCATACTGTGACTCCAGATTACTGACGGCATCCCTGACCTCTTCATCAGACATGTTCTCCCTGTTAACAGATATGGCTATGACAGGTGAGCCGGAAAGAAGCTCCAGTATCTTTATGTACTTCTCAAGAGGGGGGATCCTGAAATCCTCGAACCCGTCGAAGAATTTCCTTTTGGGGGCATGCTGCAGAATTATTCCGGTGGGGCGGCAGGCACCTATGATCTCGAAGCTCCCAGGATATGCTGGATGAAGAACAGAACCCTGCCCCTCAATGAACATTATATCTGGAGCCTCCATATCCCAGGCCCTCAGTGTGTTCCATTCCAGATTGCCCGGAATGAAATCATTTATCATGGAATCGACAACAACAGTGTGCTCTATCCCCTGCATCCACGCAGTCTGGCCCGTGCCAATCATACAGGATTTGTCCCCTGCCTTTCTCATGCTGTTTGTCAGTACAACAGTTGTGGTTCTTTTGCCTATGGCACTGTCTGTTCCGAGAACCGCTATCCTTGATGATTTTACCTCTCTGATCCTCCCGGTGAAAGGCATTTTCATGTCCCTGAACATCTTCCGTACATCTATGATCCTAACACCATGTTTACGGGCAAGTTCGTAGAACTCAGGGTCATCTGAGATGAACTCATGTAATCCGCTCACCACATTCAATCCATTGTGAAGGGCTTCAGATATTACTCCCCTGTATTCATCCGGAAGGTAACCTCCATCTGTGGCAATTCCCACTACAAGAGTGCTCACGCCGAACTTCAGGGAATCGCTCAGGTTCTCTACAACTGGAATCCCCCTGCTCTTCCCCTCTACAACCTGGCCCGCGTCCATGCCAGCTTTCTTTGAATCGATTACCGCCTTCACATTGTATCTCTTTGTGAACCTGACAAGCCCATTGGCTGTTTTACCATAGGTGCTTCCAAGTACACCTTCTGCCAGAACTACTGCATTGTCCATTTCCTTGACCTTCCTGTTATAACAACGACAATATCCTTTTCAGAATCTCCGTTACCAGGAATGACTTTGTGGGCCGCTGCAAGAGCAGAAGCTGATGCAGGAAGAACAGAAAGCATCTCGGTCTTTTCCAGCATATTTGCATACCTGATCATATCAAAATCGGATACGTATTCTGCAACCCCTTTTGATTCGTATATTGAATCCAGGGCCCTCTGTCCGTCATATGAACGGTAAGCTACCAGTGGTTCTGATTCGGGAGTCTCAACAATCTTTGCCGGATCAAGTTCCATGATGGTTCTTCTTCCCGTCTTCCATGATTCAACGACCGGATTCCCGTTTGGAGTGCTTGAGCCTATGAAAACAGGTATCCTCTTTATAACCCCTCTTGCACGCATGTTTCTGAATCCGTTATAAATACCGGCAAGTGTTGTCCCGTTTCCCACAGGAACCGCAACATAAGCCGGGCTTCTTCCCAGCTGTGAGACAATCTCATAGGCAATTGAACTGTATCCTACGAAGTCAACCTCTGAATTTTCGGAGCCAGGGCTGGAGTCATACCATGATTCCTCTCTGGAACGCCCCCTCATCATCTCAACCAGATCTTCATACCTGGATTCCACCTTCAGAATCCTGGCACCATTTGCCTCCATCTCAGCGTTTCTTTCGCCAGAATACTGTTCAGGAACAGCAATTACGGACTTAAGTCCATAAATATTAGCGAAATGGGATATTGACGCCCCATAGTTTCCGCATGTCGCAAGGGAAATTGTATCATAACCAAGATCCTTGGCCCTTATTACATGATGCTTTGATATCCTGTCCTTCTGTGTACCTGTGATGCCAGCCCCTTCAAACTTGATAAAAATCTTCTTGAGCCGGAGGGTTTTTTCCAGATTCTTTGCTCTGAAAAATGGCGTCTTATCAGGTGGTTCTTCCTCTCCGTCCATCTCTTCCATTGTTTTCACTCAGGTCTGAGCCTGATTGAGTACTGATAGCACTCATACCTATTTAAAGATTGACATAGGATAATTCAGAATTTCACATCGATGTAAAGCCGTAATTCCCGGTGTCCGCCACCATATATATAATAATATACAAACTTCAGTATTTTACATTTAATATATCTGCAAAATTTGATACTATACAACTATTTTTTCCAGTGAGTCGCTGTCTACAATAGAGTCTATAATGGATTTAGCGTTTGACTTAACCCCCTTTCTGTCCACAATGAACCCCCTGCATTCAGGTGTCTTTTCAATAGCCATGCGGACCATTTCATGATCTATTTCTGTAAGGCTGTGCTTTGAAATCATGTGACCTATGTTGACCTCATTGTTGACTGCGTACTCAGTCACCTTCGTCATGTAATGGCCTCCACCTACTCCTACAAAGTTATCCCCTTTACCGGGTGAGACCTTTTTAACAGTATCCAGACAGGCTTCCAGTATTTCTGTGTCTTTCCACTGCTCCCTGGTCGTTCCAATCTCAAAATAAAAGTTTGGTATGTCAATTAGAGGGCCATGATGCGTTGCCTCGAATGTAACTTCAACTCCGGGAATCTCTATCCTGGTTTTCAGATATCGCAGATAGGCAGTCATCATTTCCGGATAAGACGTGCTGATCCTCCTTGGCTCACCTCCCAGATCCGCTGAGTTTCTGAAGTTGCCGGTCGGGTGGGTAGTCACAGATTTTATATCGGCTGCTGATGAGTGTCTGGAGAGGAAAATAATATCCGAAAAACTCATTCCTGAATTTTTCTCCAACTCCTCTGGACCTTCCCAGTAGAGGTGCTTCTTCCCTATGAATGCAAGCACCTTATCTCCTGATTTATAGATATCTCCGGAGAATTCCCTGAACGGTCCGTTCTCTATGAAATATTCAGCCATAGAAGTACTGGCCTCATCATCTCTTGAGGCAACTATGAGATGCATTGCGGGACCAGGATTGGAGCAAAAGATAATATCTTTTTCAGAGGGCTGCCGTCTCTATGAATCTATGATAGAGGTTATCCGCTTCCTCATGTATCCTTTCCTGCCATTCCAGATAAGGGGCGACGGTTTTACCGGGGTCCGCTATAACTTTAATCTGATTCATCGCAGCCTCTTCCTTTTTGCATATGTGCAGAAGCACACTCTGCAGGCTGTTCACGTCTATTTTCTCCTGCTCATTCAGATGCCCAGTAACTTCAAGATGCTTTATAGCCGGTTTCCCGGAGGTACCTTTCAACAACCCGGCCTTTGCGCTTCTTATGATCTCCTCATGCTCTCTGATGAAGGAGTCCAGGAAGAATACAATGTTCTGCATGGAGGTTTTCTCCTTCATCTCCATGTATTCATTGATTACCGCTTCCTGAATCTTCACAAGTTCAGGAATATTGCTGGAGCTTTTCATCCATAATCAATAGCAAAACTCACTATTAAAGATGACTAGTACATCTTAAGATAATGCATAATTTATAATGGTATCAAATTAAGGTGTCAATGGATCTGGATCTTAAGGAGATTGAACGATCATGCAGGGAAATCTGGTTCAGGAATCAAATTTACCGGGTTGATCTTAAAAGTGGGCCGAGGTCCTCTTATTACCTCATTGACACGCCACCACCAACAATTTCAGGAAAAATGCATCTTGGACATGCATTTTCATACCCTCATCAGGACTTCATAGCAAGGTACAGAAGAATGAGGGGTTACAGGGTTTTCTATCCCTGGGGTTTTGACGATAATGGCCTTCCTACAGAAAGGTATACTGAGAAGAATCTCGGAGTTAAGGGAGAGAAACTCCCTCTGAGAGAATTCATTGCTCTCTGCAAGTCTGAAGCTGAAAAAGCTTCAAGAGAACTTCTTGAAGGCTGGCGTGATCTGGGGCTCAGTGCTGATTTCGACAACCATTACAGAACATTTTCACCTGAATCAATTAAGCTATCACAGAGCATGTTCCTTGACCTTGTAAGTAAGGGCAGGGCCTACCGTGAAGAAGCCCCAACAATAAGATGCCCAAATTGCAATACTGCAATCTCCCAGATTGAACTGAAAGATCAGCTTATGAATACGGACTTTGTCTACATTGAATTCAAGGCCGGGAATGGTGCCATCACAATCGCTACAACAAGACCTGAGATGCTTGCAGCATGTGTTGCAATTATGATAAATCCATCGGACCAAAGATATGCAGGATTCCGTGGATCAAAGGTAAAAGTTCCACTGTACGGTCATGAGGTACCGGTTATAGAGGACGAATATGTTGATATTAACAAAGGAACCGGTGCAGAGATGCTCTGCACATTTGGAGATCAGAATGATCTTTTGCTCTGGAGAAAGTACAGCCCCGGCCTGAGAATTATACTTGATAATCATGGAATTATGAATGAATTGTCAGGTGAACTAAGCGGTAAAAGGATTCCCGAGGCAAGGAAAGCTGTCGTCGGACTTCTTGAGAAGAGCGGAGATCTGGTTAAGATAGAGAAGATAAAGCATAATGTCAACACCCATGAAAGGTGTGGTACACCTGTTGAAATTGGAATCAGCAGACAGTGGTTTGTAAGATATCTTGACCTCAGAAGCCAGATAATGGATTTCTCCATGTCTGTTGAGTGGATCCCTGATTTTATGAAGGTGAGACTGAAGAACTGGATAGACGGCCTGAAATGGGACTGGTGCATATCCAGGCAGAGGTTCATCGGCGTTCCGTTTCCTGTATGGTATTGCGGAGATTGCGGAAAAATGATCACAGCAACACCCCATCAGCTTCCGGTAGACCCAAGGCTTGATCCAGGACCAATGAAATGCCCGGAATGCCACTCCGGAAACATAATTCCTGACACAGATGTGATGGACACCTGGGCCACTTCCTCTCTCTCCCCAAGGCTAGCGCTTATGGGAAGGACAGAAAACAGTGAGTTTCTGAACTACGATGCAAGATTCCAGGGTCATGACATCATTAACTTCTGGGCGTTCACCACTCTCGTAAGGTCATTTTTGCATGACGGATTCCTGCCATGGAAGAAGATCGTCATAAGCGGAAATGTATATGATCCTCTGGGCCAGAAGATGAGCAAGAGCAAGGGAAACGTAATTTCTCCTTCGACTCTTCTTGAACAGTACGGTGCAGATGCCGTCAGATACTGGGCAACCACAACTCTGCCTGGAGAGGACATAAAGGTCAGGGATCAGGATTTCATCAGAGGCAGAAGAACAGTGATCAAGATATACAACGCCGCAAAGCTGGTTTCCATGCTGTCAGAGGGGAGAAATGTGAATATTCATGACTTCCGCCCATCTTCACCAGTGAACCGCTGGATTGGATCCAGAATTGATGAGACAATAGAGAAAAGCACACAGCACTTTGAGAATTTTAATGTATCAAGGGCGAGGCTGGAGATAGATACCATGTTCTGGGGGGATTTCTGTGATAATTACCTTGAAATCTGCAAAGGGCTGATAAATTCGTCCCCAGCAGAAGATGCAGACGAGATTGTTTCTGGAATGAATTATTACATGTTCCAGATACTCAAGCTCTATGCGCCTATCATGCCATTTATAACAGAACACATCTATCAGCAGTCACCCTGGAAGAGAAAGGATAGCATACACCTCGAGTCATGGCCTGTACCTCTGGGGATAGATGATGTGGGGGGTTTTTCAGGAGTAATAGATGCAATTTCTCAGATAAGGAACCTTAAGACTTCCATGAAGCTTTCCATGGGGGCAGAGATTGAAAGTGCAATTGTTACCGGAGATTCTATTATCCTGCAAAAATACAGAAATATAATTATGGCTGTTATGAAGGTAAAAAACCTGAATCTGAAGTCGGAACAAAGCGAGAAGGAGTCATGAAATTCACAACAAGATTTTAAAGCAAATCCAACTACCATATGACAATATGTATAGGCCAAAAAGGAAATTGATCCTTTTAGTTGCCACCGTATTTGTCCTGCTTTCAGTTGCTTTGTTCGTTGGTTCAGCAATTCAGATTCAGGGTTCCGTATCCACAAAAACGGCAACAATATCACCGTCGTCGAGTATTGAAATTACTAGAGGAGCTGGTTCTGGATACTTCATGGAATATTCCATAACCGCTACGCCCTCAAATCATGATCTTAGAGTATATGCAATTTCCCCCTCAGGGTCCATTACCCATGAAAAATACTTCAACAACACCGATAGTGGTACATCAGTATTTGTATCCGGAAGTTCTGGAACTTGGACACTTGTTGTTTCCAATACTGGAAACAGCAATGTCACGGTAAATTCATCATTTGGCGCAATAAACCAGTATTTCATTTATCTTACCGTCCTAGGTTTCGTTCTCATAATTTCGGGAGTGGCACTTTTCTTTGTTTATGTTTACTCCAAAGCGCGGCAGAAGAAAAGGGAAAAATTCAGGGATTTTTCTGAATAACAGGAGTAGAAAATCAGAGAACAGAAAGGTATCTGTCGATCTCCCATTTTGTAACATGGGATCTGAAGCTGTCCCATTCTCTCTGCTTCACTGTGATGAAGTTATTGAAAATGTGTTCACCAAGTATGTCTTTCATCAGTTTGCTGTTCCTGAAGTGGTGCAGGGCCTCTCCAAGGCTCTCAGGAAGCGAGTTTATTCCGTTTTTCTGTCTCTCCTCCGGAGTCATATGGAATATGTCCTTCTCAACTGGGTCTGGAGCTTCAAGGTTCCTTTTTATTCCATCCAGGCCCATTCCTAGAATTACTGCAAACTGCAGATATGGATTTCCTGCAGAATCCGGGCATCTCAATTCCATCCTTTTCCTCATCCCGGTTCCTGCAGGGACTCTCACAAGTGCGGAACGGTTCTTGTTTGCCCAGGAGATGTAAACGGGAGCCTCGTATCCGGGGATAAGCCTCTTGTATGAGTTTACCCAGGAGGCAAGTACAGCCGAAGCCTGGTTAACATTGCTGAGTATACCTGCCAGATAACTCATGCCAAGTTTGCTGAGGCCGTATTTTTCTGAGGCATCATAGAAGAGGTTCTCCTTCTCTCCCAGAGTCATTATGCTCTGGTGAACATGCATACCTGAACCGTTGACACCGTTTATTGGCTTTGGCATGAATGTTGCGTAGAGACCGTGCTTCTGTGCAAGATTCTTTATTATGCTTTTCAGCATTGCAACCCTGTCAGCCATTACAAGGGCCTGGCCGTATCTAAGGTCAATTTCCTGCTGTCCTGGTGCCACCTCATGATGAGCTGCTTCCGGATAATATCCTAGCTCATACATCTGCATAAGTATCTCCTGCCTTATCTCATTGGGTGTGTCCGTAGGGGTATTGTCGAAATAGCCTCCTGTGTCAGCAGGTATATTGGTGGGATTTCCCTCGCTGTCTCTCTTGAACAGGAAAAACTCAAACTCAGGACCAACGAAGAAGTCCATCTTCTTCTTGTTCAGTTCCTGAAGTACCCTCTGAAGCGCGAATCTGGGATCTCCAAGGAACCTTTCGCCATCGGGTGTATAGACATCGCAGATGAATCTGGCAGTCTTTCTCTGTCCATTTGAGGGGAGGACCGTATAAGTTGAATAATCTGGATGTGCCCTCATATCCGATTCCTCTATCTGGGCATATCCAGCTACTGAACTTCCATCAAAAACAACGCCCTCAGTCATAGCGCCTTCAAAACGGTTTCTTGGAATTGTGAGTGTTTTCACCTTTCCCACAAGGTCCATGAACTGCATCTGCAGAAAATCTATGTTGTCTTTCTTCAGTTTCTCCAATATAGAAGAGAGTTGATCCTCCATGCTGGACACAATCTGATTGGTGCTTAAATATCTTTATTGATACTATCCTAAAGAGTTTGGCCTTATTTTTTAAATCTACCGACTAAATGTTGGATCATCCCTGTTGACTTATGTCCGCCACCTGAAAACGCCTGAACTTTTCAAGAACTGCCTTCATTTTGATAGAAACTGGATTAGCTTACCGGAATCAGTTTTGTCAGCCATCCTTTGCGAAAAATTCATGTCCGTCCACCAGTGATACAATTAATGATATATTATCTGATACGTAATTATTGTCAGACAACACTTAAACATTTGAGAATGTTATAATATTGAGGTCAAAAAATGTTTGCAAAAATGAAAGTGGATGAAATTGACGTGCAGAAGATAAAGGTCAAGACAGTAATATCCCTTGGCTCATTCTGCGTGGAGTAAATACTCCATTTATATTTCTTCTAAATATTGTTCGAGTGTCTTATCGGCGCCGATTGTGGCTGCTTTCTTTTTAAATTCCAATATCTTTGTGCTTAGCTCGTTTTCTGTATACCCGTAATCTTTCATAGTCTTCAGGCACTGATAATATGTTCCGGCAATGAAGGTTATGCTCTTTTTGGACTTAAAGTACTGTTCTGCCTTCTTCAGATTGGATTCCGCTTCTTTCTGGTTATGAGTAGCAATATAGTATTCCATATAGAGCATGTAACAGTTAGCCATTCCATTTGTGTCTATGTTTCTCCTGAAATATTCAAATGCCTCGTTGATGTAATGAAAAGCGTCACCGGGTCTTTTTGTAGATATGTAAATGGTTGCAATGGCCAGGCCAGAAAGATGTCTTACCCTTTCATTTCCTGTTTTCGTGGAAATTGAATAAGCCTCAGAGGATGCCTCTATCGCAAGATCAGGCTCTCCTATGTTCAGGAGAACAGAGGCTTCATTCTGGAAACAATACTGCAGATGATTGAGATCATTAGCCTTCTCGAAGTACTCCATGGATTCGTGATTCAACTTGAAAAAATTCTGGAAGTCTCCTTTGAATGTGTAAGCATAGGCTTCGTTCATTCTCACATTGTTTATTCCAGCTTCATCACCTATTTCCCTGTATAGAAGATAGCACTTCTCGAATATCCTCATAGATTCGTCAATGTTCCCCTTGTAACCATAGTAAGAGGCCAGTCCAAGATAGGATCTGGCCAGGTTCTTAATATCATCGGCCTTTTCTGAACTTGATATTGCCTTGTCAAAATGCGCCTTTACAAAATCCAGTTCCATCTTGTAAAGATTCACGGAACCGTAATAGTAATGCCCTATGCCGGTAATCTTAGGTATTCCCTCCCTCGACCCCACCGATATGAGCAGCGATGCGAAGTCAACCACTCTGGTATAATTTCCGGCTTTCAGGAAGTGATCTGCCAGTGCCTCTATTTCAGCTGCGGGAAAATCAGTGCCTTCAGTGATGAATTGCAGATACCTTTTGAGGAGTGCGAGAAGATCTCCACTCTTCTCCAGGTACTTTTTAGTGAGGCCTCCCTCAAAAATCTCAAGTCCCAGGGTGGAAGGCTTCACGGAAATCTTATCAAATTCCTCCATATTAACTGTAATCCAGCCCAGATCCCGCAGAGCCTGGATTATCTGAAGAGATTTCTCCTCTCCGTATACGTTAAAATCCTGTTCCTCAAGTCTTTTGTACTCTGAGTCAGGCAGAATGTGCCTTGCCAGATCCTTGAGGCCTGCGGGGGCAGTTATGTACATGTGAGATTATGCATTTCAGCAGGTATTTAAATCCTTTCCATTGTATGCATGAAATATGGCTGGTGATTAAAAAAAGAAACGGGGTATGGCTTTCAGTTTCCTGAAAGCCTCTTTATGACATACTGAAGTATGCCGCCTGCCTTCATATATTCAAGTTCAACAGGAGTGTCTACCCTGATTGTAAGGTTTGCATTTGCTTCGCCTTTTCCATTCTTTCTGGTGTATTTCAGGACTGCCTTCCCTCCCGGAACTACTCCATCAGGGAAGGATACATTCATGGGTTTTCCTGGGTCTATTTCCAGCTTCTCTGCATTTTCCCCATCTTTGAACTGAAGAGGAAGTACACCCATACCCACCAGGTTGCTCCTGTGTATCCTTTCATATCCTACTGCAATTACCGCCTTGACACCGAGAAGCATTGTACCCTTTGCGGCCCAGTCCCTTGAGCTTCCTGAACCATAGAGGTCTCCAGTGAGAACAAGAAGAGGAACTTTCTCTGATATGTACTTCATCGCCGCATCATATACTGACATCTGAGTTCCATCCGGATAGTGCAGGGTGTATCCTCCCTCTCTGTCAACCAGCTTGTTTCTTATGCGGTTGTTTGCAAATGTGCCCCTCATCATTACTTCGTGGTTTCCCCTTCTTGCTCCATAGGAGTTGAAGTCTGAAGGTTTCACTCCATGCTCTGTGAGATATTTTGCTGCCGGAGTATCCTTTCCAATTCCTCCCGCAGGAGATATGTGGTCAGTAGTTATTGCATCCCCCAGAACAAGAAGTGGGAATGCTCCCCTGATCTCACTGAACACTTTTTCCTCCTGTGGATTGAAGCCATCGAAGAAAGGCGGTTTCCTGATATATGTACTCTTCTCGTCCCATTTGTAAACCATACCTGAAGGTGCATCAAGCTCTGTCCACTTTTTGTTGTAGCTGTTAACGTCCCTGTACTTTTCCCTGAACATGCTTTCTGTCAGGTACTCCTTCATGTACTTCTGTACCTCTGCTTCTGAGGGCCATATATCCTTCAGAAATACCTTCTCCCCTTTTGGGGAAATTCCCAGAGGCTCGGAGTCCAGATCTATGGTTACCTTTCCTGCAATGGCAAAAGCCACTACTAGGGGTGGAGACATCAGATAGTTTGCCCTGACATTTCTGTGTATCCTGGCCTCAAAGTTTCTGTTGCCTGAAAGAACTGCGGCAGTACTGAGATTGTTGTCCACAATCGCTTTCTCTATATCCGGATCAAGAGGGCCACTGTTTCCTATGCAGGTTGTGCATCCGAAACCCACGAGGTTGAATCCCAGCCTGTCCAGATATTCCTGCAAGCCTGACTTGGACAGATATTCCGACACCACTCTGGAACCCGGAGCGAGGCTTGTCTTAACCTTGGGGGAAACCTTGAGCCCTTTTTCCACCGCTTTCTTGGCGAGAAGGCCTGCGGCCATCATAACGTTCGGGTTGCTGGTGTTTGTGCAGCTGGTTATTGCTGCTATCACAACGTCACCCTCTGTGAGTTCTGTCTCCTTGCCCTTGAAGTTGATCCTGACGCTTTTGAGAAGAACCTCTTTCTGCCTGCCTCCGGATGAATGTGTTGAATTTCCTGATTCCTCCATTGAACTGAGGAAATTGTCTCCTATCTTCCCAAGGTCAACTCTCTGTTGAGGAAGCTTCGGGCCGGATACGCTGGGTTTGACAGATGAAAGGTCAAGGTCTATAACCTGCGAATAGTGAACATTTTCCTGAGAGCCGAAAAGACCCTGGTTTTCAAGGTATGTCTTGATGAGCTCAATATGCTCCTTTGGTCTTCCTGTCATTTCCAGGTACTGAAGAGACATATCATCAACCGGGAATACTGCTAGAGTGGCTCCATATTCAGGGCACATGTTTGAAAGTGTTGCCCGGTCAGGTATTGAAAGAGTGGGAACTCCCTCCCCGAAAAACTCTATGAACTTGCCCACAACTTTGTATTTTCTCAATAGCTCTGTGAGCGTGAGTACCAGGTCTGTAGCTGTTACGCCGGCACGAAGCTTGCCCTTGAGTTTCACGCCTACAACTTCCGGGGTTTTGAAAGTAACGGGCTGATCAAGCATTGCGGCCTCTGCCTCTATACCCCCTACTCCCCAGCCTATTACTCCTATGCCGCCAATCATTGTTGTATGTGAGTCTGTTCCAACAAGGCTGTCCGGGAATGCGTATGTCTTTCCGTCTATATCTCTGGTCATCACTACCTTTGCCAGGTATTCCAGGTTGACCTGATGCACTATTCCAACTGATGGGGGAACTATCCTAAGATTGTTGAAAGATCCCTGTGCCCACTTCAGGAATCTGTAACGTTCAATATTCCTTTCAAACTCAATCTCCATGTTTTTTTCCAGAGCCTGATCATTTGCGAAGAAATCCACCTGAACTGAATGATCAATAACGAGATCCACAGGGACCTGCGGCTGAATGATGTCAGGTTTTTTGCCAAGTGCCACCGCAGCATCCCGCATTGCTGCCAGATCAACAACAGCGGGAACGCCCGTAAGATCCTGCATAACAACTCTTGAAACCTTGAATGGAATCTCTGAATCTGAAGGTGACTTTGGATTCCATTTCAGCAGATTTTCAATGTCTGCCTCATGCACACTCTTCCCGTCCAGATTCCTGATCAGAGATTCCAGAATGACCCTGATGGATATGGGTAGCTCACTGATCCTGTATCCCTTGTTTTCCAGTTCCTTAATTGAAAAATAATGGTAATCCTTCTTACCTGTTGAGAATTTCTTTATTATTCTATATTTTGACTCCATAAATACCATTCTGACATTTCATCTATATAATTATGATTTACGAAACTTCCCGGTAATAATAACACATGACATGCACAACTAGGGACTTACACCATCAGAAATTAAGAAACGCATTAAAATTCCGGCATATATTATTAATGTGCTTGCAATACCGGTTTCTGTTCAAACTGGAATGATATTATTTTCCAGAGCCGGAATATGCTGGATTAGCCATTTATTATGAAATTTCTGTATTATCCATAAATTATGCTCTGTTCCACTTAAAATACGCAGCTTCATCTTATGCAGGAACCTGAGTTTTATCCTTAAACTTAACAGGCTTTGATAACTTTAAGTATTTTCAGCCATTTACTAATTTATGAGTTCAAAGATAAAAAATATTGAAATACTTGAGCTTGGAGAGAAGGGGAGAGAGATTTCGTCTCCCTGGAGTTCCACCATTCTTCTGGTGAAGCTGACAACTGATGATGGTCTTGTTGGTTTTGGGGAGGCACCCACTACATTGATGACGTTGCCCGTCAAAGAGAGCATGGAAGAGGTGAAGAGATTCTTCCAGGACAAGGATTTCTTCAACGTTGAAAAGAATGTCAGGGAGTTCTATACACACTCGTTCTATCTTTCGAAGTCCATGGAGGCCACCTCTGCCCTCAGCGCATTTGAGATAGCCTCATGGGATCTCATAGGGAAGGCACTTGGAGCACCAGTTTACAATCTCCTTGGAGGCGAGGTGGCCAAGAAGCACCGTGCCTATGCCAACGGATGGTATTCTGACTGCGTAACTCCTGATGATTTCCTTGCAAAGGCAAAGAAAGTTGTATCGCAGGGATTCACCGCTATGAAATTTGATCCTTTCGGAGACAATTATGATCAGCTCTCAAGGAAAGGGCTTAGAAATGCTGTTGATATAGTTTCCACACTCAGAAATGAACTTGGTGATGAGGTGGATCTGCTTATTGAGTGCCATGGCAGGTTTTCACTTAAGGCTGCAATAGATGCTGGAACTGCGCTTGATCCTTATGAGCCTCTGTTTATGGAGGAGCCCCTGCATCCTGAGCTTGAGATCGGACTTCTGGAGCTTAAGAAATACGTCAGGACACCTATAGCACTGGGAGAAAGGCTTCTCAACAAGGCTGATTTTGCAAGATTCATTTCACAGGGAATGGTCGACATAATACAGCCTGATCTTACAAATTCACTTGGGATTCTGGAGAACAAGAAAACGGCCGCAATAGCGGAAGCTTTTGCCATTCCTGTGGCCTTCCACAATGCCTTTGGACCCATCCAGACTGCCGCATCCCTCAATGTGGATACCACACTGAATAACTTCCTTATTCAGGAAAGCTTTGAGGCATTCTGGCCTGACTGGAAGAAGAATCTCGTCAGGAGCGGTTACAAGCTGGAGAAAGGTTATTTTACCCTCTCGGGAAAACCGGGACTTGGAATAGATGTCAATGAAAAGATTCTTGAGTCCAACGCCGTTGATGGTATGGAACCATACGATCCAAAGGAACCCCCATGGGTTGTATCCGGTACATTCAGGGAGGCATAAGGTATAGGCATGGAAACTGGAAACGGCCAGGAATCCAGAGAAGAACTCATCGCTAAACTCAGGGAGATGAGAAGTGAACTCAGGAAGGACATTGCGGAGAGCATGAATGCCCTTCGTGAGGTGGAATCTGAGATCGAGAGAATATTCCCTCCCGGAATAGAAGAACAAACGGATTCCGGTGTTACTCAGCAGATGAAGTACGCAAAGACCGGTACTTCCAAGCTGGACGATCTCCTTAACGGTGGGTTTTCAGTTCCATCAAATGTCCTTGTGAATGGGCCGCCATTCTCCTCAAAGGACATACTGATCAACAGCTTTATTGTAAAATCCATTGAGGAAGGGCTTCCCGTTATTGTTATTCTGATTGACAAGGACATCTACACAATCAGGGAAGAACTATCCCTGCTCACGGAAAATCTTGAATTCTATGAGAATAACGGAACAATAAGATACATAGACACTTACTCCAAGGCCATATCTGCAGAGATTGTTGAGAACAAGTCAATGCAGATTGATTCCATAGCTACAAACCAGAGCGGTTTCCTGAAGACGATCGATCAGCTGAACGCAGCACTCAACAGAAGCCACGGGAAATGTGTGACCGTTGTCTATTCACTCACAGGCTGGATCCAGTCTCTTGACGAAAAACTACTCACAAGGACGCTTCAGCATTTCTCACAGAAGAGAAAGCTGGATGGCGGTGTTGCCATTTACAGCCTTGACAGCGGTCTTTTTTCAGATCAGATTTACGAAAGGATGAATTACTTCATGGATTCATCCATAGAATTTAAGCTGGAAGAGGCAAGGGAGTTCCTCAGAGCCAGAGGCTTCAAGAACCCCAGGACAAAGGAATGGGTGGATATTATACCTAAGGGGCGTTTAATAGACCTGGGTTCATTCAATATAAGGCGGGTAAGATAAGATACACATAATTGAGTAGAAATATTTTAATACTATTGGTTAATCCTCCATCATGGTAGAACAACAGACCAAAGACGCAAAATGGATATTCGATCAGTCCCACAGTTCTGCAGAATTCTCTGTGAGGCACATGATGATATCCAACGTGAATGGAAGATTTGACCATATGGAGGGCTTCATAATCGGAAACCCTGAAACTCTGCACCTTGCAAAGGCCGAGGTAATAATAAAGACCGCCTCTGTGAACACAAGGGACGAGAAGAGGGACGGCCATCTCAGGTCTGAGGATTTCTTCCACTCTGAAAAGTTCCCGGACCTTAAGTTCGTTTCCAAGAGGGTTGAAAAGCTCTCTGGCGATTCATACAACATATACGGTGACCTGACGATAAGAGGGGTTACAAAGGAAGTCAGACTGAAGGGGACACTGGAAGGAGTCATTAAGGACCCGTACGGAAAGACAAGGATGGGCATAACAGTCGAGGGCGAAATAAACAGGGAAGAGTTCGGCCTCAAATGGAACAGTGTCCTGGAAACTGGCGGTGTTATGGTAGGGAATCGTGTGAAACTCACTGTCCATGCCGAAGCTGTCAGAGAAGAGTGACTTCAACACTTTTCTTTTTTTATATCTCTGAAATCGCTATTCTCCTGATAAAAAGATTCGCTTCTATCTACAGAGTGAAATCCCCCAGATCAAAATTTTCATTTCGCTACCAGAAGTAGCCTGGCGCACTCCCGGTTATGCATGGATACATCTGTCAAAAGATCACCCGTTCAATTGAGTTTAACGAACAATAATAATTTTCTTCTTGGCCCTTTCTAATGCGACTTTTTCTTGATGATCCGTTTCTTTCATATGCCTAATATGTTAGGTTACACTATTTAATGGTATAACCGGATGACAAATCAGTGAGTGATATGATAACAAACAATGAAAATGTTAACAGGTACAGGAAGAGCCATGGATTCAGGAACTTCCTTGAGATCAGGGAAAGCCCTGATGATCTTGTTGGAACAAGACTGTTCACATTTCTGGTAACTGGAGCAGCCATACTTACTGCATTTGCAATCACATGGGTAATATGGTAATCAGCCGAAAGTGGCTATTATCAATATTATCATAAATCCAACAATCATATAGATCATATACCATCCTATGGAACTGTTCATTATTCCCATTGTGATGGCCCTTGAAGCTTTTCTGTATATTCTGGTTGCAGAGATCATGGTGTACCAGAACACATCTGTAATTGTCATCTGATGACTTTCTCCGGAATAGGATGTCCTCAGGATCTTTTTGAGCATCATCCTCATATTGTTAGAGTATGAGAACGAGTTATAGGAGGACTCAGTAGATATGCCTCCATTCCAGCGTCTGACCCTCCTCCCTTTAACTTTTCCAAATACAGCCATAGAAACGGAAGAGAAGATTATGATCAGCCCCACAATGTATAATGGCGATACAACACCAAATGTTCCGTCACCGAGGCTTGACATTATTGTGAATCCGTTGAACACAAGAACAGAAGGATTTCCCGTAAGGAATGCGGACGGTATTAGCAGCGTGGACACTGCCATTAGAGCAACAAGAGATATCCCTACTCCAAGAACAGAACCTGAAAGAAATCTGTCACCGTTTTCCCCCTTCTTCCTGAAGGATTGTGTAAAAGATATGACTTTCATCATAACTCCTGAAGCAAGGCCCTCTCCGATTGCAATAACCACTCCTGCGCCGATGGAGGCGATCCCTATTATTCCTCCAGTGTAGGCACCCATGAAGAGGGATTCAAGCAGCATCCAGGTTGCGACCCCTCCTATTGTTGGGAACAATCCCGATAATGACATTGCTATGAGCATACCCCCAACAGTGCTCATCCTGTTTTTCCTGTCTCCGACACCGCTGAAATATTCTGAGCCTGTTTCCCCGATATACATGAACAGGCCCGTCTTGGCCAGTGAATGGGCAAGTGAGAATATCACAACGACAATAAGAGCGAATTCCCTGAGTACGTTCAGTGAAGAAGGAAGCGCAATGTATAAACCAAGCGCGGTAAGAATAGCCCCGTTATTCTCAATGGTGCTGAAACCTCCAAGCATCTTCATGTTTTCGGAAACATACGCGAAGAGAGCAGCAAACATAACAGATATGGCACCAATTGCCATGAACAGTATTCCAAGAGGAAGATAGGGTGTTGTCACCAGAGCAAGGCGGAATATTATGAAAACACCCATCAGTGTCATGCCCGCACTGAATATTGCAGAGCTGTTTGCAGGTGCATTCCCATGGGCTATTGGCAGCCATTCGCTTATCATGAATGGTGTGATTCCCATCTTTGTCATTGCACCCAGCGACAGAAGGAAAAGAACAAGAGGGCCGGCATTCACAAATGAAAGGCTGGTTCCTCCAGTTGAAAAGTAAGAAAGAATTGCGGCAAGTACAATGAAGAATGTGCTGATCTCACTGAACAGCATGAAAACAAAAGAGGGAGAATATTCGCTCTTGTTCAGTGCAACTGTTGCATATGCCGGAACTGACATGACCTCCCAGCCTGCGATAAGCTCCAGATAGTTTCTTGAAACCAGTATTATCAGCATACCCTCTATGGTGAAAAGAAAAAGTGGAGTCAGCCATTTTCCATAAGAGTCTGAATACCTTATGCTGTATATTGATGTGGCAAAGAATACCCCTGAACCTATCAAAACGAAATATGTGATCAGGTCTCCGGGCCTGAAGACCAGTGCTGCAAGCATGACTGAAGCCACAGCCATCAGAAGGAGTGCAATATTCTTCCTGTATATGGATACTGGAATTGCAATGCCCCCGATTATCAGTGGTATGTAGGAGAACATTCAGTCACCCCTCAGTTTCATGATTGCGGAAATAATTGTATATGGAGATGGCGGACATCCGGCAATCTCAAGGGCCACCTTCTCCTTATCCAGTGGCATGGTACCTATGATGCCACCTGAGATGGCACATGCCCCCATTGCAATGATGACCTTTGGCCCGGGCATTGCATCCAGAGCTTCCCTGAGAACATTCTCCATCCCTTCTGTCCTGACGCCCATTACAAGAAGTGCGTCAGCATGTCTTGGCGAGTTTGTCATGAATATTCTTAGCCTGTTTGCGTCATACTGAGGATTGAATATTGAAAGGAGTTCCATATTGCAGGCTCCGCAGGAGCCTGAATCCAGGGGGTAAATGTAGAAGGACTTCCTGATTGCATCAGGTGAAAAATTCCTGACCTCAGAGAGATCCTGATTTCCTGTTGGCATGAAATGCGGTTCGCACCTTCTGCAGAAAATGCACCTCCCTGCTATCCACTTTCCCTCTGCATCTATGGCCTCCACGGGACATTCTGAATATTCTGCCCCCTCCATGACAGAAGGCCTTAGGGGGGGCTCTTCTGGAGGCTCTGCAGGGAACTTTTCTGTCAGTACGCCTTTCTTTATCCCTTTAAGAAACCACAGATTTGAGGTCATTCAATTTCCACCCCCACTTCTGATATCCATATGCCGAAGCTTTCCCAGTTGAACGGGAAATCTGTGAATATTGTTCCAACGGACCCATGGCGAAAAGCCTCAAGGTTGGATTTTCCAGGGGACATCAGTTCAATATGCCTGATAACAAAGTTTCCAATCTCAGTGAACACAAATAGATCCCCCTGTGGCGACTCCACCCTTGCAGCTCCTGTTCCATCTGCAATCTCAGGACTCACCACTTCGATTCTCTCTGATCCTTCAGAGAGTTCTTCTGCCCTCTCTATGAGCCCCATTGATGAGAATATCTCCTCTGCCCTTACCATGAACCTTCCGAAGGCGTCAGCTTCATTCCTCACAATAGGCTGAAAGTTCAACCTTTCATATGGAAGGGATTGTGAATCGGATCTTGCGTCGAACCTCAGCCCTGCAGACCTCGCAGCAGGGCCAATCAGACCTTTGTCCGTGACCTTTCCGTTTCCCTGGAGCCTGTTTATGAATATTTTAGATTGAAGCAGCGACTCATTGATTTCCCGGAACTCGTCTATCAGAGGCTCAAGTTTATGTGCTATTCCGGAAAATGAAAGATCTGTCCCACCTATTTTTCCGGTGCCAAACATATACCTGTGACCGGTAGCATTTCCGATTATTCTTGAGACCTTTTCCCTGAGAGCAGCCAGCATATTGTGTGGAACACCGAATCCGGCAGCTGAACAGAGCCTCTCCATAACAGTGAGGTTACTCCTTATTCTTTCGAGCTCAATCTGAATGATACGCCTCATGGATACGGGTTCAGGTACTGTAATTCCAAGTGCATCCTCCACAGCCAGGATATATGAAATGCTGTTCGATGCAGAATGAAATCCGTTTATCCGCTCCATGATAAGAAGAGCGTCCTCAGGTTTCTGCCCTGAGATCCTGAGCTTTCTCGTCTTGTAGTATGGATTTACCTCAATCCCAGTTATAAGTTCCCCCGGGGAATCGATTGAGAAATTCACAGACTCCATTAGCCCTCCTGTAGAAGGCCCATAATTGAACCTCATCTCAGATGGCCCCAGCTTTCTTTCCGGTTCCACCGCTCCCGGAACTGCAGGTGCCAGTACTGAGGGATATACCTCGAATGATGCGGTTCGGCCTATGAACCTGCCCTCTCCTTTTCCCATTCTATACCAGCGCATAAGTCACCACCAGGAATCCAATTCCTATTGCCAGGCTGATCACAGCAGGGGCAAGAGCAATGTATGGCATCCCATTCTTCTGCTCAATTTTCTTTGATTCGTGGCCGAATGCCATTCTTGTCACGTTGTAATTTACAGATATGAAAGCAACTGGAATGAAAATTGCAAGAAGTATGAACTGAATGATGTAGCCTCCTGAGTAGACCGCATAGAGAACCAGAAATTCACCGAAGAAAGTCCCGAATGGTGGTGTTCCGGTGACAGCCAGAGATGACATGAGAAGGGACGACCCTGTCACAGGCATTGCCCTGATAACCCCGGTCACTCTGTCTATATCCTTTTCCCCATAGGACTTCAGTACATTGCCGGAGGAATAGAATGCCGAGGCTTTGCCAAAGCTGTGGGCCACAAGCAGCAGAAGGGCCCCTGCTATGCCAACCGCTGATCCTGTGGCGAAACCAAGAAGTGCAATGCTCATATTTTCCATTGTAGAATAGGCAAACATCCTCTTGTACTTCCTCTGCGCCCCAAGGAATATGGAGGCAAAAACCACAGAAACTGTTCCTGCCCAGATATAGAGTTCATGGAACTCATCAATTCTGTATATTGTGTAAACAACATACAGGGCAGTTGGTAGAAGGACTCCGGAGAACATTGCACTGACCGGAGCCGGAGATTCGCTGTGCGCATCTGGAAGCCATGTGTGGACAGGGAATATGCCTACCTTGGTTCCGAACCCGACCAGTGATATTGATATGATGAGCCGAAGAATAAGACTGTCACCAGGAGCCATGGAAAGAATGGTGCTGACATCAAGTGTTCCGAAGTTATAATAGATCAGTATTATGGATATGAATGCGAATGTGACACCGGCAGAGACAATGAGAATGTATCTCCATGTCGCCTCCGTGGATATCTCTGTCTTTTCCGTCATTATGAGTATTGCCGAAGATATGGTGGTTGCCTCTATTCCTACCCACATCAGACCATAATTGTTTATTGTCAGGGCGAACATCATTGAGGCAGTGAAGAAGTTGAACAGAAGGAAATAGTAGCTGTGCCGGAGCCATGTATCCTTTTCCAGATATTCCATGGAATATATGGTGGAAAGCAGGTAGACCGACGCAACCATTATTATGAATACCTTTGAGACATGGTTTATGTAGAAGATCCCTGAGGTATCCCCTGAAAAAAATATGGCAATGGATATCAGAACTTCAATTCCAGATGCCGCTATTGAGCTTAACCTGTGCTCCTTCAGGGAAAGGATGCCGGCAATAACCGGTACAAGGATGACAGCAAACCCTTCCAGTACCTCAGGATTCATCCCTTCAGCTCCTCCACAGGCTCATGCCTGTCCTTTTCCTGTGTTACCACTGTGGATATCACCACAAGTGCAAGTACATCTAGAAAAACACTGGCCTCTATTATTATAGGCACAGGGAGGAGAAAGAGGCCGAACAGTATCAGGGCATTCTCCTCCTCCACATATCCGACAACCTGTGTTATTGTTCCCCTGCGTGAGGTTATCAGAAACAGGCCCTGGAAGAAAAGAATCAGCGGAAACAGCAGGACTGAGGAATTCTGCAGCACAGAGTGGGGAACAATTTTCGAGAATGCAAGAGAATAGACCAGAAATGTGGCGATGACAACAAATACCAGATCCACCAGGAGGAGGGCAGGGACGCTCACATTTCTTTCGTAGAGATAACTTCTCCTTCTTGGAATCTGCCTCAGGAGAAAATATGTCACAAGGATTCCACGAAGAACAATGAGAAGTATCCCCAGGATAAGGAGATCCATGGATCTTTCATAGTAAGCAAGTAGGAATGAGGCTGCTGCAATTATAAGAGACTGAATGAGCTGGCCTCTGACAAGAGAGCGCATATATTCCTGGCCCTGAATGTAGAAAGCGGAAATCGCAATTGCGGCGCTGATGAGATACACAACACTGTTCCCGATCATTCATACCACCTCGCTTAGAATTATGAAGAGCACAGAGAAAGTCAGTGCCACTGCAAGGTAATCTATCACCCTGAAAAGACGAAGCTTTGCCAGTGTTGTCTCCACTATAACAACAATAAGAATCAGGAGGAGCCACTTCAGTATCATAACCGGGATGTCCAGCAGAAAACCGGGGAATGATGCTGTAAGCCCCCATGGAACCAGGAACACATTGAGCAGGACTGCACCCAGAAGATACTGCTTCATGTATGAGGTCCATCTGTTTATGGCAAGCAGCTTGCCTGAATATTCATAGTTCAGTCCTGAATCTATCATGCCCATCTCATGCAGACCTTCCGTCTCAACGGGAATCTTTCCTGTTTCATAGAAGAATATCATGAAGAAGGCAAGAGTGCTGAACACATGTGGCAGGTTCAGGTTTGATGCAGGATTGCTTATGAGGAAATGGTTCGTAACATAGGGGTTGTTTGTCCCGGTGATCAGGGAAACCCCAAAAAATACCATGATGAGGGTTGCCTCGCTGAGGAATGTGAATGAAACTGCGCGGGAGACGCTCATGGCACTGAAGTTGTTTCTGCTGTCCATGGCAGCAGCCATTTTCAGGAATCCCGCCAGAGAGAATAATATGGCTCCTGCCAGGAAATCTCCTGAATATGTGAATATTATTGGTTCAGGCACCAGAACAGGGATTATGAGGGCAATGAGCGAGTATACCCCGAAGGCAATGTACGGAACAAGAACAAAGAGAATGGAAGAATCCTCCGGAATCAGGACCTCCTTCCTGAAAAGTTTGAAAAGATCGTAATATGGCTGGAATATACCCGGACCTTTCCTTGATTCAACCTTCGCCTTTACATTTGCTATTATTCCTGCAAAAAGCGGGGCGCTGAGAACCACAAATAAATACTGAACAATGGTTTCTGCCAGAGTGACTGCAAACATGTTCACACCATCTTGCAGGCGTCATTAGCCAGTTACTTTGGCAGTTATTTAACGTGGAAACGCCATTCCACCATATTTGGGATAATACGTAAATATATAATTGTTGCTGCAGAGAGCCCGGATCATGAAAAGGGCGATATGCCCTGCGTTTCCCTGGACATTGCCTTACTGGATATGTATGAGCTCACTATCCTTTCAGCCGACTTCGTCTGATCAGCTGGCATTTCAGGTATCTCCGGCCCCACTCTTCTTGCATCTATTGACAGCTTCATCCCATCAAAGCGTAGATCCATTGCCGGGTTAACCCTTGTTGATAGAACCCATCCCACCCTGGAAAAGTCTGTAATATCCACATCTTCAGGGACAAAAATCTCCAGTTCCATGCCCTCTGAATATCCATGAGAAATAAGGCAACCATGTTTCCCGTCACTTATAACCACATGATTGCCTGACTTCTCCACCTTATACGGGACTGGGTCAAGTATTGCAATGAGCCTTGAGGATTTCATCCTTCCTCCTGATGAAACATCCGATGATATTATGAATGACTCAGGCAGAACAGTGATATTTGAGAAACCGTGCTCGGATGATGCCGCAATGGCAGCGAGAAACCCTGGAATCTCGAGACTGTTCTTCCTTCTGTACATCAGGACAAACTTGCCCCACAGAGGATCCTGTGCAATGACGCCACATGCTGCCTGCATTGCTATGTCGCCAGCACCAGACTCGGCATAGCCAAGGGCCAGAAATCTTGAGGCATAATGTGGCCATTCTATTCTTATCTGTGAGTTTCCGGGAAGGCTGTCAGCAATCCGGCTCTCGATCAGAAGAGAGCGGGGATAAGAGAATGCATTCACATGCTCACGGGAGTTTGAAGGCAGTATGTCATAATATACAGGGTCCTTTCTGAACATTAGGGATTTGCATGTAGCTGTGAATCCGGTTGTGTCATAACCCATGTAGCCTGTGTACTCACCAAATGGGCCTTCCTCCACCACCTCTCCTGGATTGTGCCTTGCTTCTATAACTATCTCCGAGTCCGATGGGACAGGAATGTTATTCATCAACCCACTGGCAAGCGTGAAGTCTATGAATTCGCCTGCCCTGTGGTATTCATCCTCAATGAAAGCCGCTCCAAGCAGATAGAAAACTGGATGCGTCCCTATAACAACAGTGAAATCCATGGGTTCTCCTGTCTCCATGCTCCTCATTATGTAACTCCAGGTATGCCCCTTGCTTCCAGAGTCAAAGGCAAAGCGGTTCCTGTCCAGTATCTGAATCCTTCCGTATCCCATGTTCAGAATTTCTCTGTTATCAGGGTTTCTTGATATTATCAGGCCTGAAGTGATATATTTTCTTCTTGATAGCCTGGAGCCATCGTTTATATAATGCTCCGGGACAGGGAGAATGTTCAGATCTATCTCCGAGCCTTTAAAAATCCGCTCTTTGAAGGGAGGTTTTGTGTCTATGGCAAATTCGGTATTGTCATTTTCCTTACTCAATGCCTGTTTCCAGCGTTTCAGAAACTCCGCTCTTGATCTGCATCCTGAAAAGAAAAGGATTCGATCCTCTGTTCCAAGTAGATTGGAAACCAGCTTGAACCCACTGTACCCTTTCAGTTTTTCAAAAATAGTTAGAAATGACCCATTGAGAGAGGCTATTGCGGTACTTTCGAACTTTGTGTCCACCTCCTCGCTGATAATCCTGAATTCAGCGTTCTCTGAATGGAAATAGTCGGAGAGGGAACTCCTGAAGGTGTCCGGCATGGGAACTCCCTTCAGGCTCCCTGTTCCGTCTTGTTCTGCTGTACATCAGTGACATATCTCCCTGCCCTTGTAATGGAATTTATCACATTTCCCACTGTGAATGCTGCGAACAGTACTGTTCCAGCTATGACCCCGTATGATATTGTAAGGAATGTGCTGTAAAAGATGAAGGCAAATATTCCTATGGCTGCCACTGACATTACCACAGACGAAATTTTGATGCCCTGAGGCTCTGATCGCTCCATACCTGGAAGAGAGGCACTTATGACTGCATGGACAAGCAGTACACCAAGAGTGGCTGCAGTGGCAGCGAACAGGAATGCATTGAACCCGCCCATGATTATGTTTGATACTATTCCAACAGCTGCTGCTATCAGAACCACAAACATGGCAGAAAAATACGGGGTCCTGTGTTTTTCACTTGTGATTGCAAAACGCCGGTTGATTATCCCGTCCCGGCCCATTGCCATCATGACCCTGGAGGTGCTGTTAGTCACAATGACTGCCCCAGTAAGAAGGCTGTTTATGAACAGGACTGAGACAAGAAGAGCTGCTGCGGGGCCTATCATTGATTTTATCATTAGTATGCCAGGCACCAGTTGCTGTGAGTATGAGAACATGTTCAGGGGCCCGTAGGCAACCGTGAAAAGATATGATGAGAATATGAAGAATGCTCCCAGTACCAGTACAGTGACTATGACTGAGTTTCCTATGGTCTTCTTTGGAGTCCTTGCTTCCTCCCCAAGAGGAGTCGAGGCTCCGAAACCTGAAAATGCTGTATACATTAGCAGCACTCCAAGAAGTAGCCCGGTGATACCGTTTGAGTCATCCGAAAGGGTAAACACAGCAGGGGTGTTCAGCGAAGGATGTGATATCAGTATAACCGCACCTATAACAGTTATCACTGCAATTTCCGCTGCTGCCATTATGAGAGAGAATCTGGCTGAAAGCCTTATCCCCGCATATGAAATCAGGAACCCGAACCCGAGTGTTCCCAGGATTATTGGATAGAACATAATGGACGGAATGTTAATTCCGAATGCGTCCGATAGGAGGGCAGGCACGAACACTGATGTGCTGAGGCCCATGAAGCATAGGGCCATTGTCTGGTAAAAAACGTAATAAATTCCTGAAAAACCTGCGGCTCTTGTTCCAAGACCCTTCTGAATGTATGAATAATACCCTCCGGCACCTGCGGTTTTCAGAGAGATCCTCCTTATAATCACCGCATTCAGCATCACAACGCCAAAGCCAAGGACAGCTGCCAGTGGTAAAGCACCAAGGGCAAAAGCTGCAGCGCCAGTCAGGGTTGCCACCGCTGCTCCTGCAGGTGCAGAGCCTGCGATGCCCTGAAAACTTGTTTCAAGGAAACTGAGTGAGTTCTTTCTAAGGCTGCCCATCACTTCTGATCCCGGTTCCATTCGGTATTGAAAAACTTTCCACAACAGCTGGCAATTTCATACTTGATTGTTTTATTACATTCCATATTGTCATTTTCATGGCATTCCTGTATACTTTCATACATTAAAAGATTTCCATCCACTCCTGAAAAATGTACACAAAAGAGAATTACCACTCAGTCTGCCCGTCGGTCATCACTAATCAGACTAGGCTGAATTCATCATCGTGGCATTGTTGTATTCAAGAACACTATTTTTTGATTTCTGGAAAGCGCTTATTTTCATTTTAAGGATACACCATTCATGCCTGAAATAGCAAATCTTCCGGTAACCGAGGATGATCTGAAGCTGATTGAACTTGCCAAAGATGCAATCCGAAAGGGTTACCGGGAAAACTGGCACAGCATAGGAGCAGCTTTGAGAACCGCTGACGG
>JAMCPQ010000009.1 GCA_023379825.1 Thermoplasmatota archaeon | reverse complement strand
GATATTGATTTTATAATGCTTACTGTAAACAGAAGCAGGAAACAGTATCTTGAGACGATGGAGACCCTAACAGAAATGGAGGAGATTGAAAGAAGTGACTCAAGGGTTGTTGCATACACTGTCAAGGATATAGATTTCTCAGGCATCCATCTGCTAGATGACGCCAGAAAATTCTCAGATGGTGGTAAATAGACTGAACTGGACTTCATGGCACCTGTCAGATAACTATATAAAATTCACTACAAACCATTAAGTGAAATGGTTCTCATAGTTGAGAACAGTGAGGAAGATCTATTATGGTATCAAAGAAAGTCAACATTGAAAAGATCAGAACAAGCAGGCGCGTTTACGGAAAAACCCATTCCCGCTATTCAACCGACGAAGTTCCGAAGTATGAGTTTCCAGAGGGAATGATGGAATCAAAGGTGGCATATCAGCTGATTCATGATGAACTGAACCTCGACGGTAACCCTGACCTGAACCTTGCCACTTTTGTCACAACCTGGATGGAGCCTGAAGCTGATCGCCTAATAATGGAGAATCTTCACAAGAACTTCATAGATCACTTTGAGTATCCCCAGGTAAAGGATATTGAGGAGAGAATTGTAAATATAATGGCCAATCTGTTCAATGTCCCGAAGGAAAATGATTTTGTTGGCACATCAACAATCGGTTCTTCAGAGGCCATAATGCTGGGATTGCTTGCACACAAATGGAACTGGAAGCAGAAGATGAAGGAGAATGGGAAACCGTATGATCATCCCAACATCGTGTTCGGTGCCGATACACATGTATCATGGGACAAGTTTGCGAGGTATTTTGATGTCGAGCCAAGAGTAATTCCCATCAGGAAGGATACATACACCATAGCAGTGGAGGATGTTTTAAAAGCTGTAGATGAGAACACTATCGCCGTAGGTGCAGTTCTCGGTACAACATTCACCGGATCTTTTGATCCAGTAACTGAAATAAATGATGCCCTTCTGGATCTGAAAAGGAGGAAAGGCCTGGATATACCTATACATGTGGATGCTGCCAGCGCCGGGTTCATCACTCCTTTTCATGAGCCTGAATTCAGATGGGACTTCAGGCTTGAACAGGTAAAATCAATCAACACCTCGGGGCATAAATTTGGTCTTGTCTATCCAGGGCTCGGCTGGCTTATATTCAGAAATGAGGGGCTTCTTCCCGAGGATCTCAAATTCTATGTCAATTACCTTGGAGACGAGATGCCTACTTACACACTGAATTTCTCCGAAGGGTCATCAATGATAGTTGCCCAGTATTACAACATAATGAGGCTTGGAAGAAAAGGATACACACAGATAGTTGAAAAGATGATGGACAATGCCTCCTATCTTGCATCCAGACTTAAGGAGAGCAAAGAATTCAGTGTAATCAACAATGCCAATCATATTCCGGTTGTTACATTCAGGTTCCCGAAAGATGAACCATTCACCCTATTCGATCTTTCCTACAGGGTAAGGGAGAGGGGATGGATAGTCCCTGCATATTCTCTTCCGCCGGATTCTGAGAACACCACAATAATGAGGGTGGTAGTGAGAGAGAATTTCACCAGGGACCTTGTTGACATATTTGTTGATGACCTCCTGAATGCAAAGAAAGCCCTGAGGGGAGGCTCCGTGAAAGGATCACAGAGATCAGCCAGAGAAGGCCACCCGGTTTCTTGATCTCTTCTGATCCACTCTATTTTAATCCATAAAGAAAAACAGAATACATCTGAAATATGAATTAAAGGAAAGGTTTGAAGTTCTACAAATCTATTTCTGTACTATTCCATACAGCATGACATTTTGCTCATGTCCCTGAAGAAGGACTGTGCTGTGAGTTTGATCCCCTCTGCAACTGTTGGAAACACATGAGTTGTCTGCACAAGGTCTTGAAGATTGGACCCATTCCTGATCAGATGTACTCCCTCCATTATCATTTCAGCTGCATACGGTGCAAGGATCTCTATGCCCAGTACTTTTCCGTTTTCCGGGTCTGCTATAATTCTGAAGAGCCCGTTATGTGAATGGAGAATTCGCCCTTTGGGGACATCTTCAATTTTAAGAGTACGGCATGTGCAATTGATTCCCATATCATTGGCCATTTTTTCTGTGAGCCCGACGGATGCATATTGTGGCTCAGTGAAAATTGCCCATGGTATCAAATTCAACTCAATTTTCATCTTCTCCGGGCTGTAGATATTGGAAACGGCAATGGAACCTTCTCTAGCAGCAAGTGTCTCCAGCTGATAACGCTGATCAACTACGTCTCCTGCAGCATAAATACGTTCATTGGATGTTCTCATATACGGGTCAGTTCTGACCCCCCTTTCTGAAAATTCCACCCCGGCTTTCTCCAGGTTCAGACCAGCAACATTTGGTTTTCTGCCCCTTGAGATAAGTATTTCATCAAACTCCCTTTCAATTTTGCGATCTCCGGAGGCAAATGTCAGTACCTTTCCTGTTGCTGTTCTCTTTACAGACAGTACGCTAACCCCTGTCAGAAATTCCACACCTTCCTCCTGAAGTGTATTGATCATTGCCATCTGAAATTCAGGATCCATTACTTTTGAGATGGAACTGTGTTCCTTTATTATCGTAACATGAGATCCAAGTCTCTGAAGCGACTGTCCAAGCTCAAGGGCAATGAATCCTCCTCCAATTATGGCAAGCCTCCCTGGAATTCTGTTGATTTCCCATATGTTATTGCTGGTGAGAAATCCCGCATCTGCAAGCCCCGGAATATCAGGAACCACAGGAGATGAACCTGTTGCAAGAAGAAAGTTGAATCCCCTGATACTTTCCCTGCCATTTCCATTTATGATTTCCACTGTAAACGGATCAGTGAAGGATGCCCTGCCATCAAAGACTTTTATGTTCGGGTAGTTTCTGATCACGTTTTCATATTTCTCTGTCCGTTCTGATTCAACAGCTGAACGGAGCGAACCCATGAGTTCATCAAATTTCAGGGAACCTTTTCCTCTAATTATGCCCGGATATGTCTGCCTCTCTCCCTCTATTTTGGATTTAGCAGCCTCAACCAGGTACTTTGAAGGCACACAGCCTACGTTTACGCAGGTGCCACCCAGGGGACCCGTTCCTGTCATGGCTATTGTTGCCTGCCCGGAAGTCAGCTCCGACGCCTTAATTGCTGCGGAGAAAGCAGCCGCCCCCCTTCCAAGAATTATGAGGTCAAATTCTTCTGGCTTATCAATCGACATTTCGAACCTGCCCTTTGTAATGAGATTCTCCTGAAAAAACGGGAATCGACTGCAGCTTATCCGGATCAGTGCGTGAGTCATCAATTATGAAACTGGCCATCCCGGATTTCAGATCGATTGATATATCGCTTGCCCCTGAAGACCTGAGACCTTCTGACACAGTTCTGACGCAATCGTCACATGTCATTCCAAATATTTTCATTCTGACTTTCCTTTCTGCCATAGCTAGGAATTGCAGAATCACAGATAAATGGGAAAGTAAAAAAAAGTTAACCTTAAGGTCCCGTTCAGTTATAGAAAATATTTCACAGGAAAGTTAAGACTACTGCTGAACTACCTTCACACTGAAGTTTCTCCCCTCCCAGTTTCCGGAATCTATCCAGTGAAATGTGAAAACTATCTCGTCTGTATTCATTTTCCCGGTATCTATATCTACATAGCTGAAACCTAAATCCACATCTGTGGAAATCGTGTCTTCCATAGACACCCATCCATCCACTGTCCAGCGGAGGCTGAATCTTGAGTAGGCCTGAATTCTGAGTTTTTCCCCTTTCCTGACAGTTGAAGGCATTCGGTTGAATTTCCATATCTCAATCGGCCTTATCTTTCTGGATGAACCGGCATATCTTGAATAGACCGGAGGAAGAAGGTCATAAACCCTGCCATCCTTCATGGATCTGAGGAGTTTCAGGTATTCAGCATGTGCCCAGGCCAGTGGCCTGGCAGATCCAGTGGCCTTTCCCAGCTCCATGTGCTTTTGCTTCAAATCCTCCGAGTCCCAAACCTGCTCCGGGAGAAGTTTTGTATCTCCTGAGAAACCAACCATGGCCTTCTCAAATTCTTTCACATCCCTTCCAAGGGCCAGCTCATAGTGTGCCCTTTCCCCTGTCAGGAGAGGCCATGCCCGTCCCCTTCCCCAGACACTGTAAGCTGTGCCGTCATCTCTCTGCCCGTATCCATCGTGGTTGTATCTGTGATAGGTTACACCATACGGGGTCTCAACCTTAAGTACCCTGTCTATGACCTTTACTGAATCAACAATAAGAGGGTCATCTGGTGCAAAGATCCCATACCTGACAAGCTCCAGAAATCCACCGTCAACTATTTCCTTTGCAGGAAATCTGCTCTGCTCGCCAGGTTGAATATTTGCCAGCTGCACATACGCATTTTCCAGATCCTCAGAGGCTTCCGGATTCATTATGTCAACAGGGAGTATTCTCACAAAGTGTGTTCTTATTCCCGGCACAAGTGTCCCTTCATGAGTGACGGTCCACCTTTCAATATGTGTGTAAAGGAAATCAGCATAATCCCTGAGGTAAGATGCGCTCTTCTTATCTCCGGCCTTCTCTATAAGATCAGCGGCACATATGAGTGCGGATATATTCGATGCAAGTGTTGATGGGGAATAACCGGCGCACTCCTCCCACCTCTCCTCCTGTGTTGCCGGACCATGTTTGACTATGAACGCAGCAGCTCTCCTGACCATTTCTGTGGGATCAAATTTCATGGGTCCCCGCTGGTTCAGAACTCTCCATGCAAGTATAACCGGAAAAGCGGTTTCATCAAGCTGCATACCTTTCCAGTATGGCTCCCCTGTGATCCAGAAATTCTGCGAAAAACCGCCGTCCTCTGACTGTGCCACGGATAGATATATGAGTGTCCTAGCAGGAAGATCAGTGTTTCCACAGGCCATAACTGCAGTGGAGCTGTTGTACATGTCTCTTGGCCATACAAGGTGATATCCGCCCCGGTTCTGATCGAAGCTAGCCTCCCCCCACGGGATAGACAGTGATGCTATCAGAGCTCCTTCAAATGTTTTATCTTCATGTGTCATGAGAACAGCGTATGATGACCGGAACAGATCTCCACCATCCGAGGAGACCGCTGAAAGGTCATGAATGCCATTGAATGCCCTGTCCCATTCAGATTCGAAGCGTGACTTCAGGTCATCAAAATTTTCATTCAGGCTCTGCAGAATCTTCGTGACAGATGCATGAAGCGTATTTCCAAAGGAGAGGGCAAGAACAAAATCTTCTGTCCCTTCAGGTATTTCTCCAGTCAGGGCTATATTACCGCTGGGGGCGTTATCGAACTCGTATGTCATTCTCAGATTGGAATGGATGTCAGTCCACCCGTCACTTGAACCAACATAACCCACTGAGCATCTGGCAAATGGTACACTGGCAGCCAGGCTGAGAAAATATCCGTCTTTCTCTGCTTCAAGTATCTTCCTTCCGTTGACATCGATGACATTTCCTGTGTTGTCGCTTCCTCCGACATTCAGATGCGGGGCACAGAGAACATATAGATGCAGGGGGCCTTTATAATTCTCATTGCGGACTATCCGGACATGCTGAAGGACAACCCCCATGTGGGGGTCAGACATGATTTCCTTCTCTATTCTATACCGGTTATCGGGGTCCTTCTGCGTCACTCTATATACGGGAATTCCGCAGCTCTTGAGAGCTGTCTTACCGATGAGATCCCTCTTCTCCTCATGAAAGAAGCTGGACCCATCTGTAATGAGAAACTGCATATCCCTGAGCTGGGGTCTGTCAACGGTGGGATAATATGTTTCAGTAAGGATACCTCTCCAGAGCGTAAACCATACTCTGCTGGATGAATTGTAAGCTGTGCCCACACCCTCCTTGTCCCCCCTGGTCCATCTGGGCTCAATGCCGGGTTTTCCAAATGCAGTATTCATGATATTTCAGCTATGGTAACTGAACACCTGCATTAAACGTATTCTGTCATTACCCGGACAGAGCATTTCCTGAGGTCAGCCTGAAACCTGAATACAGAAGAATAGCCAGTGCAATCACTGAAAGAGTCTCCAGAAGGGCTATGCTTTTGAAAAGATCGGCGGAACTGAAATCAAGGCCTATAATGTATCCGGACAGTACACCTCCAAGGAACTGGCCTGAAAACTGCATTGTATTGTAAACCCCCATGTTAAGCCCGTAGTCCTCACTGGATACCCTTGTTGATATAATTGGGGTGAACACAATTTCGGTGATTGAGTATCCGGCAAAGAAAACAAGGAGGCCGGTAACCAGAATCAGCTTTATATCTGAGGTCCCAGGCGCCAGGAATATGAAGGGTATCGATGCTATGATCAGGATCAGCGATAAGACCGCAAAAATGACACGCCTCCCCCTCTCAGCAACCGGAGATATTCCAATTGCAATCACACCCCCAATTATGAGTGGAATCAGGAGCACAATCTCATATCCTGAACTGAAAACGGAATCATAATACAGTGGAAGGAAGTAAAATATTGAAAGAAGCACAAGAGATATGATGAGGCCGGCAGTACCAATAAGGAGCGAATCAATGCCAATTCTCCCCCACATGTATCGAATCCTTTTCAGGGGTGATTCAATCTTCAGAAGCATGAATGGAATAAGACCAATTACGCCGGTAAATGCTGAAATTAGAAAGATTGTGGAATAACCCAGATACTGACCTATGAGTGGTCCAAGAATTATCCCCATTATGAACGCCAGACCTATGGGAATTCCAAGAAATGCCATGGCAGCAGTCCTCTTGCTTTCGGGAACACTTTCCTGCGCAAGTGCCATAGAGGATGATGTGATTGCGCCGGCCCCTGCTATGAACCTTCCAGCTATGAGGCCATAAATGGTGAAGGGGTGCCAGGAGATCAGGTTTCCTGCGATGAAAGGAATCATGGCAAGAACAATGACCGGTTTTCTTCCGAACCTGTCTGAGAGCCTTCCCATGGGAATCTGGAATATGGCCATTGCAACGCCGTATGCACCCAGGCCTAGGCCTATGAGAACTCCGGATGAGGTGAACTTATCAGCATATATGGTGAATACAGGAAGGACCAGAAATATGCCCAGCATCCTGAAAACCTCCAGAAGAGAAAGTGAAGAAAGCAGGCGGATGTGTTCCCGGGTGAAGCCTCTCATCATGTTGAATCCGGAAGGTATTCACTCAGGGTATTTTACCTGTTATTACAAACCACTGTAGCATAACTGCCTCTGAAAGAAAAAGATATTTTCCTCCAAGTGATAGATTGTTGGGAAATTATGCGCCTATGGTCTCTTGACTTTTCCTATCTGGACAGCCGCGGCATAACAGCCTGCTGGCGTGAGTCACTCCTGGCCCGGAAAGTTCTGGAAGGCCATACTTCCGGATACAGAAATCACCCCCAGCTAGTGAGGTTCAAAGAGTATATGGATCCACTTGTGGCAATCAATACCTATATATTCCATCTTTACAGAGCTTCATTGCTCTCCGGGTATTCTTTTGATGGATCCAAAGTGAGAGAGGATATGGTGAATGCAGACCTTAAATTGAGTGTGACAGAAGGGCAGCTGGCATACGAAATGGGGCACCTCAGGAAAAAGCTGGCAGTCAGGGATCAGAATAAGTTCAATTCATTAAGTATAATCTCCAATCCTGCACCAAATCCCATGTTTACAGTTATTCAGGGGGAGATTGAGAAATGGGAAAGGGTGAGCGGAGACGAGGGGAACCATAAATAATGACTTTGTTATAATTTAGCAATGAAGATGAATCTCAAGGACTACATAGAAGAAGGTCTGGCTGCCAGAAAATCAATTGATACTGAAAAGATAAAGTATCTGGCCAGGGAGATGCTCTCCCGATTCGATAAGGGTGGGAAGCTGATCACATTTGGAAATGGTGGGTCAGCGGCCGATGCCCAGCATTTCGTTGGCGAGCTGGACGGTCATTTCACCATTGAAAGGAAAGCTCTGCCTGCCATAGCACTCAGCACAAATACTTCTTCACTCACAGCCATAGGAAATGACTACTCATATGCAGAGGTCTTCTCCAGGCCTGTTTCTGCGCTTGCAACATCGAAAGACATAGTTGTTGGAATTAGCACCTCCGGTAACTCACAGAATGTTATCAATGCTCTCCTGGAGGCCAAGAAGAAGGGCGCAATGACTGTAGCACTGACTGGAAGCACGGGAGGAAAATTAGCTGGAATTGTCGATGTTCTGCTGAATGCAGGCTCTGATTTCACTCCAGTAATTCAGGAGGTTCACATATCAATGATACATATGATATGCCTTGAAATGGATAACCTGATTGAAAAGGATTGATAATTTTCCAAGTTTTTGAAAATAATTGACAAAGATTTAAATAATTCTTCATTTTATTCACATGTGTATAATCAAACAGTACAGAAACCAACAGCTGCATTTGTATTATCTCTCATAGGGGGGATATTTGTTCTCATAGGTGGGCTTGCCATATCTGCATTAGGTGCCCTTGTGACATTTTTTGCCTTTGGTGTGGGTGCAGTGCTGGGAGTTGCCGGCATAGTTTTCGGGATTCTCATAATTGTGTTTGCCGCTCTTCTCAATGCTCATCCTGAGCAACATGTAACTTATGGTGTTCTTATTCTTGTCTTCTCTATTGTGAGCTGGTTTGGGGCATTTGGAGGATTCTTCATAGGTTTCCTCCTGGGACTCATTGGTGGTATACTTGCCATTGTCTGGAAGCCAGTTCAGGCTGTTCCTCCACAGCAGGCCCAGATGCCTCCAAATAACAGCCAGTAATTTTCAAATTCAGGTCTGTTCCCGATCCTTTTTCTTTTTCATTTACCTGAAAAGAAGGAGGGACTTCATGCCAGAGTTATTCCTCCATCAATAACCACAGTCTCCCCGGTCATGAATGAAGATTCATCAGACAGAAGGAATGAGACAAGTTTTGCAATCTCCTCTGGTTTCCCAAGCCTTTTCATTGGTGTCCGGCTCAGAATACCGTTAAGAATCCTTTCATCTGAGAGGCGCTGATTATTTATGTTCGTTCGCACATAACCGGGAGCAACAGCATTGACCCTTATATCTGGAGCCAGAGCTATTGCCATTGATCTTGTTGCATGGATAAGACCTGCCTTTGCCACCTCATATGAAATGCTTGAAACACCCACCCTGATTCCTGCAGCAGAAGCAATGTTTACAACAGATGAAGGCCTTGCCATGACAGGAAGCAGTTTCTTCACAAGAAGTACCGGGGCCCTGAGGTTAACATTGCTGACCGCATCCCAGTCCTCGTCCGTCACGGTGGCTGCATTTCCGGGTCTGCCTATACCTGCGTTATTGACCAATCCTGAAAGGTGGAACCCTCTGTTGATGATCTCTTCAGATAACATGCCAGGTCCTTCAAGTTTGGAAAGATCAGCAGATACAAGTTCAGTCTTAACACCTGACTTCAACAATTCCTTTTCAAGAGCTCTGACCCCCTCTGCACTTCTGTTATAATGAAGCAGCAGGTTCATTCCCTTTTTTGCAAGTTCATTTGATATGGCGCTACCCAATCCTCCAGCTGCGCCGGTAACAAGAACATATTTCTCTTCCATTATTTTACATGTGGGAATTATTATTATGTTTTTTGGAGTTTCATAATAAAGATAGGTTCTCCTGCACCACATATATTGGTGACAGTAAATGATGACTGCAAGGGTTATGCTTGAATTCCTGGAAATTGACAATCAGTCAGTTAGAGGGAATCATAGAACTCACTCCGCCGTCTGCTTCGATGTTCTGTCCCGTAATCAGAGGATTGGTTGCAAGTTCATATACAATCCTTCCTATGAAAACAGAGGGATACCGTTCCTCGGAAATGAGCCTCATCTCCTTCTCCATGCCATCACAGTCGTCTTTCCTTATGAATCCTGGAGCGACTGCATTCACTCTTATGTTTAAATGGGCAAGCTCCCTAGCCAGAGACCGGACCATGTATACAATCGCCCCTTTTCCAGCTGCATATCCCGGATTGGATGAGTAGTATACATTCCTTGCTGCAGAGATTGCTGTGATAGAACCTCCCTTACTGCTCATGATCTTTGCGGAAACCTTTGCAACATTGAAGAATGTAAGGGCATTATTGTTGAGCGCTTCAAGAAAACGTTCAGGCGAAACTTCAGAGATTCCGGCAGTGCTGAAGAAACCTCCTGCGCAGTGAACTATGCCGTTTATAACGCCAAGCCTTTCACTCAATCCGGTTAGAACATTTTCAGCATCACTGAATTCCTTGAGGTCTGCGTTCATGTAAGGTGAATCAAGTTCTTCAGCCAGCTTTCTGCCGAAATCTGATCTGGAGATAAGAGCTATTCTCTCTCCATGACTTTTGAATTCTCTGGCAATACTGCATCCCATTCCAGGTCCGACACCAGATATGATAAAATTACCCATGAAATGGTGATCGCCGATCCTATGAAATCTTTGCGGTCAGATGCCGGAATATATGGTCGCTATATCCATATATTTATAGAAAAGGTATTATGATATTCCGCAACATACATCAAGATTCCTAATGTTGAAATAGTAGCACCACAATTTGATCATGAGGTGCCACATGTACCCGGGGACATTTGATTATCACAGGCCGCAAACACTGAAGGAAGCTGTAGAATTGCTGGAATCATCCAGAGGAAATGCCAGAATACTTGCGGGAGGAATGAGCCTTATTCCCATGCTCAAGTCGAGGATTGTGTCAATACCGGCACTGGTGGACATAGGAAAAATTGATGAGCTGAAGAAGGTAGAAACAGGAAAGGATCATCTCATCATTGGATCCATGGTCACCGACCACGATATAGAGGAATCCAGAACTGTAGGAGAAATGTTTCCCCTGATAACAGAGGTTTCCAGGTGGATTGGAGATCCGCAGGTAAGGAACAGAGGTACAATGGGCGGATCTCTTTGCCATGCCGATCCCTCCGGGGACTGGGGGGCCTGTTTCCTCGCCCTGAGGGGAAAGGCCCTGGTCACGGGACCCAAAGGTACAAGGAAAATTGATTCAGATTCCTTCTTTTCCGGGCCATTTTCCACCTCAATGAATGAATCAGAAATACTCACGGGTATTGAATTTAACCAGATAGATGGAATGAACGGCCATGCCTATGAAAAGATAGAAAGGAAGGCTGGAGACTTCGCCACCGTAGGGGTGGCCGTGCAGATATCAATTGACGAAAAGGGAAAATGCACCTATGCAGGAATAGGGCTCACATCAGTTTCTTCATCACCCATCAGAGCAGCAGAAGCTGAAAAGGAAATTCTGGGTAAACCTGTAACCATGAAGTCCATAGAATCATCTGCCAGGATTGCCTCCGAACACTGCGACCCATCTGATGACCCATTGAGAGGATCTGCTGAGTTCAAAAGATACCTTGTTGGAATTTGCACAAAGAGAGCTCTGATCAGAGCTGTAAAGGAGGCTGGTGGTGTCATTTGAGCATAGAGAATAAAACTATAAGGATCTCACTGAATGTTAATGGAAAGCATGTGGAGGAGAATGTTGAACCAAGATTGCTTCTGACACATTTCCTCCGGGAAAATCTTTCCCTTACTGGAACGCATATAGGTTGCGATACCTCAAACTGTGGAGCATGCACAGTGCTTCTGGACGGAAAGAGCGTAAAATCCTGTACAATGTTTGCTGTACAGGCAGACGGCTCCTCCATAGTAACTGTGGAAGGAATGGAAAGTGATGGGAAAATGAGCAGAATTCAGGAGGCATTCAGAGAGAAGCATGGTTTGCAGTGTGGATTCTGCACACCAGGCATGATAATGGAAGCTGCTTTTCTTCTGAAGGAGAAGCCGAATCCCTCTGAGGATGAGATAAGATGGGGTATTTCAGGTAATCTCTGCAGATGCACGGGATACAGTAACATTGTGGCTTCAGTAAAATATGCATCACAGACATTGAGAGGTGATTCAGAGTGAAATCCGGCCAGATGGAGATAGTTCAGGCCGAGGAAAAAGACCTCCACTATTCAGGAACAAGAGTAAAGAGAAGGGAAGACCAGAGGATGATCACAGGGCATGGGCAGTATACTGAAGACATCAAGCTTCCAGGTACGCTTTATGCCAGTTTTGTGAGGAGCGAATATGCTCATGCAAAGATACTGGAAATAGACTGCAAGAAAGCGCTCAGTATAAAGGGTGTAGTTGGCGTTCTAACAGGAAAGGACATTGAAGGAAAACTGAATCCAATACCAACTGCATGGAATATACCTGGCGCAGATCTGCACGTGCCAAAATACAACGCTATTGCTGTTGACAGGGTTCGCTATGCGGGTGATCCTGTGGCAGTGGTCATTGCTGAGTCACCATATATTGCAGAGGATGCAGTTGAAATGGTTTCCGTTAAATATGAACCTCTTGAACCGGTTCTTGATATGGAAAAGGCTGAATCCCAATCTGCACCCCTCATATACGAAGATGTCCCTTCAAACCGGGCATTCCTTTGGAAGCTTGATACAGGGAATGTAGATGAGACATTCAGAAACGCTGATCTGGTTGTGAAGCAGAGGATAGTCAATCAGAGGCTTCAGCCAGCATCTATGGAAACAAGGGGAGCACTTGCGGAGTATAACAGTGGAACTGGAATTACAACAGTCTGGATGACAACACAGAATCCTCATGTCCACAGATTCCTTCTTTCCTTGGTTCTCGGGATTCCAGAGCACAGGCTCCGCGTTATTGCACCTGATGTGGGAGGGGGCTTCGGTAGCAAGATTTCCTGTTACGGGCCTGAGGCGGTTGTATGTTATCTCTCAAAGTTGTATGGGAGGCCTGTGAAATGGAACGAGACAAGAAGAGAGAATTTCCTTGCCACCACACACGGGAGGGATCATATACAGTATGTGGAGATGGCTGCCAGGAAGGACGGAACCGTTCTTGGTATAAGGGCTAAAGTTTATGCAAATATGGGAGCATGGCTTTCCACAGCCGCACCAGGGGTTCCAACAATACTTTTTGGTCTGATTCTTCCTGGCCAGTACAGGATTAAGGCAATTGGTTGTGAGGTTCATGGAATTCTAACAAACACTGTCGCTGTTGATGCATACCGGGGTGCAGGAAGGCCAGAAGCCTCTTTCATTGTGGAGAGGATGATGGACATCCTTGCAGGGGAACTTAAGATGGATCCAGCCGAACTGAGGAGGAGGAACTTTATTCCGGCAGGGGAATTTCCGCATGCAGTTCCAACCGGCCTTGTCTATGACAGTGGTAACTATGAGAGGGCCCTTGATAAGGCAATGGATGTCATTGGATACAGTGATCTAAGGAAGGAGCAGGAACGCCTTCGCAGAGAGGGAAAGCTCATCGGAATAGGTATATCCAGTTATATTGAGGTCAGCGGTCTGGGACCTTCCAGGGTGGTCCGTTCCACCGGTTTCGGACTTGGCCTCTGGGAGAGTGCAACTGTGAGAGTACACCCAACCGGAAAGGTATCCGTGTTTACCGGCGGCAACCCCCATGGACAGGGTGAGGAGACAACATTTGCCCAGCTTGCTGCTGATGAACTTCAGGTTCCTATGGAGGATGTTGAGATATTCCATGGGGATACCGGTATGATTCCCTTTGGAATGGGGACATATGGGAGCAGGACTACAGTTGTGGCAGGGGGCGCAATTGCTGTTTCCTGCAGGAAGATAGTTGAGAAGGCCAGAAAAATAGCAGCATATCTTCTGGGCATCCCTGAACTGGATGTTGTATTCGAAGGGGGTAAATTCCATCCGCAGGGTGACATGGAACATTTCAGAACAATGGCGGATGTGGCCCTTGCGGCATATGCTGCTGGTGAAGGCGAAGTGCCGGAGGGAATGGAACCGGGACTTGAAAACACAAGTTTCTTTGATCCTGAGAACTTCGTCTACCCGTTCGGAACTCACATCTGCCAGGTTGAGGTTGATCCGGAAACATTTAAGATCAGGATCAGAAGATATGTGGCAGTTGATGACTGCGGTAAGCAGATTAACCCAATGATAGTGGAGGGGCAGATACATGGGGGAATTGCTCAGGGTCTGGCTCAGGCTCTCTATGAGGAGACTGTGTTTGATGACTCCGGAACACTTCTCACTGCATCACTTTCAGACTATGCAATGCCCACGGCAGTTGAGATGCCGGTCATAGAGAGCTATTTTACCGAAACACCCAGCCCCCATAATCCGATAGGTGTGAAGGGAGTAGGTGAGGCAGGTACAATTGCTGCACCATCAGCTGTGGTAAATGCCGTCATGGATGCACTCTCACCTCTTGGAATAAGGCATATAGATATGCCTCTTAAACCAGAAAAAATATGGAAGGCGGTTAATGCACAGAAAAGTTCTCATAAATAATCTGGCTGGTACCTGAAGATGTGGATTAAGGTATGGGTTTGCACCTAACTTAACATCCAGGATAATTCATAACTTCAGGTGCTTATCTAACCTTTCTGCAGTATTTTACAGATAGCGGACAGACTTTTCATGATCAGAACAGGGAGAATTCAATGTTCATGAGGTTTTATGTTGTGTCCTTCTTTGATGGATCATAAAATGATTGAATAAATTGCATCCTAGTAAAAGAGAGAATTCAGGAGGACATCCTTGACCAGTGTTCCTCCAGTCTCCTTTTCGAAGCTTCAATTGAACCTTTTTTCTGTATCATTATAACTACCTGATCACCTTCCTTCAGGTCTTCATACTCTCTTATGTTCTTGGGAATCTGTACAGTATACTTTTTTCCTATTTTTGCTGGAAATTCCATGAAATATCAATAGATTTCGGATAAATCAGGATTTCGATGTGTCTGACAAATGAGAAAATGAGCTCAGAATCTGGAAATCACAGGGTATTTCATGGATCAGAAGGTGCATTCATTAATAACGCTGGATAAAATAAATCCTTAACTAACAGTGGTACCTGCATTTTTCCTTATTTTATTTATATCTGCCGCCCAGAGGTGTGCCCTGCATACTGTAATCTCATTTCCATCAATGAAAAGCGTGGAAGTTGTTGTAGCAGTTTTAATAAATGATACTTCCTTTATTGCAGCAGTATCCCAGGAAGCCGAGGAACCTTTCCAGCCTGCAAATTCTAGAGAATCTTCAAACAGTTTCAGGGTCCCCTTCTTTCCCCCATAGAATGCAAGATCCATTCTAATTGGTATTCTGTTCAAGTTTTTCCTCCTCCACCAGATTGACAGATTTTCCTGCTCTTCTTGCGACTTCAGGTTTCTTTCTCACGATCATCCTCGCATAATAAAGAGCAAATATAAGGTAAGCAATGGCTGCCAGGACTGCCTCAGTAATTGGAAAGACAGGAGGGTATATGGATTCATAGAGAACCCATGCAAATATAACTGTGGCAACAACCGGCAGAACATAGTGTTCAGCGACATGAATGAAGTTGTATATGCCATGGTGTTTCTCCTTCAGTCTGTAAAATAGTGTCATCACACTGGTATTCAGCAGGATGTGGGTAATAATGAGGCCGAAGAGAGCCAGCGTAGTAAGAAGATTGAATGAATTGCCCAGAACGGTGGATACTGTGGAATCTGAAGATGACAGCATAAACAGGTTGAGAATTGACTCATGCATCAGAACAGCCACAATTGCAGTCCCACCAATGGCAAGGAGAGATGCCATGGTACCGATGAAAAGCAACGCCTTATGAGGAGTGACATATTTTTCATGCAGCTGGGCAAAATATGAGGGAAGAACCCCATCCCTTCCCATTGCAAAATAGACCCTTCCAGCATTGGACTGCATTGCAACAGAATCAGAAAAAGCAGAATTGAATGCAACCAGTGATAGCATTATTCCTCCTGCCGCGCCCGTGTATGCAGTCGCAACAAGTATACCGGGAATATTGGCCGTAGCAAATGTACTCATCAATGAGACGCCCCATCCCACGGTCAGGGCATAGGCAACCTCGGTCAGGACTATACCCACTATTACGAGTCCGAAAACAAGGCTTTTTGTAATTGCTCTGCTGTTGACTGCCTCTTCTCCAAGAGGGGCGGATCCTCCGTATCCTATGAAGCTTGTAAGGCCGAAGATCATTCCGAGCCCCAGACCACTGAGTGGTCCACCAACGCTGTTGAAAACCTGAGACTTCGTGAACGGATTGAACACAGCCAGAGTGTTGTCCTTTGCCTCCAGTATTATTACAAGTGATAGCACCGCCAGAAATATGACCTCAAAGAAGGCGGCTATCCTTATGTATTTCATCTGTGGCCTTATACCAAAAATTGCCAGTGTGATTGGGGCAAGGATGAACACAAGTATGAAGGGTATCCATATCCATCCGGGAAGTGAAATTCCGAGAAACAGCTCCAGAACGCCCGGGAGGACTACACCACCCACATATACAGGTATGGCAGCCGTGCTGGCAATCTGGTACATAACGTAAAGGAGTCCGGATGTTATTGCAGGAGTGGGCCCGAAAGCTGTTCCAATGTATCCATAATAACCGCCTGCGCTGGCATGCCTTCTTGAAAGGTGATAGAGTGTATTTACCTCAAGAAACATTGTAAGTGTGGCAATCAGAAAAGCTAGGGGTGTCAGAAAGAACGCAAAAGCTGCTGCAGAGGTCATGAATGCAACCGTATCACATGCAGGAGCCATAGCCGATATTTCCTCTGCAATGGCACCCCATACTCCAACCTGAGAGCTCCTCAATCTGAATTTTGAGGGTTGAGTATCCAGAGCAGAAGTCTTATCTGTCATATAACGGAGTTAGTATTATACTAACGTATTTAATATTTATGAAACACCTGATATCAGAACTGCTCAGTGGCTCTGTTCTATTGTCTGCCCATGCGGACATATTGATGGTTTTCCAAGTTTCTCGAATATGGTATCAACAGAGCCATGGTCCATAAGGAAATCAATATGCTGGCTGATGGCGCAGGCCCTGCTTATATCAACTCCATACTTGACCATAAGCGTTTCAATTATACGGTGTATTTCCTGAATCTCCGTGAACTTGGACTCTCCAGCACTGGTGAGAATGATCATCCCCTTGTCGTCCAGAACGAGGCCTTTCTCCTCAAGCCTCTTGACAAGATTCAGGGCAGTTGGTGTCTTTATGCCCATATTTTTAGATAGATCAACCAGTCTTACTGGAAATGGACCGTTTGAATGCTTACCTATGGCGATGACACAGTCCCTCTCCTTTCTTGTGATCGGCACATCTGCTGACATCTTAAGTATTATACTAATGATATTCAAGTATTTAACATAAGGGTTAACTCATGATCCCTGAATCCCCCTGCCTGTGGAGAACACGGATTCAAATTTTTCCTTAACCGCGAATATTAGAAATGCCGCAATCCCCGCAATACCCAGAATATCCCAGGAAAATGTGAAGCCGTAGAGAGTTCCCAGAAATATGAACAGAGCAGGAGTACTGAAGGAGACAATCTTCTGGATAAAGTTGTTCAACCCCAGGTACATGGAAGAATCCTCCCTCTTTCCCGATTTCATAACAAGGGAATATAGAATGGAAAGACATGCAGAGGTAAGTATCCCCATAAGTGAAATCAGTATAAGTGAGGTCAGGAAGGAAATGGCAAGTGGCATGACCAGAAACAGGGCCGATTCAAGAACCACCAGTGAGGCGTAATATCTGAAGGAGGACCTGGAATTATCAAAGTGGCGGGAAAGTATTGTACCTCCTGCCAGTCCTGTAAGCATGAAACTTGCAACTGTAATGGCAGAATATGCCTCCGGGAGCCCAAATCTGATAGAACTGTAGTATACAAATTCCTGTCCTATAACTGCCTCAGCTATGGTGGAAATTGCAGCTGAAACTGAAAGGAAATATACCTTTCCGGAAAAGAATCTCCTTGCACTTCCGCTGATATTGCCTATACCATTGCTCTTAAATGATATTTTCATAGTTGAGACATAAACTATAATGGACATAACAAGACCAAGAGCCCCGTCCAGAGCCAGAAGATCTGCCCAGCCATGTGGGTAGGCAAAAAGAATACCCATAAGGATTCCGGCTCCTGAGCCAACACCGAAAGCTGTGTTATAAAGTCCGGTTATAGAAGCTCTTCTTTCAGTAAGGCTAAGATTTCCAATCAATGCCAGTGCTGGAGAGGAAAACATTGCTGCACCAGAGCCTGTGAAGAACCTGAAGAGGGATATCTCAAAGAACGATGAGGAGTATGCACTCAGAATTGAGAAAACACCCATAACTGCCAGCCCTGCAACTGCAGTCCTCTTTGGGCCGAACTGCGAGGCAATGGCTCCACCAATGAACTGAAAGGGGATCAGGCCAAGATAGAATGCAGTACCGATGAAACCTGTCTGCAGAGGATCAAGATGAAGTGATTCGGAAATGAATGGCAACGTTGTGGAGGTTGAAAACCAGTTCAACCCGTAGACGAATCTTGCCAGATATACAGAAAGATAAACGTATCTTGAATTCAACAATGAGTTAAATAAATTGAATATAAAAATGAGGGGGTGCTTATATAAAATTAAAGCCGAATTTTAAATGTATGCATGATTACATTACTGCCTTTAAAGGATTGATGACTCCCCCTGCATGAGATTCCTAACTGCTGAATTCATCGATGAAGGCGCTATAACAGCAGACGCAACAAGGTAGTCCCCCTTAACTCCAATTGAGAATGTGATATTTGTCCCCTTCTCCAGTGAGATATTCAGAACAAAGAAGGTCATACCGTCATAGGTATAATTCACAATTGTACTGTCTGAACCGGCCAGCATTAGTGACTGATTGAGCGATTTAGTTATATTAGCGTAGATCTGTGACGGGAATGACGAGTTTGTTCCCTTCATGTAGCCCAGCGCAAGTGTGCTATTATTGAGGTCTGAGTGGAAAGACTCAAGCCCGAAACCTGCAAGAGAGGTCCCATTATCCGTTGCATTGAGAATTCCTGAATATGTATTTTCCCCCTGTGAATTACCCCCCTGGAACATAGAGGAATAATTTTCCAATGTTGAAAATGCATTCCTGGGGCTTATGAAATACATGCTCATGTTGAACATGCTTCTGTAGGATGTAGAGAAATCACTCTCTACAGTTGCAGTGGAAACCAAATGTTCGGTTGCTGCAAAATTCAGTTTAAATGAGTTTAGAATCGAGATCTCAAATGAGGCAAGATTGGTGAAATCGCTGAGAGTTCTGTTCTTTGTTCCATGATAAACTCCAATTATGAAATAATTTGAATATAGGTCGTAAAATACAGCGGTGTAGTTGGAGCTGGTTTTCGCATACGCAAAGGCATAGAACGAACCGTCTGTAACACCAAAGGAAAGGTTGCTAACGTCATCTCTGGATATATTTGCCAATAAGGAGCTGTTAGTAAGGTTGGCAAATTGTACCGAACTGAATGATGCATATGCAACAGCCATAGAACTGCCATTGGATGAGACAAAGGCAGCTGCCTGCGCATAATTAATGTGAAGATCGGATACATTCTGCTGCATCTGGGAGTCGCCTGTAATCGTTTCCATTACTGAACTCAGTGAACTGAGGTTTGAAACGCCAACAGTGACGTTAAGAACCTCTATCCAGTGGCCTGACATAGACTGGTTGATTTCAGAGGGAGAGACAATTCTTGTTCCTGGAGAAGTATCAGGAAGAGCTGAGCTGGAGGACTTAGCAGAAAATAGGCCCGGATCCCTGGCAGCCAGGTATCCAATTCCTCCTGCAACTACGACTACCGCAACAATAATTGCGATTATTGAGTTTTTCACCATTGGGACTGTAAACACAAGTATTAAAACATTTCTCAAGTTCAAAAATTTATTCCGGACTCTGTAGTAGTGCATTCCGGGTGAGAGATATCTCACGTATCAGTAAGCAGAAAGATTCAGATTTTCTTTTTTACATGAATTATTATGTTAAGTATTTTACCACTAGTTGTGAATATTAAATTAATTGCATCCCTGATCGTATTTTCATTTGTTTTGAGCACTGGATCGGCCATTTCATTACAGCAGACACAGCTCCATTATGATTACGATCTTTATTCTGCCTCGGGGTCCCAGTTCTACGGTAATATTACAATTTATGGCAATGGTACAGTCAGCCCGTCTGGCAATGAAATTTCACACTCAGGAAATGTCTATCAGATAACAGAAAACATCAACGGTTCCCTGAAATTCCTGGCCTCAAATTCAATACTCCAAGGAAACGGCTATACCATAAGTGGAGCATACACAAATGCCACTCTTCTCAATGTTGCAAATAATTCAGGCTCAAGTGTTGAAAATCTTAAGATAGACTCATTCAAAAACAGCTCAATAGGGATTTCCATCAATAATACTGCCAGGGATAGTATATCACAGGTATCAGTAAACTCTACTTTTTCTAGTTTAGACGTGCTTCAGAACGTTCAGTACCTAAATGTCAGCAACAGTTATTTCAATACGTCCTCTAAAAACCCTTATGTTGGTACCCTGCTTAACGGTATTAACGCCAGAAATTCCAATTTTAATTCGATTCCCACTGCACTCCCGAAAACTGGCAATCTTTCATTCTTTGACGATCATTTTGTTTCTAGGGGGATGAATCCAGTGATTCTTACACTGGTCGATCATGTAAGTTTTACAGATTCTAAAATTGCATCCTTGAATAATGAATCTAGTATTACGGTATTCGTTCAGGGTAATTTTACTGTGCTCAGGGGAGATTCGTTTGTTCTAAGCGGGACTGAATTCGGGATTCTTCTGGGCGATATATTTAACAAATCAGCTCCTGAACTTAAGGGAAGTGTCTTTTCTGATAATATTGTACAGGTCAATTCAAGTCTGGGGTTCGTCCTTGGTTCAACATCACCAATCTCAATATCCGGGAATAGTTTTACAGATACACATAATTTAAAGGGCGCAGAATCAGTTATTGTAACAGAGGGAAACAATACAACCATTTCCGGCAACAGTCTGGCTGTAAATACCACTGGTGAAAACCTTTTAGCAAGCGGTAACAATGTTTCAATTGTCTCAAATATTTTTCAGGGCTCACTTAAATCTGAATCTGCCCTAGGGGCGATAGTATACCAGGGAAATAATTCAAAAATTGCGAACAACACAATGACCGGTAACTTTTCCAGTTTTGCAGTGAATGTATATGGTAAAAAAATATCCATAACGGGAAATGAAATCGGGTTCGGGCAATTGGAGCATGGTGTTGGAATCGCGGGAGGACTTGCAAATTCCACCATATCTGGAAATCGCATTTCCGGAGTTGATCATGTTATGCCTGCCAATATTTCTGAAGGCATTTCCATCGGGGGAAACAACAATGTGATATCCCATAACAGGGTTATAATGAACGGAACTGAGGCAGGGGCAGGAATCTTAGTTGATGGCCCATTTAACGGGACATATAATTATGCAAATGATAACATAATTACCGGGAACGAAATATCAGTAACAAATTCAACCAGTGGAATTGGGCTTCAATTTGGATTCTCATACTATGGGATATCGAATACTACTGTTTCAGGAAACACTGTTGACGTGTCAGGTTTTAATCCAAACGGTATTGTATTTGAGGGGCCGAATGACTCAATCAATGGAAATTCCATATTGATAGATTCTACTGGCTCAAGCACAGGCATAGGAAACTTTAACGTTTTTTCTGGAGTCTCGAATGCTGCTATCACCAATAACTCAATAGAATCAACCAACTCTTCAAAGGGAGCACAGTTCGGATTTTATTTTCAGTATTCATTAAGTTACTCAGTTTTAACGGGAAACACTTTCTCGTCAGTAGCCAGAGAGGGAGATGGTCTCTATATCAATTCAGCATCAGATAACCTGTCAGTTTCTGGAAACACCTTCAAGTTTCTGAAAGGTTCTTCCACCTCTGGAGTCATAGGTAATGGCCTTAATGCTTTCAACTTCAACAATAACACCATTATGAACGCGGAATATGGGCTGTATCTTAACGGTGAAAACAACCTGGTTTTCATAGAAGGAAATTCATTTTACAATCAGTCTGTAATCCTGCACGCATATAATGCTCAAAATTTCTCAATTTATCATAACAACTTCATTAACTTTACTGATGTGATTAGCATAAATGAATTAAGCAATGTGAGTTTTAACGCCTCTTACCCCTTAGGAGGTAATTACTGGTCAAATTATACAGGTGTTGACAGATACTCCGGTCCCCATCAGAACCTCCCGGGGCCAGATGGCATAGGAGATACCCCTTATAATATAGGCAGTGGGTTAAAGGACTATTATCCCCTTATGAAGCCGTGGACCAGACCCATGGCTGTGTTCCAGGCATCAGGGCTCCTTCCCGGTCAGTCATGGGAGGTTACTTTTAATGGGAAGACAGAAATTTCTACCAGCTCCAGAATAGCATTTGCCATAACTAATGGTACTTACCAGAATTACTCATATTCAGTGGGGACCATTTCTGGATACAGAGGGGGAGGACAGTCAGGTACTTTCGATTACACAGGAAACAGCTTTTTCCAGCCAGTTGTTTATTCCCACAGATTCAATGTAACATTCACGGAAAGTGGTCTCCCTTCAGGTATTTCTTGGTCATTTATTCTTAACGGTACACTGATCAACGTGACATCCTCAAGTTATGAATTCTCAGCATACAACGGCACATCATTTACATATAGCATAAACAATCTCTCAACTTACTACAGCAATACCTCTTCCGGTTCATTCTCTCTGGATGGGCACAATATGATCGTAAACGTCTATTTCCTGATTGATGCTCATATCACTGGAAGCATTTACCCTTCAGGATCTAAACTTCTCATTAACGGCCAGTCATACACTTATTCCAGCAGCTCACTGAGTATTTTCCTCCCAGCCGGCACCTACCATATTGAGATAAGCCACACTGGTTATATAACTAAATACGTCAACATCACCCTCACATCCGGGGAATCTGTACCCCTTAACGTTACACTAACAGAGCTCCGTTCTCCACTAATTTCAAACAACACTTACTATGCCATTGGTGGTGTTCTGGCTGCTGTAATTGTAGTTGGAGCTGTCATATATTTCAGGAGAAGGTAAACCATTAGAAGGCACTGAAAAGCAGATTTTTTCCCTCATTTTTTTCTATTACTTTTTAAATTCTACAGGTTTGAAAGGATTTTCAGACATTGCTGTGTCATTTTAATAATTCTCAATTAAGATATGTTCCATTTATTAGATGACAATTTAGAGATAATTTGCACATAATCTGCAAATAATTTTGAAAAAAACAATTCTAACCTCAAGTAATGGAATTACATGAATAAAGGGACAGTCATTGTGCTGGCTGCAGTATTCATAGCGATAACAGTAATAATGAGCGGTCTATTCGTCTATGAATTCTCTGTTGCCGGCAAACAAAATACAAGCTATAAAGAGATCCAGTCCAGTTATGAAAGTCAACAACAGTCTGTTGTTCTTAATAATGCATTTTCCCACTGGGATTATATTGCCATTGAAAATTCATCATTACTTGCTCCCCAGTACATGGGTAATGCCACCTTGAACTGGATAGGCGGCCCATTGACAGGAACATACCATGGAGTCAGCAATATAACGGCCGTATGGAACCGCTTCTTCGGCTTATGGTCTGCAGTCTGGTACTATACGGTATCTCCACCAGTTGCTTCAGTTTCAGGATCTTCTGCCAGAGTTGTATCAGAAAACCAGTTTGTTCTTACCCCGTACAGTAACCCAGACCAGGCACAGTACCTGAATATAAGCTATTCTCTCACCTACATGTTTAATGATGGTAACTGGTCTATTCTCAGTGAGACATGGCATATCATAGGCTCCGGATTCATCTCACCGGCGCAGCAGTTTGTATTGAGCAACTACATAGGAGATCTTGCCTTCAGCCACTGGAACAATATCGCTATTGAGAATAACACTACAGTAATGGAGCAGTATGATTCAAATGCAACCCTGCACTGGATAGGTGGACCTTTAAATGGCACGTACTCCGGAATTTCGCAGATTAACTCCACATGGAACCGTTTCTTTGGTCTTTGGTCAGCAGTCTGGTTTTATTCTGAGGCACCTCCTGCTATTACGGTGAGCGACAATATTGCAAACGTCAGTGCTGATGTGCAGTTTGTTGTTCAGGATGCAGCAAATCAGTCAGTGTTCAAGTACATAAATGTCAGCTACAACATTTTGTATTACGACACAGGCTTCTCATCTGCATCAGGAATGCCTACATACCTGATATACAGCGAGACATTCCAGATAACAGGATCAAATGTTCTCAGCAAATTGTAATGAATTAAAAGGAACACATTTATTTCCTTTTTTCTACTTTGCATTTAGAGTTGAATGCCACGGATTTCGACACCTCATTCAAAAGAATGATTTGGTGGTTATTTTGCACAACAAAGGGAGGATATATGAGATCAAAAATAATAATTTCACTGACTGAAAGACCTAAAAATGCAAATCAGATTTGCAATGAACTGGGAGTCAATTACAGAACCGTGGAACATCATCTGAAGGTACTAATGGAGAATAATATGATAACCGCAATGGGGGATGGGTATGGAAAAATATATTTCCCATCTCACATAGTAGAAAGCAATTACGAATCATTTAAGGAAATACTGAAGAAGGCAGGATACATGCAGGAGGGAAAATAGAATGGGACCTCTATGGGCTGCAAACCTAGTTGTTATAGTTGCAGCTCTGATAATCCTTGCAACTTTGCTTTTCTCCTATCTGAGAAGCTATGCACGCTTAAAAACCAGAGCTCTAGGGAATATAGTGATACTGAGTGGAATACTCATGGCTGACAGCATAGTTGCCCTTGCTGTATATTATGACCTTTCTCTGAAATATGGTTCATGGCTTGCCTCAGTTCTTCTTGCTATCAATTCTATCTCTCTTCTGGGATACATTTTCCTCTACCGTTCATTGAATCTTTGATTTTTTACTCTTTTGTTCTTTCCCGGGCTATATGAATGATGTTGCTCCAGAAATGCAATACCTTAAAGAATGCGTCATTGTTAGATATAAATATATGAAATATTCACACATTAAATGCCGTAAAATCCATAAGTGTTGTAACGGAAAATTACGGTATATTCTGAATTTCAACCTGGAACAAAGTTGGATCTTTGCGAGCTGAGTTAGATTTATCCGCTTCTGAATAATAAGGAGCCCATGCAATAAAAGGCGCATTGCCAATACTTGAATAAATGAACTGACGCCGTTTATAAATTTTTTTTCATAAGATATATATTTATTCTCACACAGGTTGACTGCATGATATAACATGGCAGTCAATTTGATGGTAGCTACAAAACACGGAGGTTACATTCTGAAAGGGGATTCTGGAAGAGAAAAATGGGAGCTAGGAGGTCCATTTCTTTCGGAGGAGGATATCAATGTAATCAATCCTGACACCAAAGGAAATCTATTCGCTGCTACGCTCACTGATGGCATATTTTCATCGTCCAATGGAGGTAAATCATGGGAACCAAGGAATAGAGGTCTGACTGTCAGAAAGGTATGGGCTCTGAGGGAAGATGTCCATAACCCGGGAACTCTTATGGCCGGAACCCAGTACGGCCATCTATTCTTATCCAGTGACTATGGGGCGAACTGGGAAGAAGTTACAGGTTTGCATTCAGCTCCTGGCAGAATGGAATGGGGCATAGACTGGGGTTATGGTACCACTGGACTAGCACTCCACACAATCCTGTTTGACCCCTTCGAAAAGGGCAGGATTAACATTCTTGTCTCTGGAAATGGAGGGTATTATTCAAGGGATGGGGGTAAGACCTGGGTTTGTACATTGAAAGGCGTGGGAGATTCCTGTCCAGCTTTGCAGGGAATGACCGGAATTCCAGACGGCGCTGGTCAGTCTTCCCAGACGGTTTCGGAGCATCTCCAGGGGGTACACTCATGCTTCCACAAGATGGTCTTATCGCAGAAAAGGAAAGGTATTATGTTTCATCAGAACCACTGTGGGGTTTACATGAGCGGAAACGGTGGTGAGTCATGGAATGATATCAGCCCGGATCCATCAAGGAGGCATGGATTTCCTATTGCCCTCATTGAGGGAAGCTCTGATCATCTGTTCACAGTTCCAGCAAGACAGGATCTCTGCAAGAAGCACAACACATGCATTCAGGGACAGCTTACTGTCCTGAAAAGCAGCAATCATGGCAAATCATGGGAGGAAATGAGCAATGGTTTGCCTGATGAGGTTCATACCGGAGTTCTACGGGATGCTATGACGTCTGATTCGGAGGATGATTCTGGCCTCTACATTGGAACCAGCACCGGGGAGATCTATTGTTCACTTGATCTGGGCGAAAGGTGGAAGGGAATTGCTCATGGACTTGGCAGAATACAGGGGCTCACTGCTTTCTAGAAAGTCACAGATATGAGCCATAATCTCTCACATCGCCCAGCTGGAATTTATTTCATAAATCCGGAAATATTTTCAGTGTATTTTCCATCCTCTTGCATCATTTAGACTTGATTGCTTGGAATGCATAAAAACTGGAAATGCGAAATTAGAAATTGTAATTTAGACAGATCTTCCCCGCTGTCTTAACAGTAAATAAATATTGAGAAGAGGGAGCCCTAACGGGTTCTCCCTTTTCTAATTCTAATAATCCCTAATGCCAGACCAGCTCCTGTTAAAACAACAACAGCCCCTATTATGATTGCCTCCAGGGTGAAAGATATGGCTGAGTTGTGCGTGAAGCTCACATGAATGCTCGCTCCCCCACTGACAGAAATATTTCCAGTTCCATTAGCAGTTGAGTATCCAGAAATGGACTTAACACTGTAGGAATAGGTACCGTTGGGCAGATGCAGCGTTATCTCATTTGAGGTTGAATTGTATGGGATTCCGTTCACATTCACAGACCATAATGTTCCTGCAGTAAGGCCAGTCTCCTTGATGATAACAGTGTATTCGAGGAGACTCATATTCGCAGTTATGCTTTCCGGTTTTCCATTTGGGGTGAATGAACCGGAATATGTCGCATATGATCTGTCTGAACTCTGTATCGTGTATGAATAACTGGTATTGTTCATGGCAGTAAATGTTACTGATGATCCGGTAGTTGTAAATGTGCGCCCGTCACTCAGCTTGAGGGTCCATGAAGTGCCCAAAGGCAGTCCGCTCTCTTTCACAGTTACATTGTAGTAAGCAAGCGGCGAGATAACAGTCATCGTATCACTTGAAAGTCCGGCAGCAAATATCTTCTGGCTGGAACTGTCAAATACCATATAGATAGATGAGGACATATTAAGTCCGGGGAAACTGGTTACCAGTTCCCCTGTAGATGGATTATATACGGTGAAATTTCCGAAAGAATATTCACTCCCTGAGGAGCCAGAGCTGAAGTACATAAGTCCATTTATTGGGTCATATACACCAGCTGTAATGAAATTACCGGAATAATTCTCTCCTGCCAGGGTACTTGCAAGATTGATTGAACTGAATATTGTTCCGGTGCTCTCATTGAAAACCTCCACAAACGCGCCATTACTTCCAGAAATATACAGTGTTCCGGGTTTCCCAGAAATTACATGAACAGCGTTGAAACCTCCTGAGAAGTTTATCTGCCTCAATGATCCGCTTAAGGTGTTGAACTCAACTAGGCTACTTCCTGTGCTGTTCAGCATTAAAAGACTGTTATGGTATGGTATCATCACTGAACCATTTATACTAACATTCAGGTGGAAGTCTTTTACAGAATCGTTATGAATGTTTATTGCAAATAGCGTGCCGGTAGTATTGGCTACGTAGACCATATCACCTATACTCTGTATTGAAGGCAGCAGATCCCCAGGCAGTTGTATAGATGTGTCTATTGTGCCGTTTTCCGGATAAATTGAGGCAACTATGTTGTTTTGAGCGATGATGTAGAACATCGAGTTCACAGGATTGAAATTAGCAGCCTCAAGATCGAAAAGTGAATAGGAATAATTGTTTGAAATGGAACTTCCTGAAAACATGTATTTATTATCAGTAGTATTGTACAATGTATATATAAATGAACTTCCGCTCCTGCTAATAATTAACATCAATCCAAGTGCTGGATCGTATGCCCCACCAGTTATAATTTCTGAAGATCTAACAGGAATATAGGAATCCCCAGAGTATGTGGTACCATTAAAGAGGCTTGTGGTATTGTCTATGTGCCCAAATACACCACTCTCGGGTGACTGGAAATAGATTGTCTGAACTATACTGTGGTTGGTAACAACTAAGGAAAGGCTTGAAGGATATGGCTGATACCCCTGACTTCCTGAAATGTAAGCGCTGTATGTTCCAGGTGCTAAGTGCAATGTGATATTATTTGAAACAGACGAATATGTGTCGCCGTCCAGGGAAACCATCCATTTTATTCCGGGGTTAAGGTTGTTTTCAATAAAGGTGGCATTTTCATAGTAATACAGTAGTATTGAAGTGTTGGCTCCATTAATGACAAAGTATCCATTAAATGGCTCAACACCGGAAAAACTTGTAGTTACATTGAAATCATATGTTCCATTAGGCAGTGCAGTGTAAAATGTTTCATCTGTGGACTGTTTAACATCGATAACTTTAGCAAATGTTGAATCAATTGATGGCTGAATCTGTAAGTTCCAGTTATTTCCAGCAGGTATCCGATCCCCTACTTTAATACTGACAGCAAATAATTTTGATGTCGAAATAACGTTTGGGGTAGATTTACTTCCAGTCGCAATAAACGATTCAATTGCAGGTATGTAGGTAAGTGGACCACCACCGGAAAGCGTTGTTGAATTTATGGAGCCTACAGCCTTGTTAAGTATTGGATTGAATACTGTTACATTTCTGGAGCTGTCCTGCTCAATATACAATAGACCATTTGAAGGATCAAAAGCGATCCCCTGCTGTGCAGATCCAAGATAGACCGTCTGATATGGTGTCGATTGATCGAATTTAAAATTTATTTTGCTGACATTGATAATAAACATAGAATTATTTCCATTGTTGGCAATATATATGGAGTTAGTGTAGGGATCATAGGCGACCTGGTACGGCTGTGATCCGCTGACGGAATATGGATAGACATTTGCATATGAGCTGGCGTTGATAATATGGATATTTTCATCAGACTGAGCAACATAAATCTGATCTGTGACATTGCTGAATGTTAGAGCGGCAGGGTTTATTCCGACCTCGAGATTTTTAATTAGCGTGAAATTGTTCAGATCCAGAACTCCCACATCATTGCTTGAGCTGAATGAAATGAACAGAGTGTTGTTAAGGCTGTCATATGCTAATCCGTCTGGATTTACAGGGGTGGTATAATTCAGTGTCTTATACACAGTGTTATTGAGCGCTCCAATCAGATAAATCTGATTAATCGGACCTGACGCGGCAAAGATTGTGTTATTCCCATAAGCAAGTGCGGTAATATCTCCATTAAAATTGATCTGATCCATGAGAAGACCGGTGAGAGAATATATGTTAATAGCTTCAAGGTTTTGAGGCGATAAATAGATAAAGTTATTGTCTGGGTTGTAAACGACAGCACCTGCCGGGTGCAGATTCATAAAAGGCCCTGCAAATCCTCCAGCACTGTTGTAGTTTCTTGTTTGATCTGGTGCAGACACATCATTTACTGAGACAACTTCCTGCAAAACAGGATCATATAAAAGGGCGCTTGGACCGAGCTGAGTGCCAACCTTTGCACTGATTATCTCTGTAACTGTATTGTTAACTGGATTTATAACGGAGAGATTCCCTGACCGGTAATCTGAAACATAAATCAATCCATTCATTGGATCATACAGAATACCCTCAGGTGACTTCTGCATAGGGATATTCTTAATGAGGGTATTATTAATGGTATTTATAACTGACACATTATATTGCTGAGGGTATCCTGAAATAAGGCCGTTAAAGTCGTAATCAGTTACATATAACATCTTGTTGGAGTTATCAAATGCCAGATCGTATGGATTCTGTCCGACACTTATGTATGCAATAATTTGTTTGGTGCTGGAGAAAACAAGGACCTGATTATTATTATAATCTGCCACGTACATATTCCCTGTATAGGGATCGAATGCAATTCCATATGGGAAAGAAGTTGAGGGTAAACCCTGAAACATTGTTACGTTATTGTTGGTGACGTTCACAAAGCTGAGAAAACCAACTCCATAGTTAATGCCAGATACGAATAATGTCTGTGTTATCGGATCATAAGCACTGAATTGTGTGCCAACAGATACGTTTATTATCGATACAACCTTGTTTGTAAGGGAACTTATTACGCTAATATTACTTGAGTTATAATTATTAACGTATATGTCATGATTGTATGGGACGTAGGTAATTCCCTCTGGATGACTGCCTACGCTGATATTTGCTACTGAATGGCCAGTAAATGCATTAAAGACTGTAACATTGTTGCTGAATGTATTTGTGATATAAACTTCCTGGTTAAACGGGTCATAAACTCCAGCGAAAGCATTGCTGCCATCGGAAAAATTTCCAATAGGACCGTTTGGTTGGACAGAAAATTGCATTACAGAATGATCACTGGAATTGTTAAGGTTTAACCCTTCCAGATTTCCTACAAAGACGGACAAAACCATTGACACGGCTACTATTAGAGCAAGAATACGCTTGATATTGACCAGCACGCCAATATAACTCTGGCAGATTAATAATACTTTCTATCTAATTTTTTTATAAAAAATAAATCACTGCAGTAATTTAATTTCCGAGAATTCCATGGTAAAGTTGCTTTAACTTAAACCTCCAAGGAAGCATGCATCTCATGGATACTGATGATGGTGAGATATTAACCATGTTTTGTGAGGAATATTCTGCCTTTTCCGTAAAAAATACACAAACCTTGCAGCAGGATCAGAATCATCCCTAGCTCTATGCCCGAACTTCCTTTCCCCAACGCACGAAAATATTTATCGTATATCACTACAAAAATAAACAATATAGGCTTCAAAGGCAAATCCCAAAATCATAATCTGGATTATAGTGCCAGAATGATGGCTCACAATTCATTAAGTGTGAGACATCTTATTTAATTGACATATATACAACTGGATGGACACAGAGAAG
>JAMCPQ010000008.1 GCA_023379825.1 Thermoplasmatota archaeon | reverse complement strand
TGGAATCGTGAATTAACGAATTTGAAATACCACGAAATGCGATACATTTAACTAACACCTATTCATACTCATATGATGGAAAGCTCTCAGGAATCCATTGTAAATCAATGGGTTGAGAAGGTTGCATCTCTGACAAACCCCGACAAAATTTATTACTGTGACGGGTCAAGGGATGAATACGAAAGGATTACCAGTGGAATGGTAAAAGAGAAAAAACTTATCAAACTCAATGAAAAAACATACCCGGGCTGCTTCCTTTACCGAAGTGACCCAAAAGATGTAGCGAGAACAGAAAAATCCACATTCATATGCAGTGAATCACCCGATGAGGTAGGGCCCCTTAATAATTTTATGTCAGTAGACGAGGCAGATAAAATAACTGTGGACCTGCTGAAAAATGCGATGCAGGGAAAAACCATGTATGTTATACCTTACATAATGGGTCCAAAAAATTCGCCATTCTCTGAAGTGGGCATTGAGATCACGGACAGTCCCTACGTTGCTGCGAATATGTTCATAATGACCCGTATGGGAGAAGTTGCTATGGAGAGAATCCGTGATGGCCAGGAATTCATCAAAAGCATCCACTGCTCACGTGATCTGAATCCTGAAAAGCGTTACATTCTGCATTTCCCATGGAGAAAAACTGGCCTTGATGCAGAAATCATAAGTATCAACTCTGCTTATGGCGGGAACGCTCTCCTGAGCAAAAAATGCCACGCACTCAGGATAGCATCAGTAAGGGCTAGAAACGAGGGTTGGCTGGCAGAACATATGCTTATTCTTGAGGTTGAGAGCCCTGATGGAAAGAAGGACTACATATGCGCAGCCTTCCCCAGTGCAAGTGGAAAAACCAACCTTGCAATGATTAAACCACCGGAAGAATATGCTAAAAAAGGTTGGAAAACACGACTTATAGGTGATGATATAGCGTGGATGAGGTTCGGAAAAGACGGCAGGTTATATGCAATAAACCCTGAAAATGGATTTTTTGGTGTTGTTCCGGGTACAAGCCATAACACGAACCCAAATGCCATGGAAGCTATCAGCGGAGACACCATATTTACAAATGTTGGTCTGACCGAACACAATGAACCCTGGTGGGAGGGGCTTGAGCAACCCAGCGGTTCCATAAAGGACTGGCAGGGAAAGGATGTGGAAAGGAGATCCGGTGAGAAGGTTGCCCATCCAAACTCAAGATTCACCACACCATTGCACAGATACCCTGAACTTTCCCAGAAGGTGGACGACCCCTTGGGAGTTCCGGTTTCCGCCATAATATTTGGCGGAAGAAGGATTGACACCATTCCTCTAGTTTTTGAATCTTTCAGCTGGAACCACGGGGTCTTTCTGGGAGCTACAATGGGCGTTGAGCAGACCGCAGCTGCCGAGGGCAAGGTGGGTGCTGTACGCCGTGATCCTATGGCTATGAGGCCTTTCTGTGGATACAACATCAATGATTACTTCAGGCACTGGATAGACATAGGCAAAAAAGGAGAGAACCTTCCGAAAATATTCTACGTAAACTGGTTCAGGAAGAACAGTGAAGGAAACTTCATGTGGCCCGGATTTGGTGAAAACATAAGGGTCCTGGAGTGGATCATAGGAAGATGCAGAGGAGATGCGGTGGCGACAGAGACAGAAATTGGATTCGTCCCTGCAGACCATTCCATCAACATTTCCGGCCTTGAAGAACATGACATAAACATGAAGGATCTGCTCAGGATCGACCGGAAGGAGTGGCTGAATGAACTCAGGGAAATTGATAACTACGTCACCAGTCTTGGAAATGGGTTCCCTTCCGAACTGTCAGAGGAACTTAATAACCTGAAAGAGAGATTTAAGTAATTATCTATAAATAACTCATCAGAACGGTAACGAGCATGGCTGCCAGCACAGCCATTCCAACATTTTTTGTTTTCAGCGATATGACCATGGCAACAGAAAGTGCTATTATGTATTCATAAGACAGTCCAGGAATATTTTCCACCATCAGCGTTGCGAAGGCGGCAATAGCAAAATAGCCGAAGAACCTGTCTATTCTATCATTTCCGGGATTACGCCTCATCAGAAGCCATGGTATGAGTCTCTGAGCCAGACTCATTACTGCAAGAATGCCTATGATAATCCATGTTATTTCAGTGATCAGTCCTCACCTTTCTGGTACTGTTGAATATGAGCCCGGCGCCAACACCGGCAAATATGGCAAGAACGTAATAAGACGGAGAGGCATCAGAAAGTCTCAAAAAGGATGCAAATACAATTGAGGTTACAGCTACAACCACAGTGTCTGAGCCCTTTACTTTAGGGATAAAAAGCCCCAGAAAAAGGGCAGAGAGGGCAATGGTAAGATCAGCTAGATACCTCGCAGGAAACTGGCTGAATACCAGAAAACCAGCTGCGGAAGCAAAAAACCAGTTAAGATATGCCCAGATTGCGAGCTTCAGCACTTTATTGCCCGTCATATTCTCTGTCGAGACTGCAAGGCCATAAACTTCATCAGTCAGAAAAGGAGCTATGGCAAAGATAGTAAGCCTTCGAAGTTTTCCAATACTTCTTTCCAAGTGTGATCCATAGAATGAATGCCTGAGATTGAGCAGAAATGCCGTTATGAGGATTCCTGGAATATCAAGACCGGAGCTCCAGAATCCAAGAAAAGCTGACTGTACCGCACCTGAATACACAAATGCTGAGAGACCAAGAACATAGTAGAGCTTGAGACCCAGAATGTATGACAGTGAACCAAATACTATACCTGAAGGTACATAACCGAGAGATACCGGCACAAAAAGCCCGGTAATATTCTGCTTCCGAACAGTTATTTCTGAAGGATCTGGCAATTTCCCGCCATGGTCCGATGGTATTTTACTCTTGTGTGCAGGATATTTTATTAGAAATCTCTAACAGTTAGGTACATCCAATAATAAGGTTTATCTATTAATTAGCCATCCCTAACATAATGACAGTCATGCCCGATCTTGATCCAAGGAGAAAGGAACTCAAGGAAACCTGGAAATACCTCACTAACGAGATAGCCAATTTCAGGGGGAAGAAGATCAGGGAAGCGGGCCTCAGTTTCCACAACCTTATGATCATGAACCATCTTTTCCTCAACCCAGAAGCAAACCAGTCTGAGCTGGCAGATTTGATGTCTGTCAGCAAACCCACTGTGTCTTCAATCGTAGACACTCTTGTGAGGAAAGGACTCGTTACCAGAGAGATTCCAGACTCTGACCGGAGAAAAACTACATTAAGACTGACAGAGGCGGGAGAAAATCTTGTGAGGTCTATCAGGGAGGAAGCTGTGGCATCCTTTTCAAAGATGCTGGATCAGCTCAGTGATGAGGAGGTTGATAGCCTTAACTCCATCCTGAAGAAGATCAGGTCATATCTTGAGAATATTGAAACACATTAACTGGTGAAATATATGGAAGTTGAAAAATACGATAAGAAATATGCCGATTTTACCCTTATACTGCTTTCAGCACTTGTTCTGATTGTGATGTATGTTGAGGGAATGCTCACGCCATCCCTCCCGTCAATTGCACAGAGCTTCAACAAGACCATTGATCAGGTAAGCCTTCTTCTTTCTGTTTATCTTGTTTCCGGAATCGCCCTCAGCCCTGTGATGGGGAAACTCGGAGACATATATGGAAAGAAGAAGATCCTGAGCATTGTGATAATAATCTATGCAGTGATGGTTTCTGTGACCGGATTTTCACCCAATTTCACTTTCATGGTTATAAGTCGCGGGATACAGGGAATTGGCCTTACCATTATGCCCCTTGCCATGAGCCTTATGAGAGAGCAGTACCCAAGAGAGATGATCCCAAAGGCCCAGGCTCTACTCAGTGCAATGTTCGGCGTTGGTTTTGCAGTTAGCCTTCCCCTTGGATCGCTGGTTTCCAATGATTTTGGATGGAGGGCAACTTATCACACTGCAATACCATTCATAGTTATACTTGCAGTTGTGACAATTATCAAGATTAGGGAAAGTTCCTACAGGAAGAAAAACGTCAGGGTCGATGCTGTTGGTTCTGCAATGCTGGGAATATCAATGGCACTGATAGTTCTGGCCCTATCGGAGGGAACCTCATGGGGCTGGACAAGCATCAGTATTCTGTCTATGCTGATCTCAGGGTTTGCAGTATTCGTTGCGGATCTCTATTATGAGAGAATATACCAGAGAAGAGGCGGTGAGCCAATATTTGACTACCGTCTTCTTGGAGAAAGGAATGTTATGATTTCAAACATCGTTCTTTCAATATCTGGTATGGGAATGTTTCTGGCAATGCAGGCTCTTACCTACAAATTTGAGACCCCAACTCCATATGGAAATGGGCTCAGCATACTTGGTACCGGCCTGTCGCTGGTGCCATTTGCACTTGGCATCATCATTTTCAGCCCCCTTACCGGGAGCATAATAAGCAAAGTGGGTGTTAAACCTATTGCCATCGCTGGAGCAGTAGTTGCTGCAGTGGGATTCCTTCTTGAGGGAACTGTTCCGGACTATCTTCTGACCATGGTTTACGAATTCATTATCGGTTCTGGAATATCGATGATAAACGCTTCCGTCATAAATCTCATAATCCTGACCGTAGACCCGAAAGATATGGGACTTGCCACATCCATGAACAGCACTTTCAGAACTCTGGGGAGCAGTCTTGGTGCACCTATTTCAGGAATAATGCTCTCACTTTACACCGTTACAGAGGTGGTGAAGACTTCCTCCGGGACAGTGTCATTTGCATTCCCTGACAGGACCGCATTCTTCTATTCTTTCGTGATATCCTTTGCCGCTTTCATCGCTGCCCTTATAGTGACCTTCATGGCTAGGGAGATCCTTGGAAAGAGAACAGCGGGGAGAAAATTGACCGAATCGGTGGAAATGGCTGAACCAGCGCCAGCGAAATGATGAAACAGGCAAGGTCTGATTTGGTTTTCAGGCCTGACAGTTGAAATTTTTAACCCGGATATTATCTTATTTTCAATTTGCAGATTTTCCCTCATGTCCCATTGTTTTAAGGTAAAGAAAGAGCATTGGCTCCAGGGCCTTCAGGATGTGTGAATTGGCTTTGCTCAGGTGTTCCTGCAGAGTTGATTTTGAAATGGAAAGCCTGGAAGATAGTGCACGCAGGTCCGTATTTCTAGGTATGTCAAAGTAACCTGAACCTATTGCAGTAAGTATATACTGGACCTGCTTCTCGGTGAGTTCCCCGAAAAGTCTTTTTGAGGATATTGTGTAGAGATCACGCATTGATTCTGGCTCAACCTTCTGTTTCTTTACAACTCTGATGCTCCCGATAGATTCAAGGTCCCTGTATAATGCCTCAATATTACTCTGCTCCACAGCAACAACAGAAAGATTTTCAGAGCCACCAGAATATTCAACAGGCCCAACCCAAAGACAGTTGTCCGATTCTGCTATCCTTATCGTCGAGTTTTTGACTGTACATCTGCATTTTATAAGTGCTGAAAAGCGGCCTTCAGCATTGTTGCTGTGTATTATTGAACTGTTCAGGTTCCTGACGACTCCCGGAAGATCTTTTCTTATGCTGTCCAGATTTTCACTGTTTCCGTAAAACTCAAGATAATCCACAGAAGAATTGCACCATCTCAGAAATGTTATATCTGGAAAGGACTTTGAAAGGTTGCAAAAGGGAGTGCTATTCTTCAGAATCAGGTTAACTTCCTCCATATACCGGACATGACCGGTCATACATATATATCTTTGTCAGCAATCATATTTTGGTGACAAAATGGTAAACGTAATTGTAGAACACAGATGGAAAGAGCGGGACCAGGAACAGGTAATGAAAGTTGTAGGCGGAATAGTACAGATGTCAAAGGATGGAAAACTGCCTGCAGGATTTTCACTGAAATCTATCAACGTAATAGGCGAGGAGAGGATGGCTGTCTGCAACTGGGATGCACCCAGCGTAAAAGATATGAAGGGACTCCTTGACCAGGTCAACCCACCAACCAAACACGAAGTTCATGAAGCAACAAGAGTAGTGTAATATTACACTCCTCATTTGACTGTTAAGAAGATATGATGATGATTACATCATATCTTCAAATTTATACCATTATAAGTCCTTTTTAATGTAAATTCTT
>JAMCPQ010000007.1 GCA_023379825.1 Thermoplasmatota archaeon | reverse complement strand
CGCAGTAGGGCTTTAATAAGAACAGCATGGGTACCTGAGATCTCCAATATGGACCCAATGGACAGCCCCTGGATACTGTTCAACGAATTCGGATCTATGTTTGGATATGGCAGGGAACAGATACGTTCAAAGTCAGAGAAATGCATGAAGCAGGTATCGCTTGAAGGAGTAATGAGGAGACCATTCTCTTCCTTCTCCAACGGAATGAAAAAGAGGTTCCTGATAGCACTTTCACTGTTCCAGAATGCACATAACTACCTATTAGACGAAACATTTGCAGGTATAGACCCTGTAGGCTCAGCACTGCTCAGGGACCTGATAATCTACCTGAGGGACCAGGGCTGCTCAATTCTACTATCATCACACATACTTTCTGAGCTGGAAGACCTCTCTGACCGTGTTACAATAATCAATTCAGGCAGGATCTCTGGCACATTCGATCTGGGGGAGATGTCCGGAAGCGTTATGACACTCAGGTCAAGATCCAATCCTGATAAGGTGCTCAAAATACTTCTCTCATTTGGGTCAGTTTCGAGGCATGGAAATGTATATACAGTAAGAAACAGCAACATAATGGAAAGAAGAGAAGACGTTATGAAAGCCTTAAAAGAGTCAGAGATTGATGTGTTGTCGATATCATTCGGAACCGAGAAGCTTCAGGATATATTCATGAGGAGCATGGAATCCGATGAGTAGAACAATATTCAGGATACTCTTCTCCAGGAGGAGGCTCATTGCACTTATCATTGTCGTGGCTTTGCTTATATCTTCTCTGTCAATATTCCAGGTCTCTTCATCAGCTAAGTCCCTTAAGGAATATCCATTTTCAGGGACAGCCTATTATTATAATAACGGTACCTACCACATAATCAACATATACTTCGATCAATACGGGCAGCCTATGGAGGGTGCAAAAGTAAAAAATATGATAAAAGCTGCTAATGGAGATTACATAAAGAATCTGACCACAACAATCAACATTAACGGATATTCGGTTGTGAATTACACTCCGACGGATCCTGCAATGAACATGGTTCTCGCAACACGTGTTCAGAAGATGTTTCCTGTTCCCCCAGATGCTTCAAACAGCAGCATGTATTATGTCTGGAGGCAGATTAATGAAAGCAGATATTTTTATTCCAACCATCAAAATGCCAGCCAGATTGATTTTGATATGTGGCCATATATATCTATTGGATACTTCTACAGCAATAACACAATCTCCCTAAACGACACTATAAAGATGGACAATTTCTCTCTCAATTTCTATTTTCCTGTATACAGCCGGTTTTCCTATGAGGCATCTCTGGTCTTCTTCTATTACAATTCCAATGGCTACAAACACTCACACTTTACCATAGGATATCAGGTGATATCAGATACAGCATTTTCTAATTTGTATAGCGTTAAAGTTAACTTCACTAATTATGTCTTATTAACCCCTGATTATAGCAGGGTTTTCCAATACGTGAATCGGCACGCCTCAAATTTCTCTCAGGAGGGTGGGTATGTTTATATGGATCTCTTTGTCTATTCCACTTTTTTTCCTCCCTATGACGGACCTGGCCTTAGCTCTTTGTGGGGCGACCCTTTCTATAAGCAGGTAGGTAGAAATTTCATTGGCGCTCTAGATCCTACAGAACCCTATCTTTTCTCATCCTCTATGTCAATATTCATTAATTTTCCCTTAATATTTCTGTCCATTTCAGCAATTATGGGCGAGATCCTTATTTTTGGTCTTCCCAGGAGCTCCGGCTCCATCGATTTGATAACATCCAGGTCAAGATCAAGAATGTCAGTTATCCTTAACCGTATGTTAGCTGGTTTACTTCTCTTCCTCATTCCGATGGCTGTTTCAATAATTACATTCATCATAGGTGCCCATTATTATACAGGGCTCTATCTGAATCCATTAAACACATTGATAATACTGTCATCAATGGCCATGGTGGCAGGATCACTCATGTTCCTTTCATTCTTGGTTGCATCTCGTACAAGGTCAACTGTTGCCAACATTGTCGCTCCTCTTTCCATTTTCTTTCTATTGTTCTACATACTACACCAGCTTCTGGGAAGCCTATACTCCTCTCTCCTGGCCTTTGGGATAAATCTCAACCACACAGCACTTGAAGCAATTACTCTTGCTGATCCTTTCAATGTAGTATACAGCATTGCAGGTTCTATTACCAACAACCCATACATTGAACTGGGCGGTACTTTAACTTCAGGCAATATGCCAATTTTGGTGCCTATAAACCTGGCAATTAGTACTACTGTACTCGTATTGTGGGTAGCCGTTCCACTGATTGCTGCACTGGTGATCTGGAGGAGATCAGAATAAGGGTAAGTTCCTTACCCATATACGCAGAAACATTCGATACAGTCCATCTAAATCATTTAAATGAAAAATTGATTTGGATTTTTTCCATTAAAAAAGTTAAAAAGGTAAAGAAAAAGATATCAGCTGGACACTTCCTCCAGTGATTTTCTCGAAGATGAAGGGCCCAGAAGTGCAATGAGTCCCGCAATAAGACCGGTTACTGCAATGAATTTGAAGCCGAATCCAAAGCTGTATGTTGTAACCAGAATGGGGAGAAGTATTGCACCAAGTGCACCGCCACCATGCCCAATACCGTCAGTGAGGGCGAACCCGGAGCTTCTTGCCCTTGTAGGATAGCTCTCTGCTGTGTATGTGTAAGCAACCTGCAGGTACATTCCCAGTGCCATTGAAACAAGGAAGGCACCAACGAAAAGTGCATCTCTTGTGGCAAGGGAGAAGATGAACATGCCTATGAACCAGACAATGGTGTCTGCAAGTATAACAAATTTCCTCTCAAACTTGTCAGCGGTTGCAATCATTATCACTGCTCCAACGGGGTAACCTATGGCTCCCACTGCTAGGTATATTATGGACGAAGAGACAGAGGAATGGGGGATAAGCGTGGCCGCATCACCTAAAAAAGCGTAGTTTCCTATATACCAGAAGAACCACATCACTACAAGAATTGTAAGCCTGATGGAATATGGCTTCCTGAACAGATACAGTGTGGGGAAGCGATCCTTGTAAATCTCCACCTCAGAGGGAACAGGCTCCGGCAATTCTCCCACTTTCTTTTTTGCTGTTTTTTCCATTCTCTCCAGTACCTCTTCGGCTTTGGCGTAGTTCTTCTTCCTCTGAACAAGCCATCTTGGGGACTCTGGGAGCTCAAACCGAAGTGCCAGGGCTATAACTGCGATTATGCCCCCAATAACGAACAGATATCTCCATCCAGGGCCAATATCGCTTGCAGGGATGAGGAGCAGTGCAATGAAAGGCGTAACAGACTGCCCGAGAATTCCTATAAGGAAAGTGTAAACTGTGATTCTGCCTCTAACCTTAGGAGGGGCAAACTCGCTCACATAGCTGGAAACAAGATTCAGGTCAGCACCAAGGCCAATTCCCGTTATGAATCGAAAAACTGTAAGCATCGCAACATTGACAGACAGGGCATCTCCAAAAGACCCCAGTGCTGTCAAACCCATGGTCAGTATCATAGACCTGTATCTCCCTGTTATGTCAGCCAGAGAACCTATCAGATAGGAACCTATTGCGTACCCAATCAGTCCAACTGAAAGTGCAAGAAACAGATAGATGAAACTGCTTGAACTTATATTGAACTGTACCGCTATTGCAGGCATTGCAAAACCTATATCTGAGATATCATAGAATGTGAAAAAATAGCCAATTCCGATTATTGCCAGATAGAAATATGGAAGGGACCAGGTTGGGATCCTGTTCACTCTAGCTATAACCTCTCTTATCTTCGTTTCATCAGAATCCATAAAAATACAAATGTTAATGCTACAAAAATATTTCTATAAATTGATAAGAACAGAATGTTATTTCATAATCGTTATTATTTTATGAATAAAATTACAAAGGAAAAAATGTTGAAGAAAAACCTGCTCAGACTTCAACCATTACCTGCCCATCTTCTACCTTTGTTTTGTATGATTTCAGGGGCGAAATGTCTCCAGAACCCTCAGGAGGACTCACAACACTGCCATCCTTGGGGTTAAAGGTTGCAAAATGGTTTGGGCATATCAGCTGGTGGTCATCCAGGAAACCCTCAGAGAGATCATAATCCTCATGGGTACAGTAGCAGGACGTGGCGAAATAGTTTCCCCCATCCTTCATTACAAGAACTTCCTTTCCTTCAACTGTTGCCTTAAACAGATCCCCGTCTTTTATCGCTCCTTCTTTGAAAACCTTATACCATGCCATTGAACAATGATTGCGTCATGGTGTTTTTAATTTTCTCTAGGAACAAAGTCTAATATGTTGTCTAAATTAGTTCCTCTTCAGGCCTTCAACATTGCCGTTACTGTCTTTTTGACCCTTTTCCAGGCATTACCGGTGTATCTCTCACTGTTCTCAACAAGCCCTCTTTCATGATATCCATATTTTTCCCAGTAACCCTCCTTATAGCCTGAGATAAGCTCTATTTCTGTAAGCCACTTTGCACTTTTCCATCCATAAAGTTCAGGCATAAATGGCCTTGCAGGAAATCCCTGGCTCCTGCTGAGTTCATTTCCGTTGATCCTGAGCGCAATAACAGCATTTTCTGTCATAGCATATTCAAGCGGCACTGGTGTGGAATAACCCTCTGCACACCTGAACATCACCCAGTCAGCCTCATCCTTTGGCTTAGCTGAGAGAATGACGTCCCTTAGGCTGGGGCCTTCCCAGAGAACATCCTTGATGCTCCAGGCTGTCACACAATTGAAATCACATTGATATTTCAACTGGTCCATATTCTTAAGTTCTTCATATGAAAAGCTCCTGGGCTCTGTGACAAGGCCAGATATATTTAACTTCCATGTGCTCCTGTCAACTTCAGGCTCATCAACTGCCGAGTAGATAATCCAGTTCCTGATGTAACGCTGGCCAGGGTTCTGGACCTGAATTTTGGGTGTGTCCATGGAATGAGATGATATACCACATTATGAACATTTACGGGATTGAAAATTGCTTCAGCATTTCCGACTGTATTAAATGTCCTGCTTCCAATTAGGGTTGCAGGGAAAGCTTATTGAAATTATATTGATATCTGTGGGATATTATGTCTACAGGTCTTCTTGATATTGGTGAGGTAGCCTCTGGACTTGGGCTCAAGGAATCAGACATTGAGAGATACGGCAAACACATGGCAAAGGTATTGCCGGGGGCCATCAAGGAAGGAAAGAAAGGAAAGCTTGTCCTTGTTACTGCTATGAATCCCACAAAAGAGGGAGAAGGAAAAACAACTACAACAATAGGTATAGGGCAAGCCCTCAAGAGAATGGGCAAGAATGTTATGGTGGCGATCAGAGAACCCTCTCTCGGCCCCTGTTTCGGCGTAAAGGGAGGCGCTACTGGAGGAGGAAAATCGAAAGTGGAACCAAGTGATCGCATAAATCTCCTGTTCACCTCAGACTTTCCTGCAGTAACTGCGGCACATAATCTTCTATCCGCCATGGTAAATAATCACATATTTCATGGAAACAGCCTGCGCATTGATCCAAGAAACATTCTCTGGCCAAGGGCCATAGATATGAATGATCGGTCCCTCAGGGATATAATTGTTGCAGCGGGTGACACATCAACAGGGGTTATGGCAAGGGACAGGTTTGTGATCACCCCTGCATCAGAGATAATGGCAATTCTGGGGCTTTCCTCAGATGTTAAGGATTTGAAGGAGCGTCTTGGCAGAATAATAGTGGCGCTCGACTATGAGGGAAAACCCGTTTACTGCAGGCAGCTCAAAGCAGATGGGGCAATGGCAGCACTCCTCGTGGATGCAATAAAGCCAAATCTTGTCCAGACAACCGAAGGTGTGCCTGCTTTCATTCATACGGGTCCTTTCGGAAACATTGCGCATGGGACCTCCAGTATTATAGCGGACAGGATGGCACTATCCATTGCAGATATTGTCCTGACCGAGGCAGGTTTTGGTTCAGAGCTTGGCGGGCAGAAATTTCTGGATATGGTGTCCAGGATTGGTGATCTGCCGGTAGATGCAGTGTTAATGGTTGCAACAATCCGATCCATGAAGCTGAATGGAGGGGCCAAGGATCCCTCAAAGGAGGATGTGGAAAAACTGAAGGAAGGGGCCGCAAATCTGCTAATGCACGTCAATTTAATCAAGAAATACGGAATAGAGCCAGTTGTTGCCCTGAACAGATTTCCAAGCGACACAAAAAAAGAGATAGAGGTGATAGCCGAGATCCTCAAAAAAGAAGGGATAAATTTCGCTCTATCCGAAGTGTTTGGCAAAGGAGGAGTGGGTGGCCTGGAAGTAGGAAACTTGCTTTTGAAAGCTCTAGAGAATAAGCCAAAAATCATTCGGACTTATGAGATGGATGATTCACCGAAGGATAAGATTGAAAAGATATGCACAAGAGTTTACGGGGCTTCCAAAGTAATATTCACTAAACAGGCATTAAAGGATCTGCAGATGGTAGATTCACTAGGCCTCAATGGTTTTCATGTATGCATGGCAAAGACTCAGTATTCAATTTCAGACAATCCAAAACTGCTGGGATGGCCAAAGAATTTCAAAGTTACCGTGAAAAGTGTCCGTATATCAAATGGGGCAGGATTCATTGTTCCAATGCTTGGAGATATAATGACAATGCCAGGACTGCCCGCGCATCCTGCGGCGGAAAATGTTGATGTAGATGAAGAGGGAAGAATTTTAAACCTCTTCTGATAATTTTTTTCTTTAAAAAAAGTGTGTCTACGGGGTGATCTTAATGGCTCTTGTTGGGCAGACACTTTCGCATGCCATACAGAATATGCACTCGCTTTCCCTTACAGGATCGCACTTGTCAGTTCTGTATTTTGCATACATGTCCTTGTCACCAGAAATGTCCTTGTCGTTTCCTGTACCCATCTGTCCCGGGTTAAGTTCCCATTCATAAAGAGTTACGGGGCAGACATCCATGCAGGCTCCATCAGCAACACATGACTCCCAGTCTATGGCGACCTTTGAACCGTGTATACCATGTTTCGTCGGGTATGGTTTTCCATCCGCATCCATCCTCTGGACTCCTTCGGCTCTGACTTCGTGGTCATGGTGCTTTCCAGTGACCGGGTAGTGTTCCGCATCCTCCAGGAAGTTCTCATCTATAGGCTTAGGTTTGTAATCCAGCGACTCTACTTTGACCATTTAATCACTGTATCGTGATTGGTTCATCGTTATATAATTTATCCCATAATCCTCGCTAATCACCATCCATCTTGGTAATTTCGGTTCATTGGAGCCCATCTTCATCCAGGACAATGGCAAAACATAAAAACAGATACGCTGATAAAAATTTAAGAGACGAGAGCATTACCACTATATGCCAAAAGATAGCCCAAATGTTATCGACAGAAAAGGTCAGGGCGAATTTGTAAGCTTTTTAATCAGACAGTTAAAGTTCAAAAGGGATGATTTCAGAACCATTGGATCTTTTGGTGGCTTTACAAGCTTAATCGATCTTGGAAACTTTGCAGTTTCCCTGAATAATGATGGCGTGGGCACGAAGACGATTCTGGCGGAGCAGGCAGGTAAATACGAAAACATAGGGATAGACTGCATTGCAATGAATGTCAATGATGCCATAACCGTTGGGGCAGAGCCAATAGCATTTGTCGATTACATAGCACTCAGGGAGCCTGACCTGGAGATTGCCAGGCAGCTTGGAACAGGTTTCAACGTAGGAGCACAGATGTCCAACCTTACCATCGTAGGTGGCGAATCTTCAATAGTCCCGGACCTGATGAATCACATAGATGTTTCAGGCACCTCGCTTGGAATTGTGCAGAAATCTCAGATAGTAAAGGGTGAATCCATCAAGGACGGGGACCTTATTTTCGGATTCCAGAGTAGTGGGCTGCATTCTAATGGCTTCACCACTGTGAGAGATATAATAACAAAGAATGAAATTGATCTCAATTCTCAGTTTCCCGGAGAGTCCAAGAAAGCTGCTGATGTCCTGCTTGAACCCACAAGAATATATGTAAGGGAAGTACTGGATGCGCTAAGCATAATACCTATAAAGGGGATGGCAAACATAACTGGTGGGGGCCTTAGAAATCTTTCCAGAATGAAGGACATGAAGTTCGTCATTGAAGATCCGATTAAACCCCAGAACGTCTTTGTCCGGATGATGGAGATGGGGAAATTATCATACAAGGACATGTATGAGATTTTCAACATGGGGATAGGGTATGCAGTTGTAATAGACCCTGAAAGCAAGGTGGACTTCGTAAATCTATTAAGGAACAGGGTGCAGTTCAAAGAAATAGGGCACGTGGAAAACGGAAGCGGAATTCATGTAGTTCCTTACGATGTCTCCTTCGAAGGGTACTATTAATAAACCCTTTGCATCTTTTTTATATACCGTTAACTTAAATTAGCAGTTTGGAAATACGGTGCTATGAAAATAGCAGCAGTTGTTGACGAAGAGAATTATGTGACGCCACTTGAATATGGCAACTCCATAATGATAATCGACGATGAAACAAAGCAGATAAAGGAATATGAGAACCCAGGTTTCGGATCGCCATATGGTGGAAAAGAAAGGTGCATGCAGGGCATCCTGAGCCTCAAACCTGACGCAATTGTTGTAAAGGAAGGCGTTCTCTGCCCAGGATCATATCATATGTCTCTGGGAAAGATGAAATACATCCCCACAGATGGCGAGAAACTCGAAGACATAGTGAAGAACCTGGACAAAGAAAAAGAGAAGGCTGTTGAGGAGCTGGACTTCTATATGTTCAGAGAGTAACTCCCTAAAGCTTTGCCTATCATATGTGCAACCCTTACAGGTTCACACTTTTTTCCATTTAACATTGTTTTCTGAAGAATAGTTCTTGCGTCAATTTTATCTATTCCTATCAGGTTTGCAGTGAATTTTCCTTTCAATGTTTCAATTTCCACGCTCTCATATTCCTTCAGGTGCCTCAAATTCTCCTCCAGATGGTATTTTTTCAATGCCATATGCATTGAGTTTATGTCAGGTGCTCTGGTTGAGTATGAAATGTAACGAAGATTCTTATCCATAAATACTAATGGGTCCGGGATATTGAATCCTCCAAATGTAATGCCCTCAGAAACAACTGCCTCAACAGGCCCACCATATTCATTCAGCATGGAGAGGATGGCTTCTGTCGTATCAAGGCCATCAACTGTTATCCGCCTTATCAATATCTTTTCAATAAGGCCGTCAAACCTGTAAATAATGCCAATTAATGAACAGTCATTGTTTTGCTTTCTATTGAATGGGCCATCATCAATTCCGAGTACCCTGGAAAATTTCTTCATATAAAAAATAGATATGGGCAATGAAAAATATAATTGTCGCAAGATATGTTTCTTTACCGGGCCCACCAAAATGCTTATATTGGGTTTAACTATACCAACGCTACGCACTTTTGATGCACCTCGTGAGATAACACTCATAAGGGAAGGGGTTGAGGTATAATTACCTATGAAGCCAAATTTCTGCTTACAGTAAAGTGGATTGTGCAACTGCTAAACTGTTTGGGGGATGGTTTGGTTTGGGAGCCGATGAAGGACGTGC
>JAMCPQ010000006.1:7415-11865 GCA_023379825.1 Thermoplasmatota archaeon | reverse complement strand
GCCACCTGTTCCAGTACCTCTTCAAAGTCTTCGTTTTCAAGTGTAATGACCTCTCCAGATGGAAGCATTACCTTTGCAAAATATATCTCTCCATCCTTTGATATCTCAACCTCAGCAAGTTTGTCGCTCATACTCTCAAGCCCTGATTGTCTTGGGGATATTATTATTTTTGCAAATAACTATCTGTAGACTGCTTAACATTACCCCCAGATATGATTATTGGGAATAGTACTGACTATTCCTTGATCTGTACTCCATTGCCTAGTAATAGTCGATGCAGAAAAAAATGATCAGACCTAAATAAGCTGCAGCATTTTTCAATTATGGCATTAATAGACGGATACAGCCACATATATCCGGAAAATTACCTTGGCAAATATGCAAAGCATTCTCCAATGATAAGTAAGATGGCTTCAGAGCTGAAATATCTTGCTGATGTTGAAGGCAGGATCAGGTTCATGGATCAGCTGGGTATTGACAGGGAGATTATTTCTCTCGCAATGCCAAATCTCGACGATCTAAATTTACCTGTAAAAGATACAAACGAAGCAACTCAGATTTCCAATGATGGGATCTGTGAACTGGCGGAAAATCATCAGAGCAGATTCGTGCCTATTGGGACGGTATCCCTGCAGGATCCTGAATTTGCGGTGGCTGAGTCACGAAGATGTCTTAATGAATTGGGAATGAAAGGAATTCAGATAGTCTCAAATGTAAAAGGCCAACATTTGGGCTCTCCCCAGTTCGAGCCGTTTTTCAATTACATGGAACAGTCTGGTAAACCTGTATGGCTTCATCCCACATTTATGAGGAACACTTACGGATGGCTGAGGGAGGACGCAGTTGACATAATGGTTGGATGGGATTTTGACGTTACCCTCGCTCTTATCAAGATGATGTCTTCTGGTTTAATCAGGCGGCATCCAAAATTGAAAATAATTGTGCACCATCTTGGCTCACTTCTTCCTATTCTCGCCGGGAGGATTACAAGCTTCCTGAACTCGATGGACCCGAATCCTGAAACACCGTTGAACTGGATGAAGTCCCTTTATGTCGATACTGCTGAAGGCATGTGGATGCCATGGCTTAAGGATGGCATCGAGTTCTTCGGCCTTGATCATGTCTTATTTGGAACAGATTTCCCATGGGGAAACAGCTCGAATATAATTTCCAATATTCGTTCCCTTGACATTCCAGAGTCCAAAAGGGAAAAACTATTCTCAGGCAATATATCAAAACTGCTTGGGTTGTAATTTTTTTTCGAAACACTCACATAATTTAATTGCATAAGTCAAGTATTCAAAGGGTTCAGTAAAGATATTTATATTGGCACAATCTAACATACCACACAGGAGGTGTTATTTTGGTCAAGTTCGTCAAGAGAAAGGACTATGATGACGATGACGATTATGACGACGACGATGATGAGTTCTAATCCTTCAGTAATCTTTCAATTTTATAATTAAATATATAATGAATTTACTTAATTATATTGCAGAGAATCTGTTTTACCAATCCTTAAGTTATCATAATATATTATGGAAAATTGGAAGAAAATATCTTCGAAACCCTGCATCCTGATATCAGAAGCATGCTTTTTGATTCAGGGATATCTCATCCTACTGAGGCACAGAGAGTTGCCATAGGCCGTATACTGGAAGGGGAAAATCTCCTTCTCCTCTCGCCTACAGGCAGCGGAAAAACTGAGGCAGCAATACTTCCAATTTTTCATAAAATTCTGACCGAGACACCACAGCAGATTTCAACACTATTCATTACGCCTCTTAGGGCTCTTAACAGAGATATGCTGGAAAGACTGCTTTCATACGGAAACAGGCTTGGGATAAGGATACAGGTCAGGCACAGTGACATTACACAGGCCATGAGGCGAGAGATCACCACCAGGCCGGCCGATGTCCTGATAACAACTCCAGAATCCCTTCAGCTGATGCTTTCTGGGAAAAATCTGAGAAAGGTAATATCGTCTGTCAAGTATGTAATTGTGGATGAGCTTCATGAAACGGCCCAGAATGAGCGAGGCACTCAGTTTGCAGTAGCACTGGAAAGGCTCAGACAGCTTTGCGGGAATTTCCAGAGGATAGGGCTTTCTGCTACCGTAGGAAATCCGGAAGACCTGGCACTGTTCCTTGATCCAAGTGGAAAAACCTCCATTGTTAAGGCAGATCTGAAGAAGAACATGGACATCAGGATTCTGATTCCAGATGATGCACCTGAAGATATAGCGGAAAAGATGGGCACTGATGCCCATTATGGCGGTGCAATCGTATACATATGGAACATGATAAGCCAGCATAGAGGAACTCTTGTTTTCACAAACACAAGGAGTGTGGCGGAAGACATGGCCTTCCGGCTGCGTTTGTGGCTGAAAGATCCGCCGGTACAGGTTCATCATGGGTCCCTATCAAGGGAGGCACGTGAATCTGCGGAACAGGACTTCAAGGCCGGAAAGATAAAGGCACTGATATGCACATCTTCCCTGGAACTTGGCATCGATATTGGTTCTGCTGACCTTGTCCTCCAGTTCAACTCACCACGCCAGATAAATAAACTTATACAGAGGATAGGGAGATCCAGCCATTATGTAGAGAAAACATCCAAGGGTGTGATAATCTGCAGTGATATTATTGAGATGGAAGAAGCATGTGCGATAGTTAGCCATGTTCAGGACGGCCATCTGGAGGACATTCAGATACGAAAAAATTCAATGGCAACACTTGTGAATCAGCTCCTTGGGGAGTTAAGGATACATGGGAGCATTGACACTGAGGAGTTCTATTCTGTTGTCACTCGTTCTTATCCATTCAGGAACCTGGATCATGATGAGTATACCAGAACCCTTGAATTCCTGGCATCAATCAACAAGATTTATCTTGAGGGAAACCGAGCAGGCAGAAGGCGTGGTGTCCTAAATTATTTCATTGAAAATATATCCATGATCCCAAGTGAAAAGAATTTCAAGGTAATTGACACAGTAAACCGCAAATTCGTCGGAACCTTAGATGAACGTTATGTGGTCAATGAGATTGAGCCTGGAAGTTACTTTGTTATAAGGGGTTCAACCTGGCGCACAATAAGGATCGACGGTGAAAAGATTCTGGTGGAGCCATTTCCGACAGCTGCCATTGCCCCCAAGTGGAGCGGAGAGGAGATTCCAGTACTCCCGGATGTTGCCCAGAAGGTTTCGGAACTTCGCCAATCCGAAATCGTTCCTGAATTCGTAGACAGCAAATCTATATCCCTCCTGAGGGACTGGTATGCACAGAACAATGCAAGATATGACAACTGCATCATTGAAACCAGGATGAATGAGATAGTAATCCAGCCTGTTCTGGGCACAAGGGCAAACTTTGCACTGGCCGAGATATTCTCAGGAATCCTTTCAGGAGTAACGGGAGAGAGCGTTGAAATGGATTTCTCTCCATATCACATCTATGCAAGAGCGGGAAGAAGGATCTCAGCAGATGAGGTCAGGAGAATCCTTCTCAGCATTGAACCAGAAAATTTAATGAGCCATATTGTTGGAATTGCAAGGCGCTCCAGATTCTTCAATGGAGTATTCCTCTATGAGGCCAGAAAATTTGGCGTTATTTCAAATGAATCTGACATCAGCAGAATGAGGTTTGAAAAGATAGTGGACTCATATCTGGACACTCCACTATTCAGGGATTCAATCAGAAAGATGATCTCAGATTACATGGACCTTGACACCCTTGGATCTTTTCTGAGAGGCATCAGAGATGGGACAGTTTCCCTATCCTTAAGTGACACTATATCAGAATCCAGCAATATATTCATAAGCCACTATTCCGAACGGGTGGCACCGCTGAAGCCAACAAAAACCATTCTGGATGCAGTCAAGAAAAGGCTCCTGAATGAGGAGGTTACACTTTACTGCACATCCTGCAGGAATGTCAGGACCCAGAAAATAAGGGATATAACAAACATCAAGTGCTTCAACTGCGGGAGCTCCCTTGTGGCTACACTGTCTCCATTTGAGAAAGACATACTCTCGGAGGCTGACCCTGAAACTCCAGAAGGCAGGAAGGTACTAAGAAGGCTGAGCAAAAATGCACATCTGGTCAGGGAGAGGGGAATGCAGGCTGTAATGGTTATGGCTGCAAGGGGAATAGGACCTGAAACCGCCTCCAGAATGCTTCAGGTATCCTATTTGAGTGAGGACGATTTTATAAAGGCGATACTCACAGGGGAGATGGACTATGCAAAAAACCGCAGATTCTGGGATTGATGATGGAAATCTTTAAATTGATCACATTCAATATGTTTTGACGATGCGGAAGAATTTTATTCTCAAGCTTCTGGACCGCTACAGACTGAAGAACTCCACTATCCCCATTATTGTGGAGGGGAAGAATGACGTGGAGAGCCTTCGCAGGCTAAGTTTCAGCGGAGAGATAATCACGGTAAATTC
>JAMCPQ010000006.1:0-6901 GCA_023379825.1 Thermoplasmatota archaeon | reverse complement strand
ATGGTGCAGAGCATGTCGTTCAACGGCAGAACCGAGGAACTAAATATATACGGGCCAAGAGGAGCTATTAGGATACTTTCAAATTTGCTTGGTGCCGGCTACTACCGGTTGGGATTCAACATAAGGGTCACGGAATTCCTTTATGATCAGGAATACGAATTTCCAGAATTCATTGTAAAAACTTTCAAAAACGATCATCCTGTTCCCGCTATGTCGTTCAGGTTCCAGGAGGAAAGCACAGTCAGGATAGACGGAGAAAAGGCCCGTGAAATGGGCGTTCCTGTGAGGAGATTGGAGGAGCTCAGGAAGAATGGGGAGATAGACGTAAATGGCCGGAAGTTCTACCTTTCTGATATCTCAGCAGGAATAAGAAAAGGCAGGTCTGTAGTATACACAGGAGATACCAGGCCGGTAGAAGGGATGAAGGATTTTGCCAGAGATGCTGATGTCCTGATACATGACACCACTACAGACTCATCCATTGAAGAGAGAACAAATGAATACGGGCACACCACATCGAGGCAGGCCGCAGAAATAGCAAAGGCAGCAGGCGTGCGAAAACTTTTCCTCTTCCACTACAGCCCGAGATACGGGGATTATGCCAGATTAGTGGAAGAGGCGAAAGAGGTATTTCCGGAATCTGAGCCCAGCAGAGAGATGCTTGAGTATGACATCAAGGTGAGGCGGGACTGAGATTCTCCATTTTCTTCTGAGCAGCAAGGGCCATTCTCCTTAGTGCATTCTCTGTTCCCTCAGTAAAATGCCTTTTAATGAACCCTTTCATTATAAGCATCCTCAGTGAAAGTTTAATCTCCCATTTAGCGACCATAAGGGTCCCGCCGTTCCATTGCCTGAACTCAAGCATCTTATATCCAGTGAAAGGCCCACTGTGATAATTTTCTGTGCACTTCATGTTCTCCTGATCCCAGATATAGGACATCTTGCCCGTAGCTGGGAAGGCAAACCTGATGGAGTACATTCCGCCGCCAACATCGCGTATTTCCCTTATACCATGCCAGTATTCGGGCAGATCATGCCAGTTCTTTACAAGCCCCATCAGCAGGGTTGGTGGTGCATCTGATTCCTGTTTAACCTCAATACTGATATCCCCTACCATTTTACTTCACCAGCGGGCCAGTGTTTACCCCCCGTGATCCTGAATATGTACCTGATCGCTCGGCATATCCATGTTCAGGTTCTGAGACGAGACTGTGGAAAACAATCTGGGCAATTCTTTCTCCTGATTTCAGTTCAATAGCGCTAAGGCCGAAGTTGAATAATGAAAGTGTAAGGTTTCCGCTGAAACCAGATTCAACAGCGCCAAAAGATCCGATAATCCCTCTCCTTGCATAACTTGATCTTAGCCAGATCTGCCCCATGACCCCTCTGGGCATTTCAAGATATTCCATAGTTGAAACCCATATTCCCTGGCCAGGCTGAAGAAACGCCTCCCGAACCTCAGATGCAGAGTTGAAATGTTTCAGGGTGCCTATCCTGAGATCGTATCCGTTGGGAGTAACGGAAAATTGGGAAAAATTCTCAGAAATCAGGCGGCCTTCTTTGGCAAGGGAGGTTATAACATGATCAGGGAGGGCTGACATCCATAGATCATGATTCACTGTGAGATAATTTTTCCCCTTTCTCAGATCTCTTAATGCCGTTCATTGCAACATAGAATATTATTGCCAGGGAGAATGATACGAAGTAACTTATATCAAGACCCTGGAGATATTTTGCAACTATCCCCTCATAGATAACCCCCGGGTTCATGAAGAGAACAGAGATCAGTAGGGATGCCAGGTAGGCAACCATTCCTCCTGGTAATGAGATCCTTCTCTCACCATAGGAGTATCTACATATGAAGTAATGTGCAATAAGGACTCCCAGCCATGGTGTTATCCAGTAGTCAAGAAGGAGGAGGAATGTCTCATAAAATCCATAGAAATTTGAAAAACCGATTATCCCGAGCACAGTTGAGATCAGCAACCCCGGAATAAGTGCCTGTATGTTTTTTAGTTTTGAGAAGACTGTCTGTATGCTTTTGGAATTAGAATAGAGATTTACGGCATTGGCGGCTATTCCGCCCAGAAAGAGTGCCAGAACACCAACAATCCTGAAACCGCCAAGCAGGGAAGTCATAAGGGTAACGGCATTTCCAGATGGATTTCCACTCGCCAGAGCCACCATCATTCCAAGAACCTCAACCCAGAATGTGGATATTATCCCGCCAAGAAGGGTAAAGGAAAAGGATCTTCCCGATGACCTCTTCCCATAAACAAAACGGGAATAATCGGAGGCATATGGCCCCCATGCCATTATGTAGGAAAAGGAGGTGGCCAGAGTGATTCCGAAAGCAGCAAAGAATGGGACAGTGAGTGTCTGTGGTGCAATTATGTGCGGAATCCCGGTGGACAAGACGAGATATGTGATGAATGCAAAGAGGACCCCAAGAATCACTGAGAGTGCAGTCTCTATCTTTCTCACAGACTCATGGCCGAAATAGACAAGAACGAAAACAACAGCTGAAACAGCAAGGATCACAGGAATTATCAGATTTTTAGGGAGGACAGAATCTATAAACAGGGACGCAAGAATAAGGTTTACGGACAGCCATCCCAGAGAGTTTCCCCACTGCAGGAATGACATAACTATTGACCCTCCTTTCCCGAATGGCCCTCTTGATAACGCCATCTGTGGCCTGTGCACAACTGAGCCGATGTAACTCATCAGAGCAAGAAGGATTCCACCTGCAACAGTACCTATGAGAAATGCCAGAAATCCGTACCAGAAACTCAACCCTTCAGACGCCGGAATAAAACCGAGTGCAAAATCTCCCACAGTCAGATTTGCGGCAAACCAGATAAAGAACAGGGACTTTGGCTTTATCTTTTTAGATTCAGAGGCCAATAATTCAGGGTCTTTCTGTTGGGAGTTAGCGAACACATGTTCGGTATAATCTATTGGAACTTAAGAGTATTCCTGCCTCATCGCTAATTGAATTTTTGAAAAGTGATTCGCCGGAATATGGAGCATCTGTTTAGGAAAATAATTATTCGCCAGCGCTTTTCAGATAATCACATGTCTATCAATGCCAGAGTTGAGGCTATACTTTATGCTTCAGAGGAGCCAATATCAGCATCAGATATCTCAGTCATAATAAATGAGCCGAAGGATGAAGTGATAAAGGCGATTAGAGAGATAAACAGGAATTACAGGAAATACGGCTCTGCACTTGAGATCAGGAGGTCCGGAATACGATACAAGATCCAGCTCAACCCTGAGTACAGTAGCATTGTTGCCCCAGTGTCCAAAAAGGAGATAGGCCCTATTGAACTTAAGGTCCTTGGGTATATAGCTGCCAATCCGGGATGCATTAAAGGAGACGTAATCAGGAAGTTTGGCGAGAAGAGCAGAGGCCCAATTTCCAATGTCATTGAGAGAAAGTTTGTCAGCTCAAGGAAGTTCAGGAATACCGAACTCCTTACACCCACCAGGGAATTCTATCGTTATTTCAACATAAGCCCTAAAGGGCTCCAGTCAAAGTCAAATATGGCAAAGAGTGGCGGTGAGCCAGATGAGTGAGAAAATTCTTCTGGTGGGCGGCGGAGGAAGGGAAGATGCTGTCGCAAGAAGATTGTCGGAATCAGGTGTTCAGATATATGCATATCTGAAGAACCGGAATCCATCAATAATTTCACTTTCAAAGGACTACAGAATTGGATCTGAAAATCAGGCAGATTCAATTGTTGAATTTGCTGTTAAGAATATGGTTGACCTTGCATTCATAGGGCCCGATCCGGTTCTTGAAACATCACTTGTAGAAGACCTTCTGAAAAAAGGGATAAAGGTCGCATCTCCAGTAAGGTCTGCAGCGAGGATTGAAACAAGCAAGAAGTTTATGAGGGAGCTGCTCAGAGAATACAGAATAGATGGGAACCTCGAATTTGCGCACTTTTCACGTCCTGATGATGTAAGGGATTTCCTTAAAAAGAACAGCGGAAAGGAGTTTGCGATTAAACCCCTGGGGCTAACCGGTGGCAAGGGTGTCAAGGTAATGGGGGTACATCTATCAGGAGTTTCTGAAGCTCTCAGTTACGCCTCCTCAGTAATAGAGAAGGATGGTTCTGTGATTCTGGAAGAGAGGGTAACCGGCGAGGAATTCAGCCAGCAGGTATTCACCGACGGCAAAAGGGTTTGCCCGATGCCTGTTGTCCAGGACTACAAGAGGGCCGATGAAGGAGATCTGGGGCCAAACACCGGAGGCATGGGTTCCATAAGTGATGCCAGCCATACGCTTCCATTCCTTTCCAGCAATGCACGTGAAAGGTCAATTGAAATAATGAAGGATGTAGCAAATGCGCTTAGGGACGGTGGAAATGAGTTCCGTGGGATCCTCTATGGCCAGTTTATGGATACTGCAGAAGGCATAAGGGTCATAGAGATCAATGCAAGGTTTGCCGATCCGGAATCCATCAATGTTCTCCATCTTCTGGACGACGATTTTGCTGGTATATTGAACGAGATTGCGGAAGGGGACCTCAGAAACAGCGTCAGATTCAGGAAATCCGCCACTGTATTGAAATATGTTGTCCCAGAAGGATATGGATACTCTCCGAAACCATCAGTCCTGAACATTTCCTTTTCCGATAATGATAGTAGGAGATTCATTTATTATGCAGCTGTTTCTGGAGATCTCACTAGAGTTGAGCAGAGCACATCCAGAAGCCTTGCAGTTATTGGTGAGGGCGCTGATATAGAAATGGCCAACAGCCACTGTGAAGAAAACCTGAAAATGGTCAGTGGGAAGTTTCATGTCAGGCACGATATAGGGACCAGAGCCATGATAGAGGCCAAGATGGCTAAGAGATTTTAAAAAGCCCCTGAATCCTTGGTGTGGAATTAGGGCTTACTGCCATTATCTGATTCCTGAAGATGGGAATTCCCCTGTCCAGCTTGAGTTCACCTGATTCAAAGAATCCTCTCTGATAACGCATCTGGTCCGCGATGAAGACCTCTCCAGAACTCCATTTCATCTTAAGTGACGGGTGGGGCAGGAATTCGGCTTTGAATTCTGATACTATATTCTGTGGCTCTTCAGTCAGGAACATTCCCCTCTCCATTTCGTCACTGTCAATATTCTTCAAGGCAAGTCCTACCCGGGAACCTGTAGGTGCTTCCTCCATATCCACATCCTGAACCTGAATTGACCTGACCTGGATCTCATCCTTTATGAATGAGCAGTGGAGCTTCTGGTGCCTCCTTACTGTTCCGCCAAGAACGAATCCAAGAGCAACTGTCCCAACACTTTTTACTTTGAAGAAGTGATCTATGATGACTGTCGTGCTTGCAAACCTCTCTACGGGCTTTATGCCAAGCAATGTATCAAGAAACTCCATCGCAGAGCCTCTGTGGAAGCCGTAATCCCGCAAACCGGTTTTGGATATGATCTGCTTTATCCTGTCCTCAGATTCCGGATCATTTACAACAAATGTCCCCTTCCTTATTCCTGAAAGGTCCAGGGTCATGATGACCTCTCCAAGATCTCTGTTTATGGAGTCACCGTTTACAATGGCATAGTCAGAAGGATATATGCAGTCAGTAAGTGAGGAAATCTTCTCCGGAAATCTTGAGGGTACCATGAATGTTGTTATATCTTCAGCATCTTTTCTGCTGTATATCGTGACATCACTCTCAGTCCCCTTTTTGGCCAGATCCCTGACAAAATCGCCGAGGCCGTAGGCAAAAACAGTAAGGTTTCTCATTTTATGTATTCAACCTCCTTGAGTATATGATCCTTCAGTACTCTGATCATGGCGGTCGAGTCATCTGGAAGTTCTGTTCTTCTGTATTCCATGCCACTGGCTGTAACTGTATGCTTTCCAAACTCAAGATCCAGATCATACAGCACTTCCAGATGTTCATACAGAAACCCTATAGGTGCTGCCAGAACTGACCTGTAATCAGATCTGTCAACCTTCCGGAATTCTTCGAAAACAGTTGGACCCAACCATGAACTCCCGTATTTACCAACACTCTGGTATCCCCGGAAATAAGACTTAAGATCAAGTCTATTTGCAATCTTTTCAGAGAGTTTACGGAATGCGCTGTCATATTCATCCTCCCTGTTTCTGAAGGTTGGAAGGCTGTGGGCATCAAAGAAAAGGGCCTCATCTTTCTTCAGGGAGGCAGAACCAATAATTTCTGCCCAGAGGTCTGCCATCATTTCAAGATCAAGGCCATTGACCATCCGCACCTCCGGATCCATCCCTGAACTCTCGAGTGACTCCTTCAGGGGAGTAAGATATGAGTTCAGAACGTTCTTAGACGGAAATGGAAACAGCGGGATTCCAATGATATTTTCCGGCTCGTCGCCTTTCAGACCTTCCACTACGTCCCAAAGAAATGGTTTCCAGTGTTTGTTTCCAAGCATTATCCTGAAATCACCCTGTCCAGAAAGTTCATGAGTGAGTTTTTTCACAACTGAATCAATTATAGCATTGGATGGTGACACACCATTGACCATCCGGTACTTTTCCATATTCTCTTTCATGGCATACTCTGGGACTTCCCTCCCTTCATAAATACCCTTCAGGTACTCCGGGACCTCTTCAAGTTTTGATGGGCTACCATATGCCATAAGTATAACTGCTGTTTTCATTGAATCACCAGTTCATGTACACATTCCACTATCCTTTTCAGGTTTCCTGCAGGCGTTTCAGGGAGTACTCCATGGCCAAGATTGAAGATGTATCTGCTCCTCCCTTTCATAGATGCTGCTATTCTTTCAGCTTCCAGCACCGATCTCTGCGCATCGTATGCAGCAATAGCTGGGTCAAGATTGCCCTGAAGCCCACGCTCAGGATGGAGTGATAAGGCCACATCCGCCAGCCTGCATCTCCAA
>JAMCPQ010000005.1:75688-79523 GCA_023379825.1 Thermoplasmatota archaeon | reverse complement strand
AATGACCCTTCTGAATTTTTTTCCACTGCAAGGGAAATGGGATGCAAATTCATCTATGTATACAGGGAGAAGGAGAGGGACATGAACATTGAAATGGATATTGAGAAAGATGAGTTCGGTTTTCTTGTATCCGGCGTATTTCATGTCCTTTCAGCGAAAATTGATCCAAAGAGCGGCCAGCAGATACGAACTGCAAAGAAGCCTGAAGAGAAGCCAGTAGCGGAGGTTGGCAGCACTATTCTTACAAGGGACCCTGATGAAATAGCCTCTGATATGGCATCCTTCGTCAGGGCAAACCTTGACTATATGAGTCCGGACCCGTTCAACCTTCAGTATTTTTTCAAGAAATTCTGGGAGTCCCATGGAGTAAATCCTTCTCTGCCCCCGGGAACTGAGCAGAGGAGGCTAATGACCAGAATTGAGAATATAGCCACTGCAAAGATAAAGAAATTGTAACTGGGAAACAGTTTCCTTTTTCCTTAATTTTAGCTGTTCTCCTAACTTACTGACTTTACATTAATAATGCAACAATATTTTTTATAATACAAAATTCAGCATATCAAAACATTGTTTTAAATATAGAATGTAGTTTACATATATTGGTTTACTTATGGTTGAAACTTTAGCATATTCAGAAAGGGAGAAAGGTGGAGCTCTGGGTGGAGTTCTTTTTGGTCACTTCAGTGACGGCTATGACCTGGTTATCATAAGCTATCTTTTCCTCGCTTTATCCGCACAATTCAAAGTTTCTGTAGCTGAGATTGCAATAGCTCTGACAATAAGTCTTGTCTTCTCTGCATTCGGCGGTATCCTCTTTGGGTACATTGCGGACCGGTTTGGAAGAAGAAAAGGCCTGATGCTGTCCATTGCAGTATTTGGCGTGGCAACCCTTCTTACTGCGGGAATAAACAGCCTGTGGCAGCTGTATCTTCTGAGAGCCATTGAGGGTCTTGGAATAGGGGGAGAATGGGGGATTGGATTCGCACAGATTACCGAAATATGGTCTCCAAAAACAAGGGCCACGGGAGGAGGAATACTTCAGGGATTCTTCATTCTTGGATCTGTGACAGGAGCATTTACTGCAGGATTTACCATCAGCCATTACGGAGCTCTTCTGGGGTGGAGATATGCCTTTCTCATAGCAGGCATAGTTGCCATTGCCGGAGTGATTGTGAATGCACTGATTCTTCCTGAGTCCAAATACTGGCTTAAGCTCCAGGCGGAACTCAGGTCTTCTCCAGAAATGAGAAAGAAGGAAAAATCACCTCTCGTAGATATCTTCAACCCTCAGGTAAGGCGCTGGACACTTATTTCTCTGCTCATTGGAGGAGCAAATCTCTTCATCTACTTCTCCTACTCCAGTTTCATGCCCACCCTCCTGTCAGTTTCATACCATCTGACGACTTCCGAATATACTCTGCTCCTGGTCGTTGGGCAGATTATAGCGGTGCCATTCTACTGGATAAATGGATTCCTTGCTGATCGTTTCGGAAGAAAGGCCACTGCCATTGGATATGGTGCCCTGTATATTATTGCGGTAGGGGCTTTTTTTGCTGTAATTCTGATGAAGGCTACATATCTGGAATTATACATGTTTCCGATGTTCTACGCCTACACCATAGTTTCCGTGAGCCAGGGAATTTCTGGAGAATATGGAGTCTGGTATAGTGAGCATTTCCCTACAAGAATGAGATCAACTGCAACAAACTTCGGATATATGGTTGGACGCGGGGTTGCAGGCGCAGCAGCATCTCTAATAGTTCCACTTATTTATGCAGGAATCGGAGGGATAAAATACATCGGAATAGCCATGTCCATTGCAATGCTGGTTGGTGTGCTCTTCCAGTTTGGAGGGCTATTTGGTCTTAAGGAGACACTTGGGACACAGATAAAGGCAGACTGACTCCTGCCTTACAATATTATCTTTTAAAGAATATGTGAATGCAATTGAAGGCCCCCCCCTTCCCAATCTTTTTTTTTATACTATGCACCTGCTGATCTGTTCATTGACTTTTTAATGTGGAGACTCATTGAAAGTCCTCCAAAGTTGCCTTTAGGCAGATTTTCTAGACCTGACACACAAATCTGGCATACGTCGTCACATATCTTCTCCGTTTCTGAAGGAGAGTGAAAAGAAATCCGAAAAGATCAATCTCTGAGAGCTAGACTGATAGATCTGAGAATTATCATGCTGTCAGCAATCTTGAGGGTATTTCACATTCAGGCTGAAATCTGAAAATTTATCTGCTGAGTATTCCATAGAGAAAAAGCATGACACCAACTGCCACTGGAATCAGGAAATTAAGGCGATGGTCACGGATCTCAAAGAAAATCAACCCTATTGCAATTACTACAATGCCTGCCACAACAAATCGCGATTTCATCCGGATAAACCCTCCTATTGATAAGATTGACTGGAAATTTTCCTATCTTTCAAGTTTTGCTTGATAGATTTCAAAAAAAGTATGGATGAGAAATATATAAATTTATTATAGAAAAATTAAGATGAGTCAGGCTCTGACATCATCTCTTCCTTCTCCCTCAGTATGTTTCCTTTCGTTTCCTTGCTGAATAGCGTACCTATAAGGTACATCAGCCCAAGAAGTGCTATTGTTACCGCCGCCGTTATAGGATACACCTTTAACCCGTAGACCGCAAGGACTGCACTCACCACTATGGGCCACACTCCCGCTATACCATATCCAAGGTTCCAGTTCAGAGAAAGGGCACTCCCTCTGACTGACGTGGGAAATGCCTCATTGAGATATATGCTGAAATCTGCTTTGCTGACTGAAGAGAAGAAGTACAGCGGCATCAGCGTCAGTACAATTGCGTAGTAGGCATCTCCTGGAAGTGTCCCTAGATGAATATACAGGTAGCTTATTGCAATAAGTATTACTCCGCCTGCAATGGAAAGGGGTTTTCTTCCGGTATACTGGGAGATGAAACCTCCAAGTATAGAACCTACCACGCCCGCAAGGGCACCAACAAGAACTATTTCGGCCAGCAGGGTGTGTGGCACTTTGTTGAATGCCTCCAGAAATGTCGGAAACTGATTCTCTGTCATGTTGTCATAACCCAGCAACCCAATTGACATAATCAGAGAAAGCATGAATACCTTCCTGATGGATTTCTTCTCTGCCACAAGAGTTTTCAAAGGGTTCTTTGTTGTCTTTCTCTTCTTCCTGGCCAGCTGATATATGTTAGATTCTGGTGTCCTCACAAGCACAGGCAGTATGAGAACAAGTGGAAGTATGGAGACAAGGAACATTATTCTCCAGCCGATGGTGTCAAATGAAGCAGTCGTAGCGAATATGAATGAGATCATTAGAAGCCAGGCTGCTCCAACAACATGAGCCCAGCTTCCTCCTGATTCAGCAAAACCAGTAAGGAAACCTCTGTATCTGTCCGGGAAATTTTCTGGACCAAACACAAGACCTCCGGCTATCAGACCTCCAATGAATACTCCTCCTATAAGCCTTAGTCCAATGAAAATTATTGGTGAGTAAATCCCAACGCTTGCATAAGTTGGAGTGGCAGCAAGGAGTGCAGTGAATATGGAAGAACCAAGTATGTTGATATAAAGAGACCTTTTTCTGCCTCTGGCATCGGTATCATGCCCAAATATAGCTGCCCCAATTGGCCTGGTGACAGATCCAGCTGCAAATCCACCCCAGAATATAATAAGTGAAATTCCCAGCGTACTGGATGGATATATGGCCTTAGCAGCCTCCACTGACACAAATGTAAGGGCAACAAAACTCAAAATATCAAAGGTATAGGCAAAGAACGATATGTAGAGACCCTGTGCATGATATCGATCAAGCTTTTCCCC
>JAMCPQ010000005.1:0-75452 GCA_023379825.1 Thermoplasmatota archaeon | reverse complement strand
TCTAAATAATTCATTTGTTTGAATTAAATAAAAACCTGTGAAGGGGTTCACAGGAATTGATGGAGAGTTAAATGTTCAAGTTCACACTCAAGTTCTAGAGGCTTCATATAGTGTCTTATTAGTAAGATCGCCTTTCATTCTATATACAATATATCCCAGTATAATAGCAACAACAATAAGTGCGGGGTAAACCGTAAAGACAGCACCAAGGGCCCCTACACTCAGAAGCGATGCAGTAATGTAAGACCCAACGCCTGTTGAGAGACGGTTTCCTACAGCCTGGAACCCGATGGATTTGCCTCTCAAGGAGGTTTCGAATATCTCTGAGCTCCAGACAGTCACTACTGGTATGAACATATTGATTGAGATATTTGTGATTAGAATAAATGCCAATAGAGCATCCGGATATTTGGTTACTCCAAGTATTGAGACATCAAATATAACGGAAATAATGGCCCCTATCAATGCGGTCTTGAATCTCCCTATTCTTTCTATCACAAAGTAAGTTATTGTAGCCCCTATCATAAATGCTAAATTAATTGTTACCGCAGAATATAGATCAGTCTTAACCCCTACTATTCCAAAAGCACTGTATATGATTGAACTTACCCCGACTTCAGAACCAGCCAATAAGTTGGTTAGAAATGCAGCTATACTTATAAGAAGTATCAATGGAATAATCACTTTGCTTTTCTTAATGTTCTTCACCTCAGGTGGTCTATTTTGGAAGGAAGACAGGTCAATTGAGAAGTTTGGATCGATATTTCTCCTAACTATTTCAACTGCCTCATTCACCTTTCCACGTCTTAATAACCATCTTGGAGACTCTGGCACTTTTAGCCGGACTATCAGACCAATTATTGGAGGGATTATACCTGTTATAATGAGAACTTTGTATTCTAAAAGAGAAAATCCCAGTGATAAGTAAAGTCCATAACCCATGAGCCACGCAACGAAACCACCAAAAGGAAGAAATATCCAAAATAAACTGATGAGACCACCTCTCTTGGCTTTTGGAGAGAACTCAGTTAACAAACTAATGGCCGCAGGGAAATCGCCACCAATTGCTAGGCCAACCAATAATCTGAACACAAATAGTTCAGTAAAATTTGATGAAAATGCTTGGCCGATGATGAATATAATCATCATAATTAGGTCTATTACCAGAGCCCTTCTACGGCCAAATATATCGGTAAAATAGCCCCATACGACTGCGCCTATTACAGCTCCTATAGAAAATGCCAGGACAGTCTCAGAAAATAAGACGCCGGATATGTGGAAATTCTTAATTATTGCTGTCGCTGCGGCGTTATATGAAACGAAGGCATAAAAATCAGCAAAGGCGCCTACGGCCACTACTGCTATCATATAATATAATGCCTTTGAGCCTTTTGAGTTATCAATTGTATCCAGAGCAGACTGTGGGACTATTACTTCGTTTACCATTGTGAATATAATAGTTGATTATATTTAATTCTTTCTATTTCCATATGTTTATGGAAATTAAATTCTTTTTTTAAATTGACTTTAGATCTTGATTTACGGTTTTTTTATTCTTTTGTCAATCCCATTATTTGTAATGCGTTCAAAAATCTAAATTTCTAAAATTTAATTGGTCCTCACTGCTCTTATATAGGGACGAAGATGTAAATTCTGCCTTTATGGTCAATGTTTTCTTCCACCCCCCATCTTTTAGTGAAAGGAAACAATTTAATAGAACCCGTAAGTAACTCAGGAAATAACTCACCATCTTTTGATTAATTTTGTACTTATACCCTTTCCATTTCATTACTTAGACGGTTGCCTTATTTTTGGGAGTTTATAGAATAATAAGCATTAAACTAACTGCCTGATAGCTAAGGTAGACCGTGAACTTGGACATACTTGCTTTTCTCTGTGTCAATAATTATATTTGTTTAATGAAATTAGCAACTGTATTGTTAAATTCTCTAAATCTATCTCTGAAGACATAATGACCTGCCTGGCTTATGGCGTGAAAAATTGTAATTTCCTTATTGGCATTAGAGATAATGCGAAATAAATTTAACCCCCTTTCAACGATAGCTGAAGGATCATTTAATCCCCATAATATTAATGTTGGACATTGGATGGCCCCATTCTTGATAGTCTCGAGAGTGCTTTTTCTTAATTCGTTCATTTCCTCCTTCAAAGCATCCCTCTCGAATCTTAATTTGGCTTCTTTTGTTGTCGCAAGATTAGCTAACTCAAAGGTTTCATTTTTTAGCTCCTCGGACAGATGAGATATGTCATAAGAATTTGCTTTTAATTCTCGCAGCACGCTTTCTCTGGTCTCTACAGTTGGGGCCATAGAATCTAACTCCGCATAAAAGTCCGATGTCCGAGGAGGGATATCAGGTGCGGTCGTCCCACTATCAACCAGGATGAGTTTAGACATCAAATCTGCTCTTTGGAGGCAAATCAGTGTCGCGACAAAACCTCCTCTAGAATGCCCCACAAGAGTAACATCCCTCAATCCCAAAGCTTCTAAAAAGTTAACAGAATGCTCCACGATAGACGGGTAATCTATCTTTCTTGAATCTGGAATTCCAGTGCGTCCCATAGCTAGTCTGTCAAACGCGATTACATGAAAATATTGTGACAAATAGTCAAAATTAAGATCCCAGACCAAGGAGTTATAGAAAGTGCCAGGATTACCGCCATGAATTAGAACTACCGCTTCCCCTGTTCCCTTCTCAAAGTATCTAGTTTGAATTCCATTTACATCAATATATTTTAAATAATCGCTCATCATTTGTTCAAATACCTCTGGAGGGCACCTAATTTGTTTTATCCGAATTTTCTAATCCATTCTGCAGGGTCTTTAGCATAATCTTCATATTCCCCACCAGCACTAATTCCTGGTATTTTAGGAATCCAGTCTTCTTTTAGAATTTCATCGGGGTCCCCATACTTCTTCGCAAGTTCTCTGACCTCTGGATCATCTAAGGCTGTCAATCTACCATTTTCTATGACTTTCAGGGTTTTCTTGTCCTTAGTTGTAATTTCATATGTAGGAAACATTAGATGAACATGAAGGTGCCCATAAATATGTCCATTTAACCCGGCCCATTTTTCGCTTTGCCCATTCCATCTTGTTCCAAAACCCATATGAATTATTCCTGACCTGCTTCTTTCTATTTCGTAGGCCCCACTGCTTAACATTAGAGAATTCACTGGTCTTCTAACTTTTGGGTTAGTACCTATTGCTACTTCCCATAACCAGAATAGCCCCTTATCGGGGAATTCCGGATACTTGATGTTTTCTGTTTTTGCAACAAGTTCTCTCCAAGCTTCCCCATATTTTTCTCCTCCCTTAATATCTTCAATTTTTCCCTGTTCAACTTTCACCGTTATGGGTTTAAATGGTTTTGTTATATGAGATATGGTTCCTTTAACCTCCCCTCTTACATCATCTTCTTCTAGAAGTGGTGGTGTCGGATAACCAAACAGATGACCAAAGTTTGGTCTTGGTCCAAACCCGCCTCTTTCATCCAACGACCTCTCGTAATATTTCTCATCTAAAGTGAACTCTAAGTCTGTGCCCTCTGGGTCTGTCAAACGAACTTTCCCTCCCTTTCCTTCTTTATAGATCATATCCCAGGCTTTTTTATTTATAAGTATGTTTAATTTAGTTGGAAAAACAGCAAATTTTTGCAAGAAAACATCTTTGGTGGCCCAGGGTATTGCCTGAAACTTTCTTGGCGCAAACGGATACAGGATGCCGTTATGGTCCGATTTTGGCATGGGACCACCTCTCCCATGAATCACCATATCATAACCATTTTCCCTAGCGTAGTTAAGTACTCTTTCTTGATAATCATACCATCTTGGATTCTTCCAATATGGCTCATCTCTCATTATTCTTTTAATTTCATCGTCAAATGTAACCTCGTGATCCTCCCCCTCATCTATAACTATGATGTCGACTGAACTGGCACCTTTTTCTTTTAGGGATTTGCTTATTTCATCTACAACTTCCCTTTCGTGCAAGTTGCTGACAGCCATTAGAACCTTGTCACCTTTTGAAATATTTCCATAAGAGACGAATCCTGCCTGATGTCTTCCATGCTCAATGGTAGGTTTCCTTGAAGTGAGATGATCTGCATATCCCTTAAGGGTTGGATTCATCATAAGTTTATATGAAAATTCCAGGGATACTTCGTCATCGGTTATATTCAACCCTGCAATTCCTGCTTCGTCATCAGTGTCACACATAATATTATTAATACCAAATGTTATTTAAACCTTGTCTAATTTTATTTATTTTTAATAACTAATATTACATTATGAGATTACTGTCTAACATTAATAGAGATATTTAATTCACAAAATGAATTTAGTAAGTCATATGATTTCCCAAATCGGGATCTTTATCCAGAGGTCTTTCACATTTTGGATAGGGTCAATTCGAACTGATTTACCTGGTGAAAGTTGACCAAGTGCCTCAATTTCCCGCTATTACTTGGGCAATACGGAATGATAAAGATTCATCGATATTGATGATAAGGTCATGGAATTTGTATTATACTGGGTTTTTGGAAACCTCCATTATGAAACTGGAACTTTGAGACTCAATCTTTTGGTAAAATTCCTTTGAAGAAGAAGGATAATTACTTAATTTAATGAAACTAGTTAAACAAAATTTCAGCAGAGTCTCTTTTAGGTCATCAATAGTCACAGGTTCTCTATATTGTTACATAAAAATTATCCATATTATCACAATTTTGTTCCTGAACGAAGAAAACTTCCATCTAAATCTTTCCTTAATTATAGCATAAACAATTGTCCTTCATCAGGTAGTTACAATTTCATCCTCAGAATAATATAATGGCTCTCCCACATTTGACCATTAACAAAATAACTAAAATTACTATATTTTATATATTTAATTTCACCTAAGCATTACTATGGTATTATTCATAAACAACAAGGAACAGGAGATGGCAATAAATCCAAAGGAGGCAATTGAAGCTTTAGAATCTGGATTGAGGGAATTTGCACAAGGCAAAGGTATCAGAAGACCAAGAATTGATATGTTCATCCCAACTAAGTCTACTGAGGACTATTTTTGTTTCTCTTCTATGGAAGGAGGTATCAGCAATCCCGGATACTATGCTATTAGAATCAAGCCCGACATCATGTCCTGGCGCGTTGTAAATGGAAAAAGAAGGAGAGAAACTTACAACACTGAGCCAGGAAAGTATGGAGGACTTGTTTTTCTTTTTAACGTTGAAAATGCAGCCCTACTGGCAATAATGAATGATGGGTTTATCCAACACTTGCGTGTTGCAGCTACCGCCTCTTTGGGAACGAAGTACCTGTCTAGACCAGACTCAAAAGTCTTAGGCATATTAGGTTCTGGAGGGATGGCTCATTCTTTTGCTAAAGGATTTGCTTCAGTTAGGAAACTAGACCTTGTTAAAATATACAGTCCTAACAAAGCTCATTCAAACGCCTTTGCAGAAGAGATCAGGAGAGATTTAAAGATAGAGGCAGTTGTTGGCACCACTCCAGAAGAGGTGGTCAGAGATTCGGATATTATAGCCTCATGTACCAATTCAATGACTCCTACACTGAGAGGGGAATGGATAAGCCCTGGCACTCATATTTCAATTGTAGCAAGAAGAGAAATAGATGACGACGTGTTAATGCGAGTCGACAGGCTGGGGTTGTTGGTTGATAGACCTCCCCTTTCAATTAAGGGTTTTTTTGACAAAGATTTTGCTATTCGCAATCATGTTATGAGCTATGCTGCAGGAACGGAAGAAGAGAGGAGCAGGATCCCAGTTGTGGAACCGGTATTAGATCTATTTCATGCTTCATACGTAAATTGCATAGATTGGGAATCTGGTAGGACATTTGTCAGAGAAAACCCAAGAGAAATAACTATGCTATCTCATGAATCACATGGAACTGCCTATAGCGATGCAGGAGCCAGTGAAGGTATTCAAGGAATTCAGTTTTCTAGCATTGGTGGGAGAATATATGAACTTGCATTGGAAAATGGACTGGGAAAGGAGATTCCATCAGATATTTTCCTACAAGATTTGCCGACTTAAATTTTCATAGGCCCTTTTCATTGATTAACATAATTTGTTATTTTAATTAAGATTGTTTCGTTCACCATAGAAAAATTTGACGGCAATTTTATTTCGTATATTATTATCCTATTACAACGATATTCATTAACTCATTCATCTTATGGAAGAGATTCAGCTAAGGGTCCACCTCCCGTCCAATTGATTGTGATACCTCTGAAAAACCTCATTCCTGATTTCAGGGCTTGCCTCGCATCTTCCTGGAAAACTATCCTTTCTTTCGTATGGTACAACAGCGAATATTATGCCTCTACTGTTCGTGTATTTTGAAGCCGGGAGGTCTCGGGGCCTCAGGGGATCAACTCCGCTTGCCCATCCCTTTCTGATAATCCCAATTTCTGCAGGATCTGCTCTGCTGCACATTGCCCATAAAACGTCATCCATATCATACGGGTTCACATCCTCATCCACAACCACAACCCATTTTCCCATGTATGCTGCACTTCTCGTCTGAGAGGCCATATATCCTGCTTCAGTGGCATGTCCAGGATACATCTGCTCTATTGATATGTTGATGAACTGCCTCCCCACGCCGAATGAGGGACAGTATACCCCTTTAATTCCAGGTATCCCATTTTTTAAAAGTTCATCATAGATAAGGGCAGATTTCCATATACTCCTCCAGCTGGCATGATCATTGTAGCTTCCTCTGGACATTGCTGAACCAAGCATAATGGCATTATTTCTGTAATACAGAGCATCGACAGAAAGGTATGGTTTTTCCTTTGCATCACTTGCATAGTATCCCGTCCACTCCCCATGGGGACCCTCCAGCCTGGTTCTGTCCGGGTACACAAAACCCTCAACTGCAATTTCGGCGCCAGCAGGTATGGGAAGACCTGTTTTCTTCCCCCTTATAACATTCATTCTTTTCCCCTTTATTGCTCCATAATATTCAAGCTCTGAAACACCTGTAGGAATCTCACTTCCTGCAAGTATATACAGAAGTGGGTCTGGCCCGAATATCAGTACAACGGGCATCGGTTTTCCCTGAGAGAAATACTTCTCCCTGTGTGATGCCCCATGTTTTCCTCTCTCTATATTCAGGCCTATGGTTTTAGAATCGAACAGCTGTGCTCTGTAGGATCCTACGTTTATCTTTCCGTCATCAGGATCGGCAGTTATTACCGCAACACCTGTACCGATGAATCTTCCGCCATCCCTGTCATGCCATAGTGGTGTCGGGAATATATTCAGATCAATACTGTCCCCCTCCATTATGTTTTCAGTGATCTGCCCTTTCTCCACAAAATTGACAGGAAATTTTTCCGACTCTTTTTCCCATGCTGAAGGTTTTCCCTTGAGATTCTGAATTGTTTCACTGATGCTGGGAAACTGGGGGAAACCAAACGTAAGATTGAACAGGCGATAGTTGCCTACAGAATTTGTCAGAACCCTGAACCCATCAAATTCACCTTCCCTGAAATTCTGGAAAAGGAGAGCAGGACCGCTGTTTTTTGCGTTCACCTGAGCAATTGCCGAAAGTTCAAGATTCAGTGATGAACCTTCTATTGTTTTCAGTTCCTGGATTTCCTCAGCCTGAACAATCCAGTCTCTGAGATCTGTCCAATTTTTCATACATGGTTAAGAACCTCTAATAAAATAAGCATTCTTATTTCATTTACGGAACAAATAGCACTTATTTCTCAGAATGTATTTTCGCATTGTAAAGTTTAACCTTTGTCAGGTTTACCATCAATAAATTCAATTAACAAATAAAGTGAACATCCTACAAATAGTTTAAAAGAAATATTATGAGATTACAATGGTAAAGTAAGTTAAGTTATAGACTATGTCAAGTTTAACAAAAAAAATATAACTGATATATTGATATACTTAAGATCATGATGAAATCGGGGAATGCACAGGTACTTGAACCTGCGGACAAAACATCTACTTCAAGCACCAGGAACGTAGGCAAAGCTGTCCGGAGGCTTGAAGATCTTAGAATTATAAGAGGAAAAGGAGGTTATACGGATGACATTGAACTTGGAAACCAGCATTATGCTGCAATACTCTCCAGCCCTTATGCCCATGCTAGAATCAAGAGAATAGATGTGAGTAAGGCAAGAAATCTTCCCGGTGTTGTACTTGTTCTCACCGGGCAGGAGGCAGCGAAAATAACCAGGCCCATGACCTCTAGGGCTGCCACAGTATCTCCAAAGTCCCATTATATTATGGCAAATGAGAAGGTCAGATATATGGGGGAACCTGTAGCTGCTGTCGTAGCCACATCCAGGTACATAGCGCAGGATGCTGTTGATCTCATAGAAGTTGATTATGAACCTCTTCCTGTCATAGCTTCAATTGAGGATGCAATGAAGAAAGATGCCCCGAGAATTTATGAAGAGCTTGATTCAAATGAAATCGTGACAGATCATTTCGAATTTGGAAACCTGAAAAGGGCTTTTCAGGAGGCAGACAGAATAGTGAAGGACAGAATAAGGATACACAGATATGCATCCACTCCTCTGGAAACTTTTGTTGTCAATGCCTTTTATGATCAGACAAGGGATGAACTCCTAGCCTATGCAACGGATCAGCAGCCGGGAAGAACAGTAGGATCAGTATCTGCCTGCCTGGGGATACCTTCTTCAAACATAAGGCTCATTGTCCCTCCAGTTGGCGGCGGATTCGGTTATAAACTTGCTGTTTGGCAGTATGTTGCAATAATCTCACTGCTAAGCATGAAATGCGGAAAACCAGTGAAATGGGTGCAGACCAGAATGGAAAGCCTCTATGCATTCCATCGCCCCAGAGGATATATGGATGCTGAATTTGCTCTCAGGAAAGATGGAAAAATTCTCGGTGTGAAACTTACTGACTGGCAATCAGACGGGAACTGGCCATACGTTTCAGCACTCTATTCACTGATAAAATTTGCAAATATGAGTGGTGTTTATGAGGTCCCGAATCTGCAGTTTGAATATCACTGTGTTGCAACAAATGATCCGCCAGTTGTCCAGGACCGAGGTGTTGGAAAACCATTCATGGCATTTGCATTTGAGAGAATGATGGACCTCTCTGCGAAGGAACTGGGAATTGATAGAGCAAGAATAAGGGAGGTAAACTTTGTGCCTCCAGAGAAAATGCCATATACCACTGCATCAGGCGAGGTGTACGAAAGCGGCAACTATCCACTTGTTTTTAAAAAAGCCCTGGAAATGTCCAGATACAATTACTGGATCAATGAGATTCCAAAGTTGAGGAAAGAAGGGAGATACGTCGGCATAGGTATAGGCTGCGCAATAGAGCCTGGAACCTCAAACCTTGGATACTATTTCCTTTCAAAGGCATCCGAACCAGACTACAATGGAGCGGGGCAGATGTCCACAGTGGAGATAGGCCAGGATGGAATTATCAAGGTCAATATGAATGGTCCGGAGATAGGTACCGGTCATGTAACAACAATAACACAGGTAGTGGGTGATATTTTTGATGTTGACGCAGAAAAGATTCTTGTGGATTCATGGTTTGACAGCGCACACGGACACCTGACATATGCTGGAACTTACTCAAACGCATTCAATGACGTTTACCTGGGAGCAGTAATGACTGCGGCAAAGAGGCTTAGGGACAAGGCACTCAGGATATCAGCATCCTATCTGCATCTTCCTCTGGAATCCCTGTCATTCAGAAACGGAGGAATTTTCAGCGAGGAGGCTGAAAAAGAGGTGCTGACGCTTAAACAGCTTGCCAAGATCTCATATGGTCAGCTGCTTTCATTCCCCAAGGGAGAGGAACCGGGACTGAAGGTTGTTGCTGGATATATAAACCCGACCGCAAAGCCCTTTGTGAGATCTGATTTCAATGTCCAGTTGACACATGCTAATTCGACTCATATTGTGGTTGTTGAAGTCTCAAAGGATACATGGGCCCCCAGGATAATTGATTATGTTATTGTTCATGATGCGGGAAGAGTTCTTAACCCAGGTATTGTGGAAGGTCTCGCAATTGGGTCTACTGCCAGTGGAATAGGGGGTGCCCTATACGAGGAGTTTCTCTTTGATCAGGAAGAGAACAATCTAACCCTTACATTCGGGGACTACATGAAACCGACAGCAATGGAAATACCCGAGATCAGACTTGAGATGCATGAATCACCTGCGCCCAATACTGTTCTAGGAACAAAGGCAGTAGGTGAGGGCGGAGCCATAACATCTCTTGGTGCAGTTGCCAGTGCTGTGGAAAATGCTCTTGAGCCCTTCAATGTGAGAATCAGGTCATTGCCTATAACTCCTGAGAATATCTGGAGAATGATCAAGGACACAGATGAATACAGGAAACTGAAGGGGGCGAACTGAATGTATCCAAAACCTCTAACATACAGAAGAGCCAGGACCCTTGATGAAGCTTTCTCATTTCTTTCAGAAAACGAGGACGCAAGAGTCATAGCAGGTGGACAGAGCATAATGCCAATGCTTAAGCTTCGCATTGCAAGTCCTTCTCTGCTTGTTGACATCGCACCCATCAGGGAACTTCATGAGATTCGGATGGAAGGAAATGAAATCATTATAGGTGCAATGGTTACTCACAGAGAAATCATCGAGAGCAGAGAAATAAAAAGTAATATACCGATGCTTCAGGAAACTGCCAGGCATATTGCCGATGTTCAGATCAGGAACCGTGGAACCCTGGGAGGAAGCATCTGCGAGGCAGACCCCTCTGCAGACTACACACCCACTCTCCTTGTGCTGGATGCCAGAGTTACTCTCAAGTCCGCCAAAGGAGAGAGAACAGTCAGCCTTGATGATTTCCTAGTAGGCCCATTTGAGGTTGACATAAAACAGGGAGAAATCCTGACATCTGTGATCATACCTGTGAACAGGTCTGCTTACTCTGTTGTAAAGTATGCAAGAAGAGCAGCAGATTTCGCCGTGGCTTCAATGGCTGCTCTTGTTGAAAAGAAAACAGACGGCACTGTGAGCGATATCAGAGTGGCAGTTGGTGCCCAGAGTGACAGACCATTGAGGCTCAGGGACCTTGAATCGGAGCTTACAGGGATCAAACCCCAGAAAAGAGATCTGCATTTGGCTGTTGAAAAGGCTGTAGAAGGCCTGGAACCAATTGATGATATCCATGGAAGTGCAGACTACAGGAAAGAGGTAACCTCGAACATACTTAAGGCAAACCTGGGATCATTGATATTCGGAGGTGATTCAAAATGACAGTAGTCAACATAAAAATTAATGGAAAAAAATATTCAGATGACATTGAGGACAGGACGCTTCTTGTTCATTTTATCAGAGACCATGCAAGGCTGAGGGGAACACACATCGGCTGCGATACTGGTCACTGCGGAGCATGCACTGTGCTCCTGAATGACAGACCAGTCAAATCCTGCCAGATCCTGGCAGTTCAGGTGGATGGGGAGAGCATTGAAACCGTTGAGTCTCTGGAGGGAAGTGATGGAAAGCTCAGCATAGAACAGGAAGCATTCAGAGAACATTTCGCCATGCAGTGCGGTTACTGCACCTCTGGATTTCTGATGATGACTCACCATCTCATCAGAGAATATCCTGAGCTGAGCAGGGAGGAGATCAGAGAGAAACTGCATGGAAATTACTGCATGTGCACAGGATACCAGCAGATAGTGGACGCCGTCCAGGATGCCCAGAAACGCCACAATGATAAGAAATCCTGAACCCGTTTCCTATCAATATAAGGAGTTGCTCATTGATCTTAATAAAAATTCAGGATTTCCTGAACTGAGCCAAATTAACTAATTTAGTTTCGAGAAGTACTCAATTCTTTCTGTAAAGGCGTTCAGCGTTCCCCTTCAGTATCATGTCAATATTTCCGCTGACTGAAGACGCAAGCAGATTGTGAGATTTCCAGTTTCCCATATTGAAGGGGTAGTCCGTTCCGAAGACCACATTTTCCCTTCCCCATGAATCTATGAGAAGATTCATAGCTTTGCTGTCAAAGAGTACAGTGTCGAAAAGTAAATGACTTAGTGTTTCACTGTCAAAAGATGCACTTCCGGCGTTCTCCTCCCTGACCTCTATTCCCTGTTTGATTCTGGAAATCTGGTACGGAATTGCACCTCCTCCATGGCAGAAAATGAATCTGAGTTTAGGGAATTTCTTCAGAATACCACCCATAATGAGGCTTGTAACTGCCACAGTTGTTTCCGCTATTGTTCCCACTACGATTCCCATGTAATATCTGGAGAGCCGCTCTTTTCCCATGAAATCGTTTGGGTGCACAAATACCGGCAGTCCCTGGCTCTGCAGTTCCTCATATACAGGAAAGAGCCCTTCATCATCAAGGTTACTTCCTGCGATGTTGGTTCCAAACTCGACACCGGACAATTCCAGGTCGGAACTGATTCGCTGTATCTCACCTAATGTTAACTTTGAATCCTGAAGGGGCAATGTTGCGTTTCCACTGAAGTGGATTGGGTCATTTCTGCAAACTTCAGCTATTCCATTGTTCTGTGATACACAGATTTTAAGAGCCTTCTCTGCCGGTAAATCATAGGAGAACAGATGATGTGTTGGTGATAGAATCTGGTGATCTATCCCAAGATCTGCCATTTCCCTGATCCTTGGAGCCTGCCGGAAAAATCCTTCAGGCATAGGGGCAATTACCTTTTTAAGAACTTCAATTCTGTAAAGCCCATCACTTCTTCCACCAGAAACAGTTCCGCCAAACTCTTTTATGGTTGATTCTGGGAGGTAATGTGAGTGGACATCTATATTTTTCATGGAACATTATTAATCATTTTACTATAACTCTTTTGATTTCACAATATATTTATTGCTTCTGCCTTACAAATATAAATATACTAAATTCTTTAATATGTTTATTTAGAAATCTTCTATGAAAATTTAAATTTATAAAAACTCCTTAATTTCCATAGACCTTTACATATTGTTATCTTCAGATATGTTTATCTAAAGTAAACCAATTATCAGGAGGTTACCATGGCCGACAAAATAGTGGAAAAACTGACTTCAGAAGGAATAGACATTACCTTTAATAGAGAACCCAAAAATGTCACTGAGAAACTAGCCCATAAAACTTCTTTTATAGATACAGGTGGCCTTCTCCCGCCAAACATGCTGAAAGACTCCGGACCTACTATGAAGCTTCTCACATCCGAAGCAACAAGGATTGAACTGTCCAAGAGAAGAGAACCAATGCCCTTCTGGCACAGGAACATGGATTTTGACGAGGTGATTATCTGTATTTCAGGTGAGGCCACCTGGACAACAGAAACAGGGGAATTCCATCTCAAACCGGGAACAATGATACACATCCCCAGAGGTGTTTCTCATACCGTTGTAGCTAAAAAGGGGACAGATTACACGGCTATTGAGATAAAATCAGCGGCTAAACTTGATGTCAACCCGGATCTGCGGAGGGATTGAGATGGCGGAAAACCATGGATTGAAGATTCTTGAAATGATCTCCGGGAAAGCCAGAATTATAGATCTGGAACATGAAAGATTCCCAGGAATGCCTGCTTTTGATCCGGTAAAACCTGCAATGGAATACTTCCTCTACAGACAGCACGAAAATTACTATTCAAGCTCACCTCAAAACAGGAGAAGCAGCTCCTCGGGACTCATTGTAATGACGGACCAGTCAGGTACGCACCTTGATGCACTCTGCCATCAGGCCTATGACATGAAGATGTTTGACGGCACACCAATCAACAGTGAGGTGGAAACCCCATGGGGATTCAATAAACACGATTCTTCAAAAATTCCCCCAATTATAAGGAAAGGTATTCTCATTGACTGTACCGAAATCCTCGGTGATCCTCTTCCGGAAAACCATGAAGTAAGCCTGGAAGAGTTCCAGAAGGTTGCAAAGAAGGAAGGTGTCTCATTCGGGAAGGAGGATGTTATCCTTGTCAGAACAGGATATGGAAAATACTGGAATGATTTCTCAAGATACAGAAATGCCGCTGGCATATCAGGAGAGGTAAGCAAATATCTTTCAGAGAGATGCTTCGCTGTGGGAGCTGATAACCTTGCCTGGGACGTCCCCGGGAAGGTGGACAGAGAAACAGGAGTGATTCAGCCGGGGCATCTTCACCTCATAGCAAAGAACGGCGTTTACATTATGGAGAATCTTTTCCTTGAAGAACTGGCAAAAGCTAAGACATATGAGTTTCTATTCATAGCTCTCCCCCTGAAGATGCGCGGTACCACCGGAACACCAATAAGACCGGTAGCAATTATTTAGGCCTGCTTTTCAAGCAGACCCTGAATATTTTTCAAGCATAAGTCAGGGCGTTCCAGCATCGGATAGTGTCCCAGTCCTTCCATAGTGATCATATGGCTGTTTGGCAGGTATTTGGAAGTGGCAATCAGCATATCCTCTGTGACAACAGGATCCTCAGAGCCTCTCAGGAGATATATTTCAGTTTTGCAGCCGTCAATATCGTGTGAAATGTCAAATGAATTCCATGCCAGGAGGTCGTTGATATAAATATCCCTGTTATTGGAGCTTCTGATCCAGATCAGGTTTTCTATGCTGTTTTTATGGGAAAGTGAGCCGCAGAAATCAAAGGCTCTTTCAACATTTCCAGTTTCGGTTTTCATTATGGTTTCAACCTCAAATGTTTCTGTCCTTGCGGCACCCTCCATCACCAGGGCACGTATAACTCTCTCCGGATGCATGGAACAGATGTCAAGAACTATGTCAGCTCCTATTGAGCAGCCAACAAGTATGGCTCTGTCAATTCCAATCTGATCCATCATTTCAAGAATTGAGAGAGAGTAGAACCTTACATCCACTCTCTTCTTTCTCCACTGCTTCCATGGCCATGATTTACCATGACCTGGAAGGTCCGGCACAATTGCTGTTATACCTTCTGGAAGCAAAGATACAAATTCCTTCCACACCCGTCCATCAGTGCCTGCCGTATGAAGAAAAATAACAGGAGTTCCTGATCCGCTTCTCTCGTAATAGAGTTTAATTCCGTTCACTGTAGTATAATTACCCGTTTCCATAATGGAATATTTCCAATATCTACTTTTGAGTTTCCATTCGTGGAGCAAATTCCGAAAATAATTAATTACCTTAACGCAATTGCAGCGGTAGTTGAATAAAGTGATCCGATGAGAAGAATTGTTATAGCTGTTACCGGCTCAACCGGGGCAGTATATGGAGTGAGGTTGCTGCAGATATGCAGAGAGATTCCTGATATTGAGACCCATCTTGTAGTTTCCTCCGGTGCAGAAGCAACCCTTAGAATTGAGACAAAACTGAAACCGTCTGAACTTGAATCTCTTGCCACCCGATCATATGGCGAATACGATTTTGAAGCTCCAATTGCAAGCGGTTCCTTTGAAACCTCAGGAATGATAGTTGCACCGTGTTCAATGAAAACTCTGTCAAGCATTGCTACCGGATTTGAGAATAATCTGGTGTCAAGGGCAGCTTCTGTGCACCTGAAAGAGAGGAGAAGGCTGGTTCTGCTCACGAGAGAGACCCCTCTGAACCTCATACACATAAGAAATATGCTTCAGGTTACCGAGGCAGGAGGAATAATAATGCCCCCACTTCCCCCACTTTACTTTGAGCTTAATGATTTTTCCAGGATGGTCGACCTCACTGCAGGAAGAGTGCTTGGAATGCTGGGGATTGATACAAAACACAGGCTAGAGTGGGGTGTGGACTAGCTCTTCCAGCTTTTTGCCACATTCCTTATCTGCCTGAATGTTTCGGTGTAGTTTTTCTGCACACTGGACTGGTCGAATGATGTTACTGATGTGATTCTTGCCTTTTCAGAAAAGTCTCTTGAGACCTCCAGATCTGAAGCCAGAAAGAGAATTTCATCAGAAAAATAGTTTTTTATACTCTCCTGAGGCATCACTTCCGAAATGCACCGGACATATGTGACACCACCCTCAATCTGGAAAATAAAAAGGGACTTCCCATTCTCTTCAAGGTTCATTGAAGTGTGAGAGCCTTTATAAACTGTGAAGAAAAATTCCCCTTCTGAAACAGAACATATCTGATAGGGAGACAGCAATGCAGACCTCGGAGATCCGTCTGTGTCCACAGTTATCAGGAAAACAGCACTGTTAAGGCGATCTTCTTTGTCCGGAGAAATTATGGAAAGAATATTCTCCGGAATCTTCTTTCCCAGATATTCAGACATTGCCACTCAATGTTTCTAACAGGTTAAACTTTCTGACGGAGTTTGCCCAGGCGCTCACCTATTTTGTATACATTGCCACTGACTATATCCTCTGCGTCTTTTCTGAATTCATCCGGCCAGTAACCAAGTTCATAGCCGTACCACGGCTCCACCAGATTCAGTTCAGGCAATTTCAGCTCCTTCCAAATTTTGAGCGCATTCTCCATGTATTCTTTTCTGGGAAGTGATGTTGGAGGATAGGGATATTTGATTGTTGCATCAATCAGTATTCCTGAACTGCCCACTCCTCCTGGAAATTCTTTCTCTTCATGGCTTGCTCCCGGACTGTATGCTGATGGATCAAGACCCGGCATCTTTCCACTGAATATCCTGACATCTCTGGCGGGCTGTACTCTCCAGCCAAGTGCCCATATCACAGCATCCATTGATCTGATGTCAATGTCGTCATCCACAACTATGAAGAACTTCCCCCATCTAAGATCGTAAGCTGCTGCCATATTGAGAACCTGCCATGGGTGGGACTTGTTCTGTTTCTTTATCTTTATAACACACCACTGAGCCTGACTCATTTCATGCCATGCTACATCTATTATGCCGGGGACTTTTGCATCATATTTCAGGAATTTCAGGTACACATTTTCAGAAGAAACCTGCCTGACCTTGCTGCTTTCACTTGGGGGAAACTGGCTCATTATGTGTACAAATACAGGATCCTTTCTCATGGTTACTGCTGTAACGTCTATAACCGGCCTCAACCATACGTCAGTTGCCATATAACCGGTGTATTCGCCAAAGGCATTTCCCGGTTCCATGTATTCCGTGGATATGAGACCCTCTATTATGATATCTGCATTGGCCGGAGCCTCCATGTCCACTGTTTTGCACTTGACCATATCCACGGGTTCCCCTGCGAATCCTCCGGCAATGTCAAACTCGTCCACACCGTACGGAATTTTAGCTGCTCCCACAAAGAAATATGACGGAGGGCCACCAACAACTATTGCAGCAGGCATTGGTTTTCCAAGTTTCTTCCACTTGTTCCAGTGAATTATGCCCTGGTTTCCTCTGTTTATTTCCCACATCATTTTTCTCTTGCCGAAGAGATGAGCCGAGTAATTTCCAACGTTCCTTATACCAGTTTCAGGGTCTCTGGTAATGATCTGGGTTGATGTCCTGATCTGGCCGCTGAATCCAGGTAGCTCCACAGGTATTGGCAGAGAGTCCAACCCCTTTCCATCTTTATCGAGGTCGTCACCTTTGATCACAATGTCCTGCACCCTGGCACTTTCAACCATTCTGGTTTTCACAGGGCTCAGCTGTGCCTTCTCCCATTTGCCAACAATGGACTCTCTTGTGGGTTCTGCCTTTACACCCAGGGCATACATCCTGAGGGAGGAGGCATAAATGCCTGTCGCAACAGGGATGTCATACTTTCTTCCGCTCACACTTTCAACATTGTTGAATATAAAACCCTTCCTTTTGTCCTCCGGCATTCCCCTGTACTGCAACCTTGAGATGGCCGTTAGCTCCGTCTCCTTCTTCACAGGCCGGTCAATCTCGTACAGGAGATCATTTTCCTTCAGAACTGAAAGGTATTCTCTGAGGTCTCTGTAATAATGTTCCATTTTTTATTAAGAAAACCAAGATATTTAGTTTTTTTTATTCTATCCATTGGTTGAAGTGGTTTAAATGATTTACCTGAAATATCTAAAGGTCAATTTACCTTTATTTCAGCTGCCCGGTTCTTTGCTGAACATAAGCCTGCTCAGATGCTTCAGAATGACCTCTGCCTCTTCCGTACTGCAAATAAGCATGATCTCTCTTCCAAGCCTGTAAATTCTCTCCACAGGATGCCTCTGAATCATGAGATACTGCACAATGAACAGGGAAAGGCCCGGTGCACCTGATGCGTTTTCAGGGAGCCTGATCCTTATACATGCCAGATTCCCATGGTCCACATCCCTTTCCACTATTCTGATGTGCCCCATATCCCGGTATGCTAGAACAAAATTATCCAGTTTCAGGCTTTCAACATTTCCCTCTCTCTCTGAATGCCTATATTCAAGGGTGAGATTTGAACTCCTTAGAAATTCAAGCTGTCTGTCCCAGCCCTCGTCCGGCTTCAGGCCTGAGATCGCCTTCACAATAGAATTCAGTTTCACATCTTTTCCAAGCATTGCATCAACACTTGGTTTGATTCTTCTGGCAAGACTGGTGCTGTTGCATACCCCACTTCTTACCATCAATGCATGGATCGGATTATTTTCCACTATCAGGGAAACAGCATCGTTTATTCTGTTCATGCATCAAAATTGTAAATTGGTATAAAAATCATGTTTTATGATTAAAAAAACGAAATTTCTGAAAAATAGTCATTTTATTGAAAAATAATAGATTCCCACTATTCTGACGGGATCTCTAAATGCATTGTGAAATTTATTTATCTTCTAAGGCATTAGGTCTTTATTTATTAATCTGAATTTGGTAATAAGATATACAAAGCCAATTCATACTATCATTTGAATTGAAAAAGAAAACATTTATAGAGAGCCGTATTTCTCCATTATGAGCGAATCATTTTCCGGGGACGAATACAGGGAATTGCTGAGGAGATATCCAACAGGAGTCACAGTCGTCTCAACATCACTGAATGGCAGGGATTACGGTGCAACCATGAACTCATTTACCACTGTATCCATGAATCCTCCCCTGGTGGCAGTTTTCATAATAAAGGGCAGCCGGACCCTTGATGCAATAGGCAAGAGCAGGAAATTTGTTGTCAGCCTGCTCAGTGGAAATCAGGAAGATGCAGCAGTAGGTTTTTCCAGAGATGGAGACGAAGATAAATTTCTGAAGTTCAGTCGCGGTGTTACTTCAGATGGCATAGCCTATCTCAAAGATTCCATTGGCAGAATTGAATGTGACCTCTATATGGAGGAGGACATTGCAGATCATGCCATGATAATCGGCAGGGTGACAGCAGGCATCATACACAATCAGAACACTTCAATGGTATATTACAGGAGAAAATTCGAAACAACAGGGAAGTGATAATATGAAGAGACTGAAATTCAAAGTCCCCGGTCTGAATGAAACAATTTTTGTCAATGACTATGACCTCTTTATTGCAGGATTCACCGGTTCAAACAGAGAAAATGTGGAAAAACATCTTCAGGAGTTGAGGGACCAGGGAATTGAGGTTCCGAAAAAGGTCCCCTCTTTCTACAGAGTTCCACCTGAACTAGCTTCGCAGGATAAAATCATCAAAGTAAGAGGAAAGATGACATCAGGCGAAATTGAACCTGTTCTTCTCATATCAGAAGGTTCTTATTATATTACACTTGGAAGCGACCATACGGACAGAGACATTGAGCGAAGGAGCATAGCAGAAAGTAAAGCTTCCTGCCCTAAACCAATCGCGGATGTTGCATTCCCTCTTGAAGATGCTGTTAAGGAATGGGAGAAGATTTCACTCAAATCAGAAACATTTCGCAGTGGTGCCTGGAAACAATACCAGAAGGGAAAGGTAACAGATCTGATTCAGCCTCTGAAACTTGCCGCTATGTTGCAGGAGGAGAATGGGGGAATTCCGCGAAATCTGGTTATGTTTCTAGGAACGGTTCCTATTGAAGGTGGGAAATTCATATTTTCTGAAGGCTTTAGAGGTTCAATGTTCCATGATAATTCCAACTTTTCCGTAAATCTGGAGTACAGGATCGAGGTTGAGGATAAATGAGAACAGGATCTGATTATGAGAATTCCCTCGGAAATAGAAAGGTATACATCAATGGTGAAGTTGTAACAGATGTCACTAAATCCCCTTATTTCAAAGGGATAATAGATACACTGAAAAAGATGTATGATTATTCTTCGGATCCAAAAAATCAGATGCAATTCAAAACACCATGGGGTACAACTGGCAACAGGACCTTTATGATTCCACATGACCTGAACGGTCTAAACGAGAGGCATCAGGCCATAGCTAAATGGGCGGAAATGTCCATGGGATTCGTGGGAAGGAGCCCTGACCATGTTGGATCTTTTTTCGCAGGCTTTGCGTCAAATCCAGCAGTCTTTGACAGAGGAGCAAAGCCATTCAGTGAGAACGTCATAAGGCACTACAGGAGACTTGTGGACAGTGATATTTATCTGTCTTACTCCATAATTCCTCCTCAGGTTGACAGATCAAAAAAAGCCCATGAACTTCCTGATTCACATATCCAGGTATCTCTGGTTGAGGAGAGACAGGACGGGATAGTGGTCAGGGGGTCTCAGATGCTTGGAACAGGTGCAGCGGTGGCAGATGAACTCTTCGTGAGTTGTATACCACCACTGGGGGAGGGGGATGAAAATTACGCCCTATCCTTTGTTGTCCCGATAGGTGCAAGAGGCTTGAAACTTTATTGCAGGCCACCGTATGGTTTTTACAGAACAAGTGTTTTTGACTATCCAATGTCCACCAGGTTTGATGAAAGCGATGCCATTGTGGTTTTTGATGATGTTTTCATACCCTGGAGTGACGTTTTTGTATTCAGGGATGTTAAGCTACTGCAGGCACAGTTCTTTGAGACACCAGCACATATTTATGGAAACAACCAGGCACAGATCAGGCTTGCAGTTAAACTGCGTTTCATCGCAGGACTGGCAGCAAAAGTTGCAAAGATGAATGGAACAGACAGAATTCAGGGAGTTCTGGAGCGTCTCGGTGAACTTGCCTCCATATCATCTATGGTTGAGGGTATGTGCATTGCATCTGAGGCATCCGGATCGAAGAGGGAATACGGGGCATTTGTGCCCAATCCCAGATATCTTTACGGGCCAATGGGTCTTCAGGCTGAGATATATCCCAGAGCTGTAGGCATACTTAAGGAGCTATCGGGGGCTGGTGTATTACAGCTCCCTTCCACCTTCATGGAAATAGAAAATCCGGAAACAAGAGAGGACATGGAGAGATACGTCGGATCATCCTCAGCTGATACAGTCTCAAGGATCAAACTCTTCAGACTGGTATGGGATATTATTGGTTCTGAATTTGCAGGCAGGCACCTGCAGTACGAGATGTTCTATGCCGGTGCTCCTTACGTCTCTAGAATGTACGCCTACAGGAACTTTGACTATAACTCTGCAATGGCTGATGTTGAGAGATTCATGCAGGAATACGATCTTCACACTTCCATATAGGATGAACATTTAACCAGAATTGAAATGGAGGAGAGATAGAATGCCTAAAAAAGAGATGGAATTTTTTGATGTGAACAGCGTTAAGGCAACACCATGCGCAGGAACTGTGAAGGGATTGAATGAAAGGATTCTTTCCAGCGACCCTGAGACTGGAGTGGCTACCAGGATCCTTATATTCGAACCCGGGACTGACACAACCCCGAATGGTGTCCAGAGACATGACTTCTGGGAAGAAGTATACATCATAGAAGGTGAATTCTTTGATACCACCCTAGGAAAGAGTTTCACCGCAGGAATGTATGCATGTAGGCCGCCCGGAATGCCGCACGGACCATGGATTTCCAGGAAGGGGTGCAGAACCTTTGAGGTAAGGTACAGAATTAAGTAATTACCGTATTCTATTTTTTAATGTTAAGCAAAATGGATTTCTTTATCTATTTTTAACATTTACTGCTAATATGTACATACCGGATGTTATCCCATTGGAGGACAGAGAGAATCTGCTTGGAAAATACAGAAGCCCTAATGGAAGTGCAGAACCGGATCTTGGAAAAAATCCAGCTCTGCTCATCGTGGACATGACCAATGGCTTTGTGATGGATAGGTTCCGAACAGGATTCAGTAAAACCGGAATTCCATGCTCAGCTAATATAAAAAAAATGCTTGATTTGTTCAGGCGGAAAAAGCTGCCTGTCATCTATACAAGAGACATGACTTCTGACCAGGATGTATACAGAATTCATCGTGGAACCTGGAACAACAAGAGTGAGCCTGTTCCAGCTGACCAGAGGACGGATTACAACACAATTTACAGCGAAATTGCCCCTTTAAAGGGAGAACCGGTGATTGAAAAATCCAAACCCAGTGCTTTCTTTGGAACTCCCCTGATCTCTATGCTGAATTATCTCCATGTCACAGGGATAGTTCTTACTGGAATGGTTACCTCTGGATGTGTCAGGGCAACTGCACTGGATGCTTTTTCCTACAACTACACTGTGGCAATTCCTCAAGAATGTGTGGCGGACAGATCAAAAATATCTCATGAAGTAACACTCTTCGATCTGGATCTGAAGTATGCATATGTCCTCTCTTCAAGTGAGATAGCAGGTATACTGAATAGAAGTAATCATTGAGATTTGTTAATATTGCTGGCATTTATATTTACTTTTTATTCGCTAATGGTATTCTATTGATAAACTATATTAAAACAAAAGTCCTATTGACATTATGGAAAATTATGAAGGCCTTAAACAGAAGCTGGCAATGGCCAACAGAATCCTCGTTAATGAGAACCTGACAGAACTTGGGAGAGGGCATGTTGTCTACAAGATTTCTGACAACAGGATTCTCATACCCGGCCATCTGCATGATTATCAGAGATCCATTGCGGACTGCACAGCCTCTGATATAGTAACAATAGATTACGACGGAAAAGTAATTGAGGGAAGATATCCCGAATCGATGCACGAATTCTACTTCTACTCCGCCATGTTCAGACGAAGGCCGGAGTTGAAAGCTGCACTCCATATGCACGCATTCTACAGTAATCTGATTGGAATGTCCGGGGAAGACATGTTGTTTTCCTCAAGAGATTCATTTCTCTTCACAGAGGGCATCGCCGTATATTCAGGCCTGCCATTATTCGTGAATACAGAAAAGATGGGTGAGGAGATGGCGGATCTTCTTGGAAGTAAGGATGTTCTGCTGCATAGAGGTCACGGGGTTTTCATGGTTGGAAGAAGCATTGAAGAAGTCGTAACGAGAGCTGCTGCGCTTGAACGTGCCGCCCGCAAAAGCTATTATCTCAGGGCAATTGGTAAATTTTTGGAGTTCCCGCTTGAGGATATAGAGCGAAGTGAATCAGCTGAGATAAGAGAGGAACTCCAGGAATCAGACTGGGGATATTTCCTTACAAGAGTGGAGAAAAGGGGCACAGTTCTTTGAGTCGTGATCCGGATGTTCACTGCAAAAAATTCATGGAAAAAAGCAGGAAGCGCGCTTCTTGTGATCGACATGCAGGTTGACTTCGTATCAGACGATGGTTATCTGGCGCGAAGTGGCATTGACCTGTCACCTGTAAAGGCAACGGTTGACAGAATAGGCATTTTGATTGGAAAAGCCAGGAAAAAAGGGATACCTGTCGTGTATACCCGAACTGTGCATGAAAAGTTTACCGACTCTTCCGTATGGAAATCAAGAAATAGAGGGAAATCCAATGCTCCCGGGATTTGTGCTTCCGGATCATATGGGACAGAAATTGTTGATGGCCTGAAACCTCTTCCCGGTGAACCGGTGGTTGTGAAACACAGATATGACGCCATGCTGGGAACGGATCTGCCTGTGATTCTTAGAACGCTTGGTGTGGAACGTGTTTTCGTTACTGGAACGCAGACAAATCTCTGTGTGGACTCTACTGCCAGGCAACTGTTCATGAATGACTACGAGACCGTGATTGTTGAGGAGTGTGTCAGTACACCGTATATTGATATGCACGTTCCTTTCCTGAAGAACTTTCATGAAAATTTTGGGGAAGTTTCGCCAATGAGCCGGGTCATTGAATATATGGAGAAGTACTGAATTACTTCTCCAGTATATTCATTTTTATCCTTTTCTTTTCCAGCTCCTTACCTATCTGAAAATGATCTCCATGGAGTACCATCTTTGAGTACCTGTCATACTCGCTTGTCCATTTTTCCAGATCATATCCGTACCACGGGTTCTTCATTACAGGCTCAGGAAATCCAAGTTCCTTCCATATCTTGAGTGCATTCTCCATGTACTCGCGCTTCGGAAGTGAAGTTGGTGGATAGTCTGTCTTTCTCGTTGCATCAAGGAGAAGCGCAGAGCTCTCGAGATAGCCCTTTGGCCCAGTTTCCTCACCAGGATTCGCCGCCGACGGATCAAGATGGGCAGACTTTCCCCTAATTATCTGAATGTCCCTGTGAGGCTGCATCCTGAAACTCAAAGCCCAGTTGACAGAATCAGGGTCAAAGGGATCTATGTCCTCATCCACTGCAATTATCACCTTTCCAATGTCTGAGGCATATCCTGATGCACAGACAAGAGCTCTCATTGCATCCGTAGGGCCGGTTTTCTTCAGCTGTATGACACAGTACTGCCAGCTTCCGCTTGATTCATGAAAAGCCACTTTCCTTATTCCAGGAAGGCCGCAGTCATCTTTCAGAAACTTTGTGAAAGCACTTCCATATGCAACCTGCCTGAGTTTGCTGCTTTCACTTGGAGGCATCTGGCTAATGATTGTCTGAAATATTGGACTGTCCTTCCTGTGAGTCACAGCTGTCACTTCCATCACAGGGCACCACTGACTTTCCACATCTGCTGCAACATAACCTGTGTATTCCCCGAATGGGGTCTGCTGTTCGAAGTCCTCTACAGAGACCCTGCCTTCAATTATGTATTCCGCTGTTGCCGGCACTACCAGATCGACTGTTTTGCATCGTACAACTTCTATGGGCTCACCGGCTATCCCTCCTGCCACAGCGAACTCATCCATTCCGTAAGGAACCTTGGCTGCTGCCGTATACTGAACGTAGGGGGGACCGCCAATAACAATCGCTGCATCCATGGTCTTACCCCTTTCTGCAGCTTTCTTGAGATGGGTGAACCCGTGGCTTCCTCTGTGTATTTCCCACAGAATCTTCCTTGGTCCGAATACCTGCCCAGAATAGGTACCTGCATTCTGCACGCCTGTTTCCGGATCTTTTGTAACGAATGCAGTTGTGGTTCTTACCTGGCAGCTGTAACCGGGAATCTCGACTGGAAATGGGATATCCATAAGGCCATGCTTCTCCAAATCCTCACCGCTTATTACAACCTCCTGGCATTTTCCGCTGCCTACCAGCTTTGGTTCAATGGGATGACTTATTCCGAATGTGAAGCGATCAGGAACCTCATCAGGTTTGCACTCCATCCCAGTTGCATAAATATCCATGGAACTTGAAAGAACAGCGGTGCAAACTCTTGCATCGAATTTCCTTCCCTTTGAATTATGGACATTTGTGAAGAGAAAGCCTGTTCTCTGTGATTCCGGCATTCCCCTGAACTGCACTCTGACAAGAGGCATCAGCTCAGTTTCTATCTTCGTAGGCCGATCGACAGTTCTAAGCAATCCTTTCTTATCCAGCTCTTTGAGGTAATCCCTCAGATCATGAAACACCATACATCCTTATCCTAAGCAGCAAATAAACATTAACCTGAAAATGTAATCTTCATGGTTAGAAATAGTTATATAAAATTATAAATGAGATTATTTTCATTCTGAAAATATATCAAATTCTCCTTCGTAAGTTTAAATTGAGATCATTTCAGGATCTCCTGAAACTTTACCCTTACCTTTGAATCAGTCTCCCTATCTGCCCTTACCACCTCAGGGAAGGTGCCTTTAATGATCTTCTCCATGGGCTTTACTGCCATTATGATGGCCCTTGAACTTGTGTATTCAAGAATATCCTTTCCCTCAGTATGGACGGAGATCGGATCAAGCGGGGTTCCCATTGTGCTTCTGATTATGTCGATGCCCGTGGCAGGGTCGTTCCTGCTACACATAGCCCATATAACATCATGAATATTGGAAGGATCGATATCCTCATCGACCACCACAGTGTATCTTCCAGAAACAGCCCCAGGCCTGCACTGCGATGCAACATGTCCTGCCATCACAGCATGTCCTCCGAACATCTGCCTGATTGAAACTACGGTGAACGCTCTGGAATAACCTTCCTCATGGCACCATACCCCTTTTACTCCTGAAATACCGGCACTTTCAAGTGTGTTCCATATTAGAGAGGCCCTGATTGGGCACCTGAAGTATGAATAGTCGTATGGGGGTTTCCCTGCACAGGTACCCAGGAGTATGGGGTCCTTTCTCATATACAGAGCCTCTATGTGCAGTACCGGATTCCTCATCTTTCCTCCGGCATAGTAGCCCATAAACTCGCCAAGTGGGCCTTCGTCTGTCATCTCTGAATCTATGTAACCCTCAATTGCTATCTCTGAATCGGCAGGGATAGGAAGACCGGTGACTGGCCCTCTCACAACCTTTACCGGTTCTCCCCTGACAGCACCAAGATAGTTGTATTCGGATACACCTTCCGGTACCTCATTTGCGGAAAACAGGTTCAGGCCAGGATTGTGTCCGAATGATGCCGCAATTGGGACTCTCCCCTCCTTCCTTAACCACCTCTCAACATGGTTTCTTCCATGTCTTGAAGCTTCCATAAGAATAGCAAGGTGATTTCTGTCCTTCACCATTATTCTGTAAGTACCCACATTTACCCAACCGTTGTCGGGATCCCTTGTGATCACTGCATCCATTGTTCCGATATATCTTCCACCATCCTCGCTGAACCACTTTGGGACAGGTATTTTTGTAACATCTACTTCATCACCCTTCATAGTGGTCTCGAATAATGGGGAATCAGAAACAAACTCCGGATCAAATGATGACTGCCTGGAGGAAGTCTGGCTCAACCTTTTTCGTATTTCAGACGTGAGGGCCATATCGTCAAAATTTCCTGACATTCCAAGGGCTTCTGCAACTCTGTTGGCATCAAGCAGAGAACCGGTGAGCACCCTCATTCCTGACGGATAACCTGTAATGTCATCAAACAGGAGAGTGTACTTTTTCATCTTTGCGTTGGCATCGGTAAGTGCTCCAATCTCCAGGTTCCAGTCAGCCCCGGATACCTTTCGCAGGAGCCCCCTTGAATCTATCTTCTCTATGAATGAGCGGAGACTGTATTGTTCTGTTTTCATGTTATCTGTTTTCCATACCATTTTCAGCTTAAAATGTTTTCTTGTTTTGAAGTTAATTCCTCCACGAATATTGCATTACATTGTTTGTATAGAAAATGGATTTCATTTTAAAAATTGAAGCGTAAACAGTTAATGATTTAACACAATAACATTCACATTTTCAATTAAGATTATTAGGGGATTATAATTCTGTGACAGGAGAATAAATGCAGAAGATAAACGGCCATGACATGAATAACCTGCAGAGAGTATGGAAGAATGATACTCCATTCATAGGTGAAATTGAAGAGGATGAAGAAATAATGCTGGAAATTCCTGATTCCTCTACGGACCAGGTCAAGCTGGAGACAGTGAGCGAAGACCTTGCAAATATGGATTCATCCCTTATGGACGCGTCAGTGGGGCCATTAAATGTCAGAGGCGCTAAGCCGGGGGATCTCATTGAGGTAAGTATCCATTCAATTGAAACAGGAAACTGGGGATTCAGCACACTGTCTGAGGACTTCGGCCTTCTTAAAGGTAGATTCAGGTCCACCATATTTCACTGGAAAATAGAAAACGGCTTTGCCATTCCTGACGGAAATTTCCTGAAGGGTGTGAAGATACCTATATCCCCATTTCTTGGGGTTATAGCAACACTACCTTCATCGGGTAGGTATGGTATGATTCCACCTCAGCATTTCGGAGGTAACATGGATAACAGGCTTAATGGAGCTGGTTCAAAAATATTGCTGCCTGTAAACGTGGATGGGGCAGGCCTATCCTTTGGAGATCCCCATGCCTGTCAGGGAGACGGAGAAGTATGCGGGACTGCTGTTGAAACAAGTGCTAAGGTAAGGGTTTCTGTGAGAATAATCCGGGGAACTAACATAACTGCACCAGTAACAATCTCAACTGAGCGTCCCCTTGGAAGAGTTATCTGCACAACAGGAATTGCCCCCGATCTAAGATCTGCCTCTGTTGATGCGGTCGAGGCCATGATTTCCTACCTGGAAACTCTCGGGTTCAGGGAAGATGAGTCTTACCTTCTCTGCAGCGTTGCCTGTCATCTGCGGATAAGTGAGATTGTTGATGAACCAAACTATGTTGTTTCAATGCTTCTTCCTGAAGAGATATTGAAAAATGTTAAGGATTAAAGGTTGCCCTCAATGAAATTGACAAGTTCCTGATTGTATCCTCTGCGATCCTCCCACATGGACAGATGGGAACAGTTTTCGAAAACCTTCAGGCGTGATCCTTTGATACCCTGATTGATAACGCTGGCAACCATTGGCGTTACTTCATCGTATTGGCCCACAGTGATGAGAGTTGGAACCTTAATCCTGCCTATATCTGAGGTTATGTCCCAGTCCTTTATTGTTCCGGTTATGGTAAATTCATTTGGTCCATTCATAATTCTGTATACATTTCTATTTTCTCCGTATTCCAGAGACCTGATAACATCCTCGGGGTATTCATCCATCCTTAGAAGGTGCTTTCTGTAAAATAACTGAGCTGCTTTCTGATATTCAGGGTTGCTGAAATCCCCTGCGTCCCCATACTTATGGATTGCATCTCTTGCCCATGGCTCCAGTTCTTCAATAAGCCTCTGCATCTCCCTGACAGCAAGAGGTACTGACGACAATCCGCCAGTTATGATAAGACCCTTCAGGCTGTCCTGATATTTCAAAGCGTAGGCCAGTGCCAGCGCCCCTCCATATGATGAACCCATGAGAAAGAATTTCCTCTTCCCGATTATGTCCATGGCAAGTTCATGTGCCTCCTCCACTCCATAATCAATCGTGAAATTTTCCCTGCTCAGCGGTTCTTGTGAACGGCCGCATCCGAACTGATCATAGAACAGCACAGATATCCCATTTTCTGCAATATCCGACAGAGGTAAGAGATAATCATGTGACATTCCAGGGCCACCATGCATTGTCATCATTACAGCTTTTTCATTTACAGCCCTGAAAAGCTTGTAATATATCTTAATACCTCTTATCTTTCTGAATCCTTCCTCTGTTGCAAATGAAGACACTTTTACCTCACCATAAACTCATTAGCCCATACCTGTGGAATTTAAATATTGTTTGTGGGTTTATTCCTGCCCTCCCACAAGCCCTTCGTACTTCTTGTCCAGGACGTAACTCTTCTTCCTTGCAAAAGACAAAACTATACCGACCACAACCCAGACCAGGAAAATCACTGAACCTATGATCACAGTCGAGCTTATTGATATGAATGTCCCGTAGAAAACGAACCCCAGTATAACTATTGCTACAATTGGGAGCAGTAGGTTCAGAGCACCCCATTTCCTTGTTTCCCGCTTGTTGAGGGCAGGAAGAGCAGCGTTTGCTATTGCGTGTACAAGCAGTGCAGGTAATGTTGAAACTATTCCCGTCACAAGGAATATGTTGAAACCTCCACCTCCAAGTGCGACCGTTCCTACAGCAGCAATCAGGAAAGCCCCGATCCCCATAACAGCGGCAGAAACATGAGGTGTCTGGTGTTTGTGGTGTATACGCGACATTGCACTTGGAAGGATATTGTTTCTGGCCAGTGCCATAGAAACTCTAGAGGAGCTGTTGAAGAACACTGCTATATCGGTCAGTATGCTGTTTATATAGAACACAGTTATTATTATGGCCCCTATAAGTCCTAGGTCACTCTTCGTCAGTATTATACCAGGGACAAGGTTTGTTGCGTACGTGGACATATTCAGTGGACCCCATCCAACAGTGAAAGCATAGGCTGCAAATACGAAGAATACTCCCAGTATGAGTGCGGAAATGACTATTGTATTGCCAACCATCTTCTTCCCATTCTTGGCCTCCTCCCCCAGTGGAGTCATGGTCCCGAATCCGGAGAATGAAGTGTACATGAAAAGAACACCGAGCATCACTCCACTAATTCCACCTGATGCGAATTTCGGCGTGAACACCTGTACCGTGTTTATGGCAGGATGCTCAAGTACTATTGCAAGGCCTATTGCTATGACAACCAGTATTTCCATGGTTCCCATAACCATGGCATACTTCAGAGACTGTTTTATTCCCACAACTGAGACAAAATATCCAAATAGCATTGTACCCGCCAGAAGGGGGAGCCATGTATAGGATGGTATGTTTATTCCAAATACCTCGGATAGCAATGCCGGGACAAATACCGATATGCTCAGGGCAATGAAAGCCATTGCAAAAATCTGATAAAGAATGTACATCCATCCAGTGAATGCCCCGACAACCGGTCCAAATGCCACCTTAGTGTAGTCATAATAACCGCCGGCACCAGCCATCCTGGAAGATATTCTCTTTATGATGTAAGCGTTAAGCACTACAACGAAGAAAGCTATCAGCGCGGACAGTGGTAAAGCTCCAAGGGCATATCCAGCAGCTCCGGTCATTGTCGCAACTGCAGCACCTGCCGGTGCAGAAGCTGCAATTCCCTGAAAGAGTGTTTCACCTCTGTTCAGTACTCCCTGTTTGAGTTCAATGCTACTCATTAGCGTGCTATAGAATGCCATTCTATATAATACTTACTCTAAAATAAGCAGATTAGTTAAGTCCAGAGGCCTAGGTAGTTCTAAATAAATATCTACTTCATGCAAACTATTTCATAAAATAATGAGGAAGTCCTTATTACTCAAATTTTAACTAATGGCCAGATACACCTTTAGGTTCCGGATTGGCCTGATTCGGGAAAAGAATAATAAAACATAATTCCGTATTCTTTGTGTGATAATTCATAATGGGATCTGATGGTCTGGGAAACACAAAGGAACAGGAAAACAATGTACTGTATATTTTAAGGCTGCTTGTGAACAGCCAGTCAATAATAGGATTCAGATGGTCTGCGGTCTATAAATTCATAGAAGAAGTTACCGGTTTCAGGAAAGAACAGGTAAAATCCATCATTAAAGGTTATGGAATAACAGTGAGCAACGGGGACCTTGATAGATTTCAGGTTTATGGCATATTCTCTGTTCTTCCTGATGAAAATGGAAGGAAGTTGCTATTCTCAAGGATCATAGAAATTCTTCAGTCCGATAAACTTGCAGAGGAGATCACGCTCTCATTGAGTTTGAATTACGGTTTCTCAAAGGCCATAATCGGTATACTTGTTCTCAGGAATACAAGGATCGGGAAAATGATACAGGAGTCCCCTCTTATTGCTTTATGCTCATCTGACCCTTTCCTTGAGAGCGAAGAGTTTAACCAGTTCAGCAGAGAAAATGTGAGCAGGATCGACCTTGATGGTAGGGAAATGGAGAAGTATCTAAGCAGAAGGTGGTTTGTAGATCTGGTTGAAATACTGAATGAAGGATTCTACGGAACGGATTCTTTCTCTATACTTCAGGAGGTACAGAAAAACTGGAAGGACGAAGATATTGAAGGTCTGGAGGAAGTGATGAATTCAGGTCTTTTCCTTAAGATGCTTGCCAGAAGAAGCGAAATGCTCCTGGATAAAAATATCTCAGAATCCCTGACAATCAAGAAATCATCTCAGAAAAGGAGCAGAACACTCAGGTCTTTCTATCACTGGCTTGGTATAGGAAACGACTTTACCCTTGGTCTTGAATTCCTTGTTGGCAGCATAGAATTCCTTCCACGTATGAATGAGATTGATGGCGTAATACTGTTCATAATAGGAAGCATTCAGCTTACTGGAAGGGCAGTCATAACCATTGTGTCCGATGCACATCTTAGCTCAAGAGAGAGAAAGTTGAGGAGGGAAATGTAAGGCTTAACTGGAAATGTAGGCCTTCAGGATTCTTACCTCCTTTAGGGGCCTGTCATTCCTGTCTCTCTTGGTTTTGCTTATTCTGTCTGCCACCTCCATTCCTTCCTTTACCTTTCCAAAAACAGGATGCTTCCTGTCAAGGAAATTGTTATTAACAACATTTATAAAAAACTGGCTTCCACCTGTGTTTGGACCAGCATTTGCCATGGAAATGGTTCCGCGGTCATTTCTGTTATTCTTAGTGAATTCATCTTTTATTGTGTACCCTGGTCCACCCATACCTGTGCCCGTGGGATCCCCGCCCTGAATCATGAAATCCGGAATTACACGGTGAAAAATCACATTATTGTAGAATCCTTTCTCAACAAGTTTTCTAAAATTGCCTGCTGTTACCGGCATTTCTTTCTCAAAGAGCTCTATTGTTATCTTTCCCTCTGTAGTTTCAAGAGTTACTTCAGTCATGATTTTCTTTAGTTCATTGTGCAGGATTACCTAAATATTCCTATTTTAAAACATATTTGATTGAATGGTCACCTGAGTTGAAGGTTAACATTTATATGTTAGATATATCTCACCATTGGAGGAATAATGACATTATTGTCGAATAATAATGTTTGGAGATGGGAATTAGACAGCCAGTACGGTGCAAGAGAATATTTCAGGGAATCCAAAGCTGACATAGATTGCCGGAGGTATAGTCTCAATGGATTATGATACTATGAAGCAGGGCACACAGAGGTACGAGACGAAAGCTTTTGCCGATCTTAATCAGAATGAGAGAAAGATACTGAGCAGACAGCAGAAGATTATTGTAACGTGGAGTATCATTGCCTCCTTCACATACGCGCTAATCTGGTACTGGGTGCCATCTGTTGACAGCTTCATTCAGAAACAGTTTTCGCTTTCAACCTTCGATGTCGGACTCCTGATATCATCGTTTGGGGCAGCTTTCATTGTCACTAACTTCATGTGGGGCCACCTCAATGATCGATTCAGGCCAAACAGAGTTGTGACCATTGGCCTCATAATAGCGGGGATAACCACTTTCCTTTTCCAGTATGTTACAAGTTTTCCGGAAATGATTGCTCTCAGGGTACTTGAGGGGGTGTTCAACGGGGCTGCATGGTCAGGCATAGTCAAGACAGTGCAGCTATGGTTCCCTATTGAAAAAAGGTCCAGGTACCTTGGAGTGTTCATAGCAGTATACAGCTGGGCAATATCACTGGACCTGCTGGCCGGCATAGACATTTCCATAACACATGGCTGGGCGATGTGGGCACTGATCGTGGGAATACTTGGAATAATAGCTGGTGTCCTCACATTCTTTATGGCAAAGCCCTACGGCCCCATGGTTGGCCTTCCATTGATAGACTGGGGAGATGTTCCGCCTGCCAAAAACATGAAGGTATCTGAGGTTGCGAAGTCTCTCTTCAGGTACAGATGGATGGCTCTGGCAATTCTTGCCGGATTTGTGGTGATCGGCGGTGCAAATATAATATCTGGATTCTATCTTCAGCAGGTTCTTCCAAAGCTTCAGGGCCTTAACGGAGGGCAGATTGAAATCCTCGGAACAGTCTGGGGTGTGGTTCAGGGAATACTTATCCTGATATTCGGACCTTTAAGTGACAGGCTCAGAAAGAGGGTGATATTCATGAAGATAGGATTGGGTGGAGCAGCAGTATCCTTCTCTCTTGTAGCTCTGTCAACATTCATTCATCCGATTTCCATAGTCTATATTTACGCCATAACCATAAGCACTGGAATACCATTCCTGATAGCTGGTCCTGTATTTGCGCTTCTTGGAGACAGATACGGTGTGCAGCTGGTTGGAGCAGCTTCATCCTACTTTGAAGGTTTCGGTACAGGAGGGGGGGCATTCATTTTCCCGCTCATTCTGGGGCTTTTCTCAATTAGCCAGGGATGGATCATAATATCTGTAATTTTCATTGCCATATTCCTTGTCTGGGCTCCCCAGAAGGAATACAGGGTTGACAGGTCTCTGGTGGACAGGGAAACCCTGAACAGGGAGAAGGAGCGGAAAATCAGGGAATTCGGGCTTGAACCCTGACTTTTCATTTCATTTTTAAATTGTTTTTCATTGGGAAAAGTACATTAATGATAATATAATTACACTGGTGTTGATTTAATGACAGCAAAGGGATATTCTGACCTGAATTATGGTGCAAACCTTGATCCTGAGGACATTCCCAGGAGATGGTACAATATAGTTCCTGATCTTCCGGAGAAACTTGCACCCATGCTAGATCCGAAGACCATGGAGCCCGTTAAGAAAAGCGACATGGAAAGGCTCTTTCCAAAGGAAATTGTAAAGCAGCAGTTCTCTGAGGACAGATATTTCGATATTCCAGAAGAAGTTCTGGATGCATACAGAAGGCTTCCCAGACCCACCCCACTCATCAGGGCCAGGAGGTTTGAGGAGTATCTGAAAACACCGGCAATGATCTTTTTCAAAGGTGAACATGTCTCCCCTGTTGGCAGCATGAAACCAAATACGGCATTGCCGCAGACCTATTATGCCATGAAACAGGGAATAGAACTTGCTGTGTCCGAAACAGGCGCGGGTCAATGGGGCTCCGCATTGGCAATGTCATGTTCCCTGTTTGGAATGAAGTCCAGAATTTATATGGTCAGAGTGAGCTCTAGACAGAAGCCTGGCAGAAAGATCATGATGGAAACCTATGGATCCGAGGTCCTGGAGTCTCCGAGCAGAAACACTAAGATCGGCAGTAAATACCTGGAAAGTGACCCTGAACACCCAGGTTCTCTTGGCATTGCAATTAGCGAGGCAGTGGAGGACGTTCTCTCAAATGATAATGCAAGGTACCTGCTGGCTTCTTCCTTCAATTACGCTCTGGCACATCAGACAATAATTGGTCTGGAGCTTGAAAAACAGCTTGAAATGATTGATATCGAGCCGGATCTCATGACCGGTGCAATTGGTGGAGGTTCAAACTATTCCGGATTCATTTATCCTATACTTTCCAGAAGCCTCAGGAAAAAGGGGGAAACAGAATTTGTTGCAGTCGAATCTGCAGCTGTTCCCTCCACAACCAGAGGACAGTTCACCTATGATTTCGCTGACACCTCGGAACTGACACCTCTGGTCAAAATGTATACAGTGGGGCATAATTTTGCCAATCCTCCCATTCATGCAGGAGGGCTGAGATATCATGGAAAGGCCCCCAGTCTGTCAATGCTCATAAACAAGGGTTTTGTCAGATCCGTGTCATATACTCAGAATAAGATTTTTGAAGCTGCAGAACTTTTTGCCAGAACTGAAGGAATTTTCCCTGCCCCGGAGTCAGCTCATGGCCTTAGATATGCGATGGACGAGGCACTGAGATGCAAAAAGACAGGAGAGAAGAAGGTCATCATATTCAATAACTGCGGACATGGAATTCTTGATCTTTCCGCATATCAGGAATATAACTCTGGGAAACTTCAGGACTGGGAACCAGGAGAGATAAGGATACCGGAATACGTGAAATAACCTATCTCCTTGCTCCTCTTTTTCTGACGATTCTGAAGAGATCGGATAGAGTCAGAACGCAGAATATAAGCCCAATAAGCAGGCAAAGGAAGAAAAATATCTCCGAATCAAGAAAGAGACCTGTGTTCGAATAAGGAATCAAACCGTTTGTGAAATACAGTATGAGCAGCAGAGTCCCGTCAAGAATTGTGAAAACAAATAACCTGTTTATCTGATTGAATATTGGCTTTTGAAGGCTCTCAGTTGAGAACAGAGGCATTATTGCAACTATCATGGAATAGGCCGTAAGAAGCAAACCTATTAGCGTTCCGTAGAGCGTAAGGAGATTTGAATCCTGGAAGAATAACACAAATCTGCTTGTGAGGGCAGGGTCCTCAAGGAATTTTATGTATTTGTTTTCAAGGAGAAAAGTTATGATGAACGCAATTATCATCAAAGTTTTCAGTTTGTATAGGCTTTCCAGATCCTCCCTTATCTTTATGGCCGGCAACAGTGGTGAGAAATGAGAAGCATATATAAACAATCTTATTGAAAATTCAGACAAGTACATACTGTTCCTTGGAAAAACAGTTTTTCTTTCTAATCTTTCAAAATAGTACCATGAAAAACAGACAAGCTCAAATTTAAATAATCTGAAACAATTGTTATATGATAGATATGTACAATCCATTAAGGTATTTCTCAGGGGAAATCATGAAGAATATTAACGAAAGATCAAAGGAGATAATGACCTATCTTTACCCCCCTGTAACTATGTATGAAAAGGGTGGAGACCTTATTGTTGAAGCAGATATGCCTGGCTTCGACAAGAAGGATATAAATGTTAGAATAAACAGGAGAACACTGACAATAAATGCAGAAAGAGAGACAGATGTTAAGGGAACAGTGTTCATGGACCAGAGACCTGAAAGGGTTAACAAGGTGCTACACCTTCCCTTTGAGACAAATCCCGACCTGAATTTCTCAGCAAAGTACACAAATGGTGTGCTTACAGTGACTATCCCGGCATCGGGTGTCAAGACAATCAAAGTTGAGTGAGTTTATTTTCTCCTCAACAACACCAGTGCAAATCCTATCAAATCAAATGCCACAATAGGATAGAAAAACCATGAAAGATTTTTCATTTCCATAATTGATGCTATAAGTACGAAACCAAGAAACAGTGAAGCTGGGGTCTTAACATCTGATTTTTTGGGTATTGGTTCAGGATCCTCGAGCCTCCTCTTAAGCATGGGAAGCACGTCCAGGCCTCTTTCAATGGAAATAATGGATTTCCTTACAAAGTTCTGAATCTGCTTCCTGTATAGTTCATCCAGTAATCCCTCCTGATACAGAAGCTGCCTGAGCACCTTTACGAACTTGAATTCCGGGTCGAGCTTTAAGCACACACCCTCCAAAAGAGAGGACATTCTCATGTAGAGCACAAGTGCCCTTGGCAATCTAAATGGAAATTCGAAAATTACTCCATTGGCAATCTCCAGGAGTTCACGAATCTCGCTCTCCTCAGGATTCTTTCCCTGCATTCCTGCTATGGCCATTTCCATTGTTCGGCGCATTATTGCCCTGTTAGCGGCCGGAGAGAGAGCTTTCATCTCCACAAGTGCGTCCATTATCTGATCTGGATCTGTATTTACCAATCCATCGTAGAGGGAAAGAAGAGAGAATCTTGTCTTCTCATCCAGATTACCTATCATTCCAAAATCGTACAGTATTATTGATCCCTGTGGAGTCACAGATATATTTCCTGGATGAGGGTCCGCATGAAATATGTCATCCCTCAGGAGCATCCGCATAAAGAGAAGATCGACCCTGAAGGCAAGGTCCTTCAGGTCCAGGCCCGCTTCCTTAAGTTTCTCAGTATCTGTGATCTTTATTCCATCCACATAATCAAGTACAAGGACTTTCTTCCCGGATATCTCTCTGTAAGCTTCAGGAATTATGATGTTTTCCCGGGATCCAATATTCTTTCTGATTTTTTCTGCATTTCTGATCTCCTTGGTATAATCAAGTTCATCGAAAATTCTGTACTTGAAATCATTGATGACATTGGAAACACTTATGTAGAGAAAATTTTCTATCCTGCCTTTTGCCAGCGACAGAAGGCGATCAATAACCATCAGATCTCTTTTGAGGCGGATTTCAACATTTGGTCTGTTGACCTTGACTGCAACTTTCCTTCCCTTGTAAGTTGCCACATGAACCTGTCCTAATGATGCACCAAATATAGCCTCCTTCTGAAAATCCTCGAATACACTGTCGAAATCCTTAACATTCTCCCTGAGAATTGGGAGAACCTGCTCGAAAGGGGCAGGTTCAACCTGATCCTGAAGTTTTTCGAATGCCTTTATGTACTCAGTTGGAAGCAGATCCGGCCTTGCTGAGAGAACCTGACCCAGCTTTATGAATGTCGGGCCCAGATCAATGAAAGTCTGAACAGCCCGCTCACCATTCCTTTCCCTCCTGTAATCCCAGGTCTTCTCTTCATCTTTTTTCGACCTTTCCCTGTCCTTCAGGTATCGCCTGAATACCGGATATAGCTTGAAAAGAACTGAAATTTCAGATCTCCTTATTCCACCATAGAGATCGTCCCTGGTCATTCTGCCCATTATGCTCTCTTATGATTATAACATTTCACAGTAAGACACTGAAATCATCAAAGACTACTTATGAGGATATTTCCCCCTTTTAATCAGCGCATATACATACCCGAAAAATGCCCAAGAAAGCCTCAGAATGTTTGTAAAGGTGAAACCGCTCCCAAATCTCTCACCTCTGGTTATGTCACTCCAGGAATCCTTGTACATTATTCTTAACTGACCCCTTCCATATCCGTTCCAGAATGCCTGGCTCAGGAAAGACCATGTATTATTTCGGGTGAACGCCCGTACAACGCAGTCACGGCAGGTTGTTGCCTTCGCTCCTGATCTCATGGCCCTTATGTTAAGATCAATATCCTCAGCAGTCACTAATTCCTGATTGAAACCGCCAAGACTGTTGAATAATTTTCTGGAATAGCAGAGATTTGAAGAAGGAGAAGTTACCTCAAAGCCACCGACGTAAAGAGGCACACGCTTGAGCCTGGAGAACTTTGGGCTTCCTGAAAGTTCTGTAAGACCTGCGACCACCTGGTAGTCTCCGGACAAAATCCTCCTGAATGAATCCAGCAGGTCCTTTGAGAACTCACAGTCCCCATCCAGAAACAGGAGATAATCATATTTCGCAAGAGATGCCCCGATATTTCTTCCTTCGCCCCTTGAACAATTTTTCCGAATATATTTAAGCTGAGGAATTCCGCTATATGAGTTAATTAAATCCCCTGTTCGATCCGAACTTTCCGAATCAACAATAATAAGTTCGTAAGGCTGAGATAGACCGGATACTGAATTCAGAAAATCCATTATATGACTTTCTTCGTTTCTTACTGTTGAAACTATGGATATTCCAGTTCCGGACAGCATTGGCTATCCTCAATCCCAGTCCATTCTTCTCAGTTCCCTTTCCTCTTTAGTACCTTTTTTATATTCCTTATAATGTTCCTTGCAGAGATGCATTTTGTTCTTTATGTCAGCAGCAGGGAAGACTTTCTTGGCAAGATCTCCCGGAACCGTTTTGAAACTATCTTTTCCGCAGGATGGGACTTCACAAATTTTCTGAGGCATGCAGACACTCCCGGCAATTCTTGGTTTTCAGACCAGATTCACGATGGTGCTCTACTCCATCAAAATGTAGCCTGATAAGCCTCCTTCAAATTGCCCTTATCTTTCTAGAGGCACAACAAGCATGAACCCTGAGTATGTAAATCTTTACCTGAAAAACAACTTCCCGATAAATACTAAAAAAATATGGGCGAAATTTTTGAGAAATGCCTCCCGTAAGCCCCTTTCTGTTAACCTTTCGGCTGGCAACATTCAACTGTTCGTCTTACCCGACCCTACCGGTGGCATCAACGGGTCCGTTTAGACTTTCTCCATCCAGGAAGGGTTCCCATCAGTATCCGGGGAACGTCTCCAAACTGGTTCATCCTTTTACCCGGTCTGTTTATTTCTCGTCCCTTTACCACTTTTCTCAAAGTACCGGCTTGCGACGGTTGGATTCCACCTGAGGAGAGGGGACTTTCCTCACCTTATTAGGCGTCGGTTGCCCGGAAGCTTTTCTCTGACGGGTCTATGGATAATATATATTTATATCTTTCACGCTGTAAAGGAAAATTCACATAATGCAATGAAATGCAACATTCTCAGGAGACGAACCTTGAATTTAGTACCATAATATTTAAATAGCTGAAAAGGAAAACAGGGGTGAAATGAATTCAAAAATATTGATTTCAGTAGCAATGGTAATTCTGGTTGCGGGAAGCTCCATTAGCCTTGCTGATTCTTCTTTAGGCCACTCAGGCATGTCAGTGCAGACTCTTGGAAATTTCAGCTTTACCGTAGCAGGAAATAACTCATTGCAGAACCTTACATACACCAAGGATGGGAATTCGTATATGTTCGCAAGCATGCTCTCAGTACAGGGCAGGAATATAAGCGGTGCAGTCAGTACATCAGGTGTCTCTGCAGATAGAATATTTTCCACAGCTAATGCAACAGTGGAATCTGCTGGAAACTCAAACCTTCTGACAGTAATGACCACTGAGACCTCTACCGGATCTGAGGGAATGCAGATAAACATCAACGGGACTGCTACAAAAATGGTATCTTCTTCAAGAATTGAACTCAAATCCTTCGGTATGTTCTCTTTCATGGACAATACCTGGACAGTATACAGGATAAACAATTCCGCATTCCAGGGTTATTTCCTCACCGATGGAAGCGTTGCAGCAACCGGTTCTCAGCTATCAGTGACTCCTTCTTCGACAATGCTGAAATTCGGTTCATTCACAAATGGAGTTCTGATTTCAGCGTTTGTGACTCATGAGGGAATGAGGGAGATACTTCATAGGATAATGGAGAGAAACGACCATAAATTCACATATGATAAGACTACAGGACTTGTAAATGGAACATTTGTAGGTTTCAATTTCAACAGTACAACTGGCGTAGTTAGAAACTTCACTGCTAACTCTTACGGGAATCTAAGAATATTCAATGAAATAAGTGCTTCAGGGAATGGAAGCCTTGGATCTTCAAAATACCTTCCTGTTTTCAATGATGGCAATTACAGTATACTAGGCAGTTTATTCCTCTATGCGAACTCCACATATGTGCTTGTAATGCATAATAATCCGACTCTGAACACGGGAGCTCTGCTGAACAACGGTACCATGAAGTTTGCTCTTGCAGCTGGTTTCAATGTTACGGAACTGCACCTTTCAGCAGGTACAGAAACCTCGATGAATGCTTCAGTGGCCAGCTCAAACAGCAGTGTGTTCATGAATGAGACGCTTGACTTAAATGAAAATGTACAGGCTTCTTCCACTGCCTATCTTATTCATGGACATGGATTGAGAGGTTTCCTCTATATAGGAGGAGCGAACGGTTCATCATACAACAACACGACCCATGTGATTGAGGTAAATGCAAACAGTTCTTCCGTGGCACATATAACTTTTGTGGCACCTCCGGGACTGCAGAAAATTTCTTCAGCAGATGTTGCACCACTTGAGTATGCTATAGAGCATGGCAGGATTGCTGCCGAACTTTCCATAGAGAACATGGGTAAGGGAGCCGTTAACTTCAGTACATTCTTCAATAATTCACTGAGGATTAATGTCACTTCGGCTGGCTCCGGAAAAGTGTCCATGATCGTCAGCTCAACACAGCATCTTGGAACCAATATTGCAATCTTTGTAAACAGTTCCTTCCTCACATCAACCGGAAAGATCTATGTATACTTTGACGGAAAGCTGGCAACACAGTTGAGCGGAGCAGGAGCCGCACTTAATGTTTCAAGCAGCGTGAATGCATACTATGCTGCAGTACCCGAAAATGGTGGATATCTGGTGATTGTTCATATTCCACACTTCAGTACCCATAACGTGACTGTTTCATCCACTCCAGAAGGACCGGTTTCTTCACTTCCGGGAAACCTTTCCTACCTTGACCTGGGAATAATAGCAGCAGTAATTGTTGTCCTTGTGGCAGGCTCTGCAATTGTTTACACAAGAAGAAAGAAATAAATCTTTCTTCAAATATTTATTCTTACCCCGGCACCTCTTTTTAAAAGCAGTTCTGCAAATGAAGATGGCAGGTATACAAGGTCCTGATCATGCAGGAAGTAATCCCTGTCGGGTTGTGCTATGGGAGGCTGGTCACCCTTTATCATTATAAGAACATACTCTTCCGGAATATTTTCCTCTGAAGGTTCTGCAACCGACTCAACCTCTGGTTCTGTTTTCTTTGCATATTCTGGAGATTTTTCCTCTGAAACATTATCCTGTATAATTGCTCTGGGCTCTTCCCTTTTCTCTCTCTGCAAAAGTACTTTGTATTGATCCTGAATAAGATTGTGTAGAACCACTATGAAGTCCTTTTCTTCAGGGGTGAGGGATGACATAAGTTCAGAGTCAAGATCATAAACAGAAAGCGAGGCGATTTTTTCAAATCTGCGCTGGAAAAGTGCCTTGAAATCACGTTCAATCTCGTCCATTCTCTCCTTTATTCTGATGTATGAACTGATATTCCTCTCCTTAAGATGACTCTCGGATTCCTGCGTAAGAGTTTCAAGAGCAGACACAATATTTCTATAGAAGGCAGGTTCCATCTTTCTGATCTTCTTTGTCCTTGCTTCAGCCCGGAGGAATGATCGGAGTTCCTCTGATACCTTATCTATCTGAGTTGGGCTGAGATTCATGCCTTTAGATAACATGTGAATATATTTAATTCTGGCTCAGGACCTCTTATGGGTCAGATAAGTTGCCTGAAACTTTCTTCACCGTAGACCTTAATAGGAGTATCTCTGAAGAGGTTTGAAAATAATTCCTGCCAGTTTTCCATGCTTTCCCTTATGAATATGGCCCTTTTCGGAACTGATTCCGGTGGAATGACCTTCCAGGAAGATGGGTCATCAACATAATCAGTCTCCAGAAACAGTCTTCTTTTGCATTCTCTAATATCTCTTGTGTTCTGCCTTGTTGCCAGCAATGAAAGTGTTATGGAATTCTTATAATTGATATCCGATGCGAGGGCATGGTGTTTCACTACTCTTGCAGGATCCATGCGGGATGATTTAGCAGTTTCTTCGAGTTTATCATAAGCCTCTTTGCTAAGGTCTTCTGTATGAAGAATTGCAGGAACACCGTTACTGGCGCATATTTTGAAAGCTTCTGCAAGCATGGAATTGAATTCATCGGATCTGTCAGGAGAATACTCAAAGTGGGGTCTTCCAATCTCTCCTATAGCATTGGCCTTTGATTCTTTTATAAGTTTTTCCGCCAGATAAAGGCCAGTTCTCATAGCTTCAAGTCCATCTATGGAATTTTTCTGAAAATGAAAAAAATCAAGAGGATATGGCCCCAGAGTAACAATAACTGGAATTTTGAGTTCATTTCTTACCTTATCTGCAATTCTCAAAGTCCTGCCATATATCTTCTCGTAATATCCAGCTGCTGGCACGCTGTAATCAGGAAGATTCACAAGGTTGATTGCATTTCCGCCAAGCTTTGTGAATCTTCTGACTGCCTCTAAAAGCCTTCCCTCCTCCCGGAGATGCATATGATTGTCAATGATTATAAACCCATCAAAAAATTTCATTTCTGCATCAGGAAGAATAAGTTCCTTACTATACAGTTTCGCTTTCCGAATGATCATAAATAGGGAACAGTACTATCCATCAACCCTCTAAACTATTATAGAAGCACTGGTTGAGAAAAGGTTTATAATACGTGTAGACTATGGAAGCCCAAGGTGAATATATATGCAACAAGGCCAGATGGCTTATGATAGAGCAATCACAGTATTTTCCCCGGATGGTAGACTGTTTCAGGTAGAATATGCAAGAGAGGCTGTTAAAAAAGGCTCCACTGCTCTTGGAATCAAATTCAAGAATGGAGTTGCCCTGATCTCAGACAAGAAGGTAAGAAGCAGACTTGTTGAGCAGAATTCAATGGAAAAAATCCAGCTGATTGATGATTATGTCGCAACAGTGACGTCGGGTCTTGTGGCTGATGCAAGGGTGCTCGTTGATTACAGCAGAGTAGCTGCACAGCAGGAAAAAATAACCTATGGGTCACTGGTGAATATTGAAAACCTCGTTAAGAGGTCTGCTGACCAGATGCAGCAGTATACTCAGTATGGAGGTGTAAGACCATACGGTGTATCTATGATTTTTGCCGGAGTTGACAGTATAGGGCCCAGGCTCTTTGACTGTGATCCAGCAGGTACAATTAACGAATATAAAGCTGTGGCGATTGGCGCGCTCAGGGATCAGGTTACAGCATTTCTGGAAAAGGAATATAATGAGGATATAAGCGAGACTGATGCAGTTAAAATGGCAATTAAGTCCCTGAAGTCAGCAAGTGAGGAAAATGGAGAGTTCAGAAGCCCAGAGGTAGCCACCATAGTTGAGGGAAGCAAGTTCAGGCTTTATTCAAAGGAAGAAGTTGAGAAACTTTCCAAATAACCCAATTTTTTTCTTACATAGTTTAATCATCCCATATACGTAGATTCCACATTTCATGCATTCCATTTTTTATAATTTTAAATACTCCATAATTATGACCCCTTATGGTTCAGCTTGAAGATGCCATAGTGGCAAAGCTTGAATCACATGGTCATCGTTTCGAGATACTTGTTGACCCGGATGCAACGGATCACATAAGAGAGGGAAAAATAGATCTCAGCGCGGATCTGGCTCTTGACGAGATATACAAGGATGCCAGGAAAGGGGAAAAAGCAGGTGAGGAATCCCTCAAGGAGGTATTCAAGACTACAGACGTATCCCAGATAGCCATAGAGATAGTGCGTAAAGGTCAGATACAGCTGACCACAGAACAGCGTCACAAGATGCTTGAAAGAAAGAAGAAGCAGATAATTGAGATCATAGCTAGAGAGTCCATAAACCCTCAGACGAATGCCCCTCATCCTCCAGCCAGAATTGCACAGGCAATGGAGGATGCAAAGATACACATTGACCCCTTCAAGTCTGCAGGAGATCAGATTCAGGTAGTTTTGAAGGCGATCAAACCCATACTTCCTATACGGTTTGAGAGAACCAAACTTGCAGTTAAATTAACAGGCGATGCCTATGGGAAGGTATATGGAGATATTGTCCGGATGGGTTACCTTGTCAGGGAAGAGTGGGGTAAGGACGGAGCATGGATAGGGCTTCTGGAGGTCCCATCCGGACTTACAGGAGAGATAATGAGCTCCCTGGGCAGAAAGGGTAAGGATGACGTTGAAATCAGGATTGTCAAACAGTGATGATTGGTTTTGCGGATGTGGCTATAGTTCTATATTTCCCTGAGAGCAATCAATAATAAGACAAATTGACATGTAGTAGAAACAACAATATATATTCCCGTAAGATAAAGTGAATATCCAGTAAAGGAATTCACATTTAGAGGTACAGGGCAACTAGGCATGATATCCCGGATTCGGGTAAAAGCCTCATGTTAGTTCCCCATCGGGAAGCAATCGGTGAACATATGGTTAAAACAAGAGAAATAGTATTTCCCGGCGACATTGTTCAGGCCGAAGGAACGAAGCCAAGGAATGGAACATACAGAAACAGTGACGGCACCTATTCGTCCTGTTACTTCGGTACCGTGCAGGTATCAGAGCAGTTCCTTGATGTTGTCCCTTTTTCCGGAATTTATATGCCGAGACGGGGAGACAAAGTAATAGGAAAGATAATAGATGTGGGCCCATCCATGTGGGTTATAGATATTAACTCTGCATACAACACCCTTTTACATATCAATGACACCCCCTGGAGAGTAAATCCTGGAGACCTTAAGAGGTTCCTGGGTGTTGGAGACTATGTCTATGCCAAAATAATGTCAGTTAACGAGATCAGGGAAAGCTGGGTTACCCTCAAGGATGTTGGGCTAAGAAAGATGGAGGGTGGCCATATCACAAGCATAGCGGCCCCAAAGATTCCCCGTATCATAGGTAAAGGGGGATCGATGGTTAACATGATAAAGGACGCCACTTCAACAAGGATAGTGGTTGGGCAGAATGGACTTATATGGATCGATGGAGCCCCCGAGAACGTCATGGTGGCAATTTCCGCCATCAGGATGGTTGAGGAGGAGGCACACACAACAGGTCTTACGGACAGGATGCAGAAATATCTTGAAGAGAAAAAAGGTGAAATAGTTGGGAACAGCGAGTGATATTAAACTCATAAACGAGGATGGTCTCAGGCTCGATGGGCGCTCAGCGGATGAACTGAGACCGATGAAGATAGAGACGGATGTGCTAGCAAGAGCAGACGGTTCCGCATACATTGAATGGGGAGGGAACAAGATACTTGTTGCGGTATATGGCCCCAGGGAAGCATTTCCTAAGCATACACAGGATATAGACAAGGCAGTGGTCAAGGCCAGATACAATATGGCAGCATTCTCTGTGGATGAGAGAAAGAGACCGGGACCGGACAGAAGATCCATGGAGATATCAAAGGTTATCTCTGAAGCCCTTTCCAGCGCAGTAATGGTTAACCAGTTCCCGAGAGCAGAGATAGATGTATACATCGAGGTCCTGCAGGCCGACGCGGGAACAAGGATTGCAGGACTTACTGCATCTTCCGTGGCTCTGGCTGCAGCAGGAATACCAATGAAAGATATGGTTGTAGGATGCACAGCTGGAAAAGTTGAGGGCCAGGTTGTTCTGGATCTTTCCAAGGAGGAGGATAATTTCGGCCAGGCGGACCTTCCAATGGCAGTTCTTCCAAAAAGTGGAAACGTAGTTCTCCTTCAGATGGATGGAGACCTCTCAGTTGAAGAGTTCGAAAAAGCCTCGTCCATGATACTGGAGGCAACGAAGAAGATACACAAGATTCAGAGGGATGCACTTGCAGGAAAATACAAGGCTATAGCCCTTGAAAGGAGTGGTGAATAATGCCGAGAGATGAGGCGGGAATACTCTCAGAAATAAAGAGAGACTTTATTCTCAGAAGGTTGAAGGAGGGAAAAAGGGGAGACGGCAGAAAACCTGATGAATACAGGGAAATATCCATTACACCAAACTATGTGCCCAGATCCCCCGGTTCTGCAATGGTATGCCTTGGAAAAACAAAGGTAGTTGCCGGAATTAAGGTTGAGGCAGGAGAACCATTTCCAGACACACCCAATCAGGGAGTGCTGACAACAAATGTTGAACTTCTGCCAATGGCATTCCCCACATTTGAGGCGGGACCACCCAATGACACATCCATAGAAATTGCAAGGGTTGTTGACAGAGGCATCAGAGAGAGCAAAATGATTGATATTGAGAGCCTCGTCATAGAGCCGGCAAAGAAGGTTTGGATAGTATTTGTTGATATAGATGTCATTGACTTTGACGGGAACCTGATAGATGCATGCACTCTCGGTGTTCTTGCAGCACTGAAGAGTACCATTGTTCCGGGATCGAAGGAGGGTGGAAAGGACTTCCCGCTACCCATAAGGAATACTCCTGTTGCAGTAACAATGGTTAAAATAGGAGACACTCTGGTAGCAGACCCTGACCTGGAAGAAGAACAGCTCTCGTCAGCAAGGATAACTGTAAGCACAACAGAGGATGGACATATAAGGGCCATGCAGAAGGGGGATGTTGGTGAATTCTCCATGGAGGAAATTAGAAAGGCTATTAATATGTCCAGCAATCTGGGTAAAGCTATCAGGGAGAAATATTTCAAGTGATATAGATGTCCAAGAGAACCGTAAAGGTAGGAGCTTCTGGCAGATTTGGCCCAAGGTACGGGGTTACTGTCAGAAAGGCATGGAATGAGATTTACAAGCAGAAGTCTGCAACATACGCTTGCCCCTCATGTAAACAGGAGAAGGTGAAGAGGGTGGCCACTGGAATATGGAGATGCAGGCACTGCGGATATAAATTTGCAGGTGGAGCATATCTGCCTGAGACATCAGTTGCGTCGCTTGTCAAGGGGGCAGAGAGCACAGATGTATAAGTGCATAAGATGCGCCAGGCCACTTGAGAAATCATTCGGAACCGCTGAGATAGAGTGTGAATGCGGTTCAAGAGTTTTTGTCAAGGAAAGGCCAAGCATTGAAAAGGTCATAATCCCGAGATAATAATTCTCCTCCTTTTTTATGCAAAATACCGAAAGTCTGAGCCTCTGCAGTCATTGTTTTTCAAGACTATCCGGAATAAAGGATCCATCTGTAAGTAACGAAGAACGCGTTAAAGCTGCATTTTCCATTATATCAGAAAGGGGCCTCACTCATCAGATATCACTTGGGCAGAGTGATGAATGTTCTCTCTGCCATGGCATACTCGAACGGATTGATGAACTCTGCGATGCACTTATTCCTCAGATCGGGCAGAGGGAATTTGAGACCTTCCTTGTGGGCTCCTCAGTTACCTCAGAGCAGGAGGAGATTGAAGAATCAATTTCGGAAATCCTGAAAACAGATTACGAGAAGCTGAAGAAAGAACTGAACCGGGAACTTGGAAAAGCATTTCAGGATAAAACAGGAAAGGAGGTCTCTTTCGATGATCCAGATATTACTGTGAACTTTGACTTTTCATATTCTTCATTCAGAATTCAGGTCAAGCCACTTTATATCTATGGGATTTACAGAAAGTTGAAGAGAGGCATACCCCAGACAAGATGGATTCACAGGAGCGGTGAAGACAACTCTGTTGAGACACAGATTGGAATGGTCCTCAACAACCTGACTTCGGGAGAGGAGTTTCACCTGCATGGATCAGGCAGAGAAGATGTGGATGTTAGAATGCTGGGAAATGGAAGGGAGTTTGTAATAGAATCGGTTAACCCCAGGATCAGGAGAATAGACCTTGGTGATCTTCTCAAAACCATAAATACGTCATCTGATTCCATTCAGGTATCTGATCTGAGATATTCAGATAAAAGAGAAGTAGTTAGAATAAAGAACTCCAACCATAACAAGTCATACAGAGCAAAGGTCGCATCTTCTGAGCCGATAGACTCTGAAAGATTCAGAAAAGCAGCCTTAAATTTAACTGGAAAAGATATTTATCAGAGGACACCATTAAGAGTGACTGGTAGCAGGTCGGATCTCGTCAGGAAGAGACAGGTATTGAGCTGCCAACCTGAAAGCGTGTCGGGGAATGAGGCGGTACTTGAGATAAAGGCAGAGGCAGGTACGTATATCAAAGAACTGATACACGGTGATGGTGGGAGGACACAGCCTAGTCTGTCCAGCCTTTATGGTGAGGAACTTAAGGTGCTGGAGCTTGATGTGATCTGGATACACAGAGACGGTGAATAAATGGTAAAGATGTCACATGGCCCAAGAGCGGGCTCCAGAATGAAAATGACCAAGAGGGCTTCCGATAAGGGCATGCCTAAAGTTAACGAGTTCTTAAAGAAATTCAGTGAGGGTGATCTGGCTGCCATATCAATAGAGCCATCAGTACATTCCGGAATGCCACACCACGGATTTCAGGGACTTACTGGAAGGGTAGTAAGAGCTCAGGGATCCTGTTATATGGTTAAGGTGAAAGTTGGCGGAAAGGAGAAAATGATACTTGCGGGACCTGTTCATCTGAAAAAGATTGATGGTGTCTGATGAAAACCAGGTACGTTTCCATCCCTGAAGCTTACGATATGCTCTCTAAGAAGAGCGAGTATACTGAAATAGAGGGCGAGAACCTTTCATATGTCGAGCACCTTATGAAGATGAAAGGCTCCGAAGCAAAGAAAGCCAAAACCGAGCTTATGAAGACATTCAAGTTAAGCGAGAAGGTGGCTACAAAGCTCGTGGATATAGCCCCGAAGAGCAAGGAAGAAGTTACGAGCATTCTATCCTCGTACAGTGTTCTTCTCAGTGAGGAAGAATTAAATAACCTTATCTCCCTTTTCTCTGAAGACTGAATGAGGTCAGGACTTGGAAGAATTCGCCTATATTCTGGATTATTTGCCTCAGGGGAGGGCAAATGATAAAAGTTATCACAAATCGTCCCTGGCATTAGCTGTAGGCGAAATGGAGTTCAAGCTTCTGGAACTTATTCCAAAACCAAACGCTGTCATTGCAATTGGGGACAGGGTTTACATAGGCAAGGATCAGCAGAAGAGAGATAAGGTTCTCTCTGTAAAGAGACGTATTCCTTATTCTGAACTGACAAATGCTGCAATGAATGAACTCCCATTCATACTGGAGGGAATAGTAAGAAAGCGGGAGCCATTTTTCGTGGAGTTTTTCAACAAGGCTGAATCCATAAACACAAGGATGCATTCTCTGGAGCTTCTTCCGGGACTTGGGAACAAGAGTATGTGGTCAGTCATAGAGGAGAGGAAGAAGAAACCATTCACATCACTTGATGAAGTATCCGAAAGAATAAAGACTGTCCATCATCCCCAGAAGATGATTGCTAACAGGATAGTTGAGGAGCTTCAGGAGAGAAATGAGAAATACAAGCTGTTTGTTGCCAGATGAAATATTCTGAAAACGGGAAATACAGAAAGTATGGGCAGGTGTTCCTTAAGGACAGGAACATGGCCATGTACGAGGCTTCACTTTTTGATACCAGTGAAGGTGGGGAAATTCTGGAGATAGGCCCCGGGGAAGGATCTCTGACAAAGTTCCTGCTTCAGTCAGGGGCCCATGTTACAGCGGTAGAGTCCGACCACAGATTTGTACAGTACCTTGAAGAGAATTTCAGAGATGAGGTTGCCCTTGGGCAGTTGCATCTGATCAAGGGAGATATTCTGAAGATGGACCCGATGGATGTGGATGCAATTTTCGGTAACATCCCGTACAGTATCTCCTCACCCATTCTGTTCTCCCTGGGCAGATTCAAATTCCGTAAATGCATTCTTATGGTACAGGCAGAATTTGCTAAGAGGATGGTTGCCGGGAAGGGAACCAGTGATTATTCCAGATTATCTGTAAGTACTCAACTCAGGTATGAGGCCAGGATTGAAAGAAGAGTTCCAAGAAACTGTTTCTCCCCTGTTCCTGAGGTTGATTCAGCAATTGTGACGCTTTCACCCCTTAACCTGCATGACGAATCTGAACTGAAAGCGGTTGAGGAAGTTGTAAAGATGCTCTTCTCTCACAGGCGGAAAAAAATAGGGACCATTTATAAAAAAGCACCACAGGAGATTTATGAAAAAAGGGTTGAAGATCTATCTCCTGAGGAGATCTTCAGCTTTGCTGCTTCTGTTGTGATGCCCTAGTCATCTCCTTTATGTTTTTGGCAACCTCATCCAGACCCATGACAGTCATTGGTTCCACGGAACCGGCAGTTGGTGTCTGTACCGGAACCATCATCAGTGTTCCTTTGCCCTCGAGACCGATTTCATAAAGTATGTTAAGCCATCTCAGCTGGAATGCTGTTGGGTTTGTGGTATACTGATCTGCGGCCTCGACCATCTTCTGAGCGGCCTCGACCTCTGCGAGGGCCAACGTAACTCTGGATCTTCTTTCTCTTTCAGCAGATGCCTGCCTTGACATTGCCTCCTGGAGAGCATTCGGAACAATCACATCCCTTATCTCGACAGATGAGACCTTAATACCCCAGTGCTCTGTCTTCTCATCAATGATCTCCCTTGCTGCCTCGCCGATCTTCTCTCTTTCGGACAGGATTTCATCAAATGATGATTTTCCCAGCACCTCTCTCAGTGTGGTCTGAGCTGAATAGTTTGTTGCAACCCCGAAATTTTCCACGTTAAGAACTGATTTCTGTGGATCTATAACCTGGAAATACATAACGGCATCCACATTTATTGGAACGTTATCTTTTGTGAATGTGCTTTCTGTTTTGAAGGAAACTGCCTGTATTCTGGTTGATATTATGGGATTCAGCTTTGAAATAAAAGGATAAACATAAACAATGCCAGGACCTTTCATCTGGGTAAACCTCCCAAGAGTGAATACAGCTCCTCTCTCCCATTCCTTCAGGATGTGTAGTCCACTCAGTAAAATCAAGAGTATGACTATTCCTATGAATATGAATACATAATCAATAGTAGACATGATCAAGTATGGTAATCGCACTATAAAATTGTTTACAAAAATAATTCTTATTAACTCACGGATTTTCCGCATTTTTTTATATTGCAAAGCGTGATAAGGTGCGGGTAATATTTCATGGATTTTAGAGCCAGACTGGTATCCTGGGAACAGATAGACAAATGGTGTGAAAATATACGGGAAAAGGTTTCAAACAGTTACAGACCAGACATGATCATAGCCCTTGCAAGAGGTGGCCTTGTCCCCGCAAGAGTTCTGGCAGACATGCTCTGGATAAAGGACCTGATTTCAGTGAAGACTGAACACTGGGGAATAACAGCAACAGCAAGTGGAAAGGCTGTTCTTAAGGATCCTGGAAATCTGAACATAGAGGGGAAGAGAGTCCTTATTGTGGATGACATAACTGATACCGGTCAGAGCATGAAACTTGCTTACGACTTTATCATGAAGCAGAAACCGGCAGAGGTAAGGACAGTCACTATGCTTCACATAACAAGATCATCATTTATTCCGGATTTCTTCTCAGAGATAGTTGATGAGAAGAACTGGGCCTGGTTCATATTCCCGTGGAATGTGTATGAGGATCTGGATAACCTTCTTTCCAGAGTCCTGAAGGGCAGAATGACATTCACCCAGATCGAGAATGAACTGAAGGATCAGTTCAATCTCAATATAGACTCATCACTCCTTTCACATATTCTTGATGAATTTCGAAAGGCTGGAAGAATTGTTCAGGAGGATCATACTTTCAGTAAGCCTCCGGAATCACAATGAACCTGCTTCAATTATAGTTCCTGATTTTCCTTCTGCCACCTTTGTGGCATTATCCAGAGAGCCAATTATGGCTTTCTTTCCACCTCTTTTGATGAATTCCAGAGCCGCCCGGACCTTGGGACCCATGCTGCCGCTTGCAAACTGACCCTGGTCAAGATCCCTCTGTAACCTTTCAGCAGTAACCTTTCCAATAAGCTCCTCGTTTTCCATGCCGAAGTTCCGTTTTGCCCCCTCCACATCTGTCAGTATTATGAATGTGGTTGCCTCCACTATGCTGGCAAGCAGAGAAGAAGCCAGATCCTTGTCTATTACGGCATCTACCCCCGTATATCCTGCAGGTGTCTTTATGACGGGAATCCCACCGCCCCCGGAGGCCACTGGAAGAAAGCCTTCCCTTAGGAGTGAGACTATCTGGTTCCTTTCCACTATATCCACTGGAATCGGTGACGGTACAAGCCTCCTGAATCCCTTTCCAGGTTCCTCCCTCATCTTCCAGCCTTTCAGTCTCTGGAGCCTTGCAGATTCATCACTGGAGTAATATGGCCCAATAGGTTTTGTGGGATTGCTGAAAGCAGGATCATCTGGATCAACAACTGACCTGGTCATCAGTACAGACGGTTCCTTGGAGATTCCTAGTCTGAACCTTACCCTGTCCCAGCCATTGGAGAGCATCTCACCAATCAGACCCTGAGACATGGCCCCACAGGCATGGAGAGGCATAGGCTTTACCGTTCTGACAGCGGATTCGTTCTGAAGCAGTATTGAACCCACCTGAGGGCCATTTCCGTGGGATATGACAACCTCATTGTCCTCAATCACCTTTGCAAGTTTCTGAAATGCCTGTTCTGCCCTGTCTGCCTGAGTCTCAAAAGTCTGGTCATCGCCCTTCCTGAGAAGTGCATTTCCGCCAAATGCTATAACAATTCTTTCCATAAGGCCACTGAGAAGTGGTAAATATGTAGCAGTTATTTAAGGAATTCAGCATAAACACTGCATTCCCGGTCGTTAAAAATTTTCCTCCACAATTGAAGATATCACTTCGCCAAAATAGATATGCCCTTATTTGCATGCTGTTATGATAGTATGACTTCTCTTGAATGGGTAAAGGATGAAATCAGGGAACTGAAAGACAGTGGTAGATTTGTACCCATAAGGATAATTGAGAGTTCCCAGGGGGCCTGGATAAAGATAGATGGAAAGATGAAGCTCAATATGTGCAGCAATAATTATCTGGGCCTCGCAAACAATCCGGAGGTCAGGAAGGCAGCAAAGGAAGCGATAGATGAATTTGGAGTTGGTGCAGGTGCTGTGAGATCCATTGCTGGAACTAATGAACTGCATGCCAGACTGGAAGAAAAGGTGGCCAGATTCAAGCATATGGAATCATCCCTTGTATATCAGGGCGGACTCCTTGCAAATTCAGGAACAATTCCTGCACTGGTTGGAAAGGAGGATATTGTTTTCAGTGAAGAACTCAACCATGCCAGCATCATAGACGGAGTGAGACTCAGCTCAGCATCCAGAGCAGTGTTCAAACATATGGACATGGAAGACCTGGAAAAGGTCATGGCTGAAAAGAGAAAGAGCGGCAGGAGAAGCCTCATAATTACGGATGGAGTATTCAGTATGGACGGCGATATTGCACCTCTCAAGGAAATAGTGGAAATTGCAGAGAGACATGATTCCATGACTTATGTTGATGATGCACATGGGGAAGGGGTTCTCGGAGACCATGGAAGAGGAATATGCGACCATTTCAAACTTTCCGGGAGGGTGGATGTGGAGATGGGCACATTCTCAAAAGCTGTTGGTTCCATGGGAGGTTTCGTAGCCGGCAATGCAGATTTGATAGAACTCCTGAAACGTAAGGCACGGCCATTTCTTTTCAGCAGTGCCCTGAACCCTGCAGATACAGCTGCTGTCATGAAATCCATTGAGATTATGGAGAAGGATGATTCTCTTCTCAGAAAATTATGGAGCAATTCTGAAAAACTCAAGAAGGGTCTTTTGAATGCGGGCTTCAATCTTGGTAACTCAAAGACGCCAATAACTCCTGTCATTGTAGGGGACGAGAAGAAAACACTGTTGCTAAGCGAGGAACTCTACAGGGAAAACGACATATTTGCATCACCCATTGTGTTTCCAACTGTTGCCAGAGGTACTGCAAGAATCAGGCTGATGCCATCTGCTGTTCATTCTGCTGACGACATAAACAGGACGGTTGAGGCATTTGAATCGGCAGGGAAAAAACTTGGAATTACCGGAAAATAGTCCGGCATTCCTGAGCTTCAGAAAGTTATGACCTCGTAACCTTTCTTCACATATGAAGAAACTATGGGCCCTATTGGGTCCACAGATAGACCCAGGGAAAGAAGTTTGTCAGTGATGTTTTCCTTAGTTGCAACTCCGGAGCAGGCGTTTGGAATAATTCCATCCCTGATTGCATCCTTAAGCATCGATGCAAATTCCTGGTTCGTTGTTGCCAGCTTCTCAGACGGCCCGAAAAGTATTATCCTGACGTCGTTGAGCCACTTGTTCTTTGCAGCATTGTAGGCGAATCTCATTCCGGTCATTGCTTTGCCCGGAGCTTCCTCTCCGCTTGATATTATGACTAATATGTTCTCTGCCATGCATACCAATTTCTTTCTGAGTTATATTTTTATTGAAATTCCTAATCTCTGATGATTGTTGAATCTTAATTTCCCTGCTTCAGGTACCGTCATGATGTCCACCGCCGAAAGCCATTATGAAGGTACCGTCCTGAGAAGGGAGAACAGATTTCTTGTTACTGTGAAACACAGAGATGAAGAGTATCAGTGCCACCTTCATGACCCGGGCAGACTGAAGGATCTCATATACACGGGAAACAGAGTAATTTTCAGGGACTCCCCTGGCATCAGGACAAAGTACTCTATCACGGCGGCATTCAGAGATGGAGACTGGATCCTCACCGATGCAAGATTCCATAACAGGATTGCATCAATGTTCCTGCCGGAACGCACAGAGAAGGAGGTCCCACTTGACGGGAGCAGGATAGATTTCAGGCTTGATGATACTTACATTGAGGTTAAGGGGTGCTCAATGCTCTCGGGAGGAATGGCAGTGTTTCCAGATGCTCCAACCACAAGGGGAACTCATCATCTCAAACTTCTCACCGAAGTACTTGGAAGTGGCAGGAAATCGGCACTGATTGTGCTCATATTCAGCCACAATGCTGACTGCTTTTCCCCTAATTTTCTAACAGATCCTGAATTCGGGAATGCCTTTGTAAAGTTTATTGAGGCAGGGGGTGAGGTATTTCTGCCAAAATTCAGCCTTAATGATGGGAAGATCATATTCAGGGGAACCACAGGACTATGCCATGAATATTTCAGATGAAACGATCTTTTTTTATTATCCCTTACTATGACTCCTTCTAGGTTTAAATTGAATTATGGCGGGAAACCTAGAAAAAAATCATTCCTCATCCTTGAGGATGGATCAGTTTTTGATGGTGTTTCCTTTGGATCCGAGATAGATGGCTATGGTGAGGTTGTATTCACCACTTCCATGACCGGATACCTGGAATCCTTAACTGATCCTTCCTACAAAAATCAGATACTCGTATTTGCCAGCCCGACCGTTGCCAATTACAGCATAAAAAAGAGCAGAATGGAGTCCTCTGGCATAATGGTCTCCGGTCTGGTCACGCGTGATGCCCACGCCATTCTCCCAGGCGGGGAGGACTGGGAGGAATTCAATGATCTTCTCTCTGACAGTTCTGTTCCCGGCATTGATATGGTGGACACAAGGGCCCTTGTCAGGAAGCTCAGAGAGAAAGGGGTAATGCGGGGGTGGATCAGCAGTGAAAAGTCTCTGAGCAGAGAATTTCCTGATCCAATGGCTCAGGACGTTGTCTCGCTTGTATCACCTTCATCAAATACCCGTATAAAGGGAAATGGAGATGGCACTATCCTCTACATTGACGTTGGATCAAAGAACAGCATCAAGGAAGAGATGCTGAAATTCTCTTCCCTCATAGTTACATCTCCGAAATCTGATCTTTCGAAAATAGGTTACGATTATTCTCTGATTTTCATTTCAAACGGGCCCGGCGACCCAGCACACCCCTCACTGGAACCTGTCCGCAGATTCATCAGAGAGATGGCTGGAAAGAAGCCCATCTTCGGGGTTTGCCTTGGGCACCAGTTGATAGGCCTTGCCATGGGTGGAAAAACACTGAAGATGAAGTTTGGACACAGAGGCTCAAACCATGCAGTCTCAGATGGCAGAAACATTCTGATCACAACGCACAACCATGGTTATGCGCTTGATGAACCATCCCTTTCAGGGACTGGACTTGAGATTGTCCAGAGAGACGTCAACGATCTTACAGTGGAAAGAATCGAAAACAGGAATCTTGGCATTTATTCTGTACAGTATCACCCGGAAGCCTCCCCGGGACCACATGACTCAAAAGGATTCTTCTCTGAGATTAGAAGAGCAATGGGTGAAGCCTGATGCCACTTCTTCCATGGATCAGAGCGGTGCTTGTTATCGGATCAGGAGCTGTGGTCATAGGGCAGGCAGCTGAATTCGATTATGCCGGTTCCCAGGCCTGCCTTTCTCTGCGTGAGGAGGGAATCAGAACAGTTCTTCTGAACAATAATCCTGCCACTATACAGACCGACCAGAATATAGCCGACAGGATATACATTGAACCCATAATACCCGAGGTTGTTGAAAGGATAATTGAAGAGGAGCACATTGACGCCATACTGGCTACCATGGGCGGACAGACAGCATTGAACCTTGCAATCACTCTGGAAAAGATGGGTATACTGAAAAAACACAGAATAAGAATAATTGGAACAGATGTTCCAAGCATTCAGGTTGCTGAAGACAGAGAGAAATTCCATGAACTTATGGAGCAGATATGCGAACCTGTAGCCCCGTCTCTTCGACTTTCAGCTGAAACTTATCAGAAACTTGTTCCGGAAATAGATTTCTATCCCATCATTGTGAGAACATCATTCTCCCTTGGCGGACTTGGAGGAACCATAGTCAGGAACCAGGAGGAACTGAATTCCCTGTGTGAAGAATACTTCAGGATATACCCTGACCAGACTCTGGAGATAGAAAAGTCTCTGGAAGGTCTGAAGGAACTGGAATATGAAGTTGTCAGGGATAATGCAGGGAACTGCATCATTGTGTGCAACATGGAGAATCTTGACCCCATGGGTGTCCATACAGGAGAGAGTATTGTTGTTACCCCCTCCCAGACGCTTAGCGATATTGAGTACCATATGCTGCGGGACAGCGCTATACATGTCATATCAAGCATAGGCATCCTCGGTGCGTGCAACATTCAGTTCGCACTTGATTCAGCCGCCGGGAAATACTATGTAGTTGAGGTTAACCCCCGTACTTCCAGGTCATCAGCACTGGCCTCAAAGGCCTCCGGTTATCCCATAGCAAGAATATCCGCGAAAATTTCTGTTGGCTACAACCTCAATGAGATCATCAACCCCATCACTGGAAACACGTATGCCGCATTTGAGCCATCCCTTGATTATGTTACTGTGAAGATTCCCAGGTGGCCTTTTGACAAACTCCCGGTTTCAAGGAAGATAGGAGTTCAGATGAAATCCATAGGGGAGGTAATGGGCATAGGGCGAACTTTTGAAGAGGCCCTTATGAAGGCCATTTCATCCCTGGAAAACCAGGATTCAAGGAGGATCAGGATGCCTGTTGATGATCAGACTCTTGAGAGACTTCTGAAGGATCCCTCTGATCAGAGGCTTTTTGCAATATTTGAAGCCCTCCTGAGAGGGTGGACTGCACCACTAGTTTCAGGAATGTGTGGCTATCCTGAGTATTTCATCGAAAAGATCAGGAACATAACTGAACTCCTGTCTGGAATAACATATGGGGAGATGCCTGAAAACATCCAGCAGCTGAAGTCCACCGGAATATCGGACCTGGCCATATCTGCATTTTCCGGGATCAGCGAGGATGCATTGACACGTAAGAGATTCCAGATGGGGATTCTGCCTGTATACAAATCAATCGATACCTGTTCTGGAGAATTTCCTGCAAGAACTCCATACCTGTATTCCACATATGAGTTGGAGGACGAATTTGCAAGAACTGACACCAGAGAAAGTATCCTTATAATAGGATCAGGGCCTAACAGAATAGCACAGGGACTGGAATTTGACTATTCTGCCGTGAAGGCGGTCATGGATCTCAGAAAGAGGGGGTACAGGGCAATAATGGTAAACAGCAACCCAGAGACTGTTTCCACCGATTTCGATATTAGCGACCTTCTCTTCTTTGAACCCCTGACAGTGGAATACATCTCCAACATAATAAGGAGAGAGTGGCCCTGCAGGGTCATAGTGCAGTTCTCAGGGCAGACAGGACAGAATCTTATCTCCCAGCTTTCATCCATATTCGGGCCATCCATTTTCCTTGGTACCTCGCCTGAATCGGTTGATAGAATAGAGAATAGAGACATGTTCTCTGAAGCACTCAGGAAAATGGGAGTCAAACAGCCTGAATACAGAGTGGTAAAGAGCATTGCAGAAGCCGAACTGATCTCGGAGGAGGGATTCCTGCCTGCCATTGCCAGAAGCAGTTTCGTAATTGGCGGAAGGGCAATGGACATCGTATACACTGCTGAAGACCTTGTTTCCAACATTTCAGAGATCATAAGTGCCAGGCCCGGATCTTCTGTGCTTGTCAGCAGATATATCACAGATGCCACAGAGATTGATGTGGATTTCATATCATCCGGGGAAAACGTATCAATATGCGGAATATGCAGGCACATAGAGGAGGCGGGAACCCACTCAGGTGATGCGACCATGCTTCTCACCCCTGATTTCCCTGACAGATCACTGTTTAATAGAATACTTGAAATCTGTGAGAAATTATCTTCGGAGTTCAACCTCCTTGGTTTTTCTAATCTTCAGATTGCCATCAGGAACGACGAAATATTTGTGATCGAGCTGAACGCAAGATCGAGCAGGTCTCTGCCATTCGTCTGTAAAGCCACAGGTCGTGACTGGATATCCTCTGGCATATCGCTTATGCTTGGACAGAACATCAAGGCAGAGCATGGGCAGGTGAAGAATGTTTTTGCAAAGGTTCCATCATTCCCGTTCAACAGGTTTCTGGATCTTGATACTGTCCTTGGACCTGAGATGAAATCCACCGGAGAATCCATGTTCTGTGGTTCCACAATTGAAGAGGCACTTTTAAAGTCCACGCTTTCAGCAAGGAGAAATCAGTCTGAAAGGAACTCTGTACTTATATCTGTGCGTGACTCCGACAAGTCCAATGCCCGGGAACTTGCAGAGCTCCTTCACCGATCCGGGTTTCAGATATACGCAACACCGGGTACCTGGAACTATCTTACAAGCAGCGGAATTCCGGCACGTGAGGTGTTTAAGATTGAGGATATGCGATCCCCAAGAGTAGATGAGATAATACGGGGAGGAAAAGTTGGGATCGTTATAAACACACCTGAAAGCAGAAGAGGATCTCTGAGAGACGGAAATGAGATAAGGAGACTTTCCATCAGGAGCAACTGCCTTCTTGCCACAAACTTGAGACTGGCCGGAGCAATAGTTTCCAGCATGGTGTCAAAACCGGAGCTCAATTTCAGGGAGATGGGGAAATATGTCTGAGCGGAACAGATGGAAAGAGGATGAGATACTGGAAATGCTTTCCAGCATACAGAGCCAGGCTCCGCCACATCACTTTGAATTTCATGATCCCTTCTGGGTGCTAATTACCACCATAATGAGCCACAGGACAAGAGATGAGGTCACAGATGCTGCTGCAAGGAACCTTTTCAATAGGTACGGTGATTCGGTCCATCTTTCAAAGGCCAAATATGAGGATGTCCTGAGCCTCATCGGTAATGTGGGATTTATGACGGTAAAGGCCAAGCGTGTTATCGAGGCTGCCCGCATAATAGAGGAGAAATTTGGTGGAAAGGTTCCTGACAGATTGGAAGACCTTATGACAATTCCGGGTGTTGGAAGAAAAACCGCATCTGTCGTACTGGCAGATTCGTTCGGAATTCCTGCCATAGCAGTAGACACACATGTTCACAGGGTTTCAAACAGGATCGGCTGGGCTAATTCAAAGGATCCGGAAGCAACCGAGGAGCAGCTGAAGAAGATAATCCCGAAGGAAAAATGGGTTGGTTTCAACCCCATGATGGTTGAATTCGGGAAAAAAATATGCAGGCCAGTTGGACCAAGATGCAATGAGTGTTCAATTAATGCTCATTGCAGATATTATTCAAAGATCAGACAGGATTAGGTTTGAACTTTTCCTTTGCCTCCTCTATATTGCTCACAACTGTCTTCTTGAATTCCGGGAATTCCTTTGGAGATTTGGGGTAGGACGCATATACCGCGTTGAGGGTTTTCATCTTTCCCATTACATATACAAGATTCGAGAACGCACTTATGTTTCTGGCACCCTTCAGCACCATTCTGAATTTTGAGGCAAGGCTCAGCTCAGGAACAAGTCCCAGTGTAATATCTGAGGCTTCCTTTGTTGTGAGAAATGTCCTCATTCCATAGTTCAGAATATCGTTGTTAAGGGACTGCAGATATATTCTGAAAATCTCCATTCCAGCAGTTCTGTTTCCATAGGCTTCATTGAAGTCAAGATTGTACTGCCACAGTCCTGCTACGGATGTGTCGTTGTTATCTATGGCTCTTGCTGCGTTCTCTCCTGCCAGTACACCTGAAATCAGGGCCGGCCCTATTCCCCCGGCACTTATTGGATTGGGCATAACCATGCTGTCCCCTGCACCCATGTATCCGTCAAAAACAAGGCTCTCCATCTGCCTCCTGACAGGGACCGACCAGTTTCCCTTTCCATTGTTGTTTTTGTTCCAGACTCTGGTGTTCTTCAGAACCGGGTTCCATTTCACATAATTATCTATGAGAGACTGAAGGTTGTCTGTCCTGCCCATCTTTTTGTTCCTGATCTCCAGGCTTTTCTTCTGAACTCCAAGTCCAATGTTTACCTTGTTTCCGCTTTTGGGGAAGACCCAGCCGTAACCGCCTGGTGCAAGTTCATTGTTCAGGTGTATCAGTGCATTGTCAGGGTCGTAGTAATTGAGATCGTCGTGATCCTTTTCAAACTCGTATATGTAACGGCCAGTGGACTCTATGTCGTCTATGTCGATCTTCCTCTCAACAAAAATGTTTTCAGGGAGATTTCTCCTTATCACAGTTGAAATCCCCAGAGCATCTATCACAACTTTAGCCCTGTATTCCTTCTCCTCCTTCTTTCCCTCTTTTCCCCTTATTCCAACGACCCTGTTCTCCTGGATTATGGGGCCCGTGACCTCAAAATCATTCATGTAGGTTGCTCCTGCCTGTTTTGCCAGCTGAAGCAACTTCGCCTCGAATTCTGGCCTGTCAAGCGTGTACCCAAGACCATCAAAAAGAAATCTTGTCTTGAGATCCGGGGATACGGCATAAACACCGTCCACTCTTCTGTCCAGCTCCGGCTGGCCAAATTTCACCTTAAGCCTGTTCTGTACGAAATTGATATGCGAACCTGCCACTGCATCTCCGCAAACCCAGCCCCAGGTAGTCTTTTTCCCAACCTCCGGCTCCGGGTTTCTGTCCAGAAGAAGGACATTTTTTCCAGCTCGGGCTGCAGTGGTTGCTGCAAGTGATCCGGCCAGACCGGATCCTGCAACAATAACATCATAGTCTGTTCCATTACTCATGAAGATCTACTGGGCTCTGAATGAGGCGGCGGATATAAAATTTCCCAAAATTATGATGTACGAATATGTATATTTCAATTGAATACTGCACTGGCTAGCGGAATGAGGGTATGTGCTCACGGGCAAACTTCTCCAGGGGGTCTCTGTCATCAGGATGTGCAATGGAGATCAGAGCCTTTGCCCTCTCTCTTATGCTGAGACCATGCAGGTTCACGGAGCCGTTTTCCGTAACAACATACTGCACATGATTCCTAGTGGTGGTTACCCCTGAACCAGGCTCGAGAAATGGCACTATCTTTGGTATACCCTTCTCTGTCCTGGAACGGATGGCAAATATTGACTTTCCACCAGGGGAAAGCGAAGCTCCTCTCACAAAGTCCATCTGCCCACCCACGCCGGATATTATCCGTGTTCCAATGGACTCTGCATTTACCTGTCCTGTTATGTCCATTGAAAGACAGGTATTGATGCTTGTCATCCTGTAATTTTTCCTGATAACTGAAGTGTCATTTGTATAGTCCACGTCCATGAAAAGTACGGAGGGGTTATCATTTAAGAACCTGTATAATTCAGAAGACCCTTTTGCAAATGTTGCCACAGACCTTCCTCTGTCTATGGTTTTCAGACTGTTGTTGACAGCCCCGGATTCGGAAAGCCTGTGCATGCCATTTGAGAAAAGTTCTGTGTGTATTCCAAGGTTCTGATGACCATCAAGGGACTCCATCACACAGTCGGATACATTACCGATACCTGCCTGTATCGTTGCACCATTCTCAACAAGTTCTGACACTTTTTCCCCTATTTCCCTGTCAACTTTATCCGCATTCTTCCGAGGATATTCAGGTATACCCGAATCATTCTCCACCGTAAATATGAGATCTGATCTCCTGACCAGATTGCTTCCAAAAGTCCTTGGAATGCCGCTGTTAATTTCACCCACCACTGCCCCGGATGTTTCCATAGCAGCCCTCATTTCCAGCACGTTTGGTCCCAGAGAGTGATAACCCTGTGAATCTGCAGTTGAGAGACCAACAATTGTGAGATCAGGCCTTATTACATTTCTGACCATCCACGGTATTTCAGAAAGGAATACTGGCATGTATTCGGTTCCTCCTGATTCCACTGCATTTCTCATATTCTGGCCCACAAATAGTGAATGATCCCTGATCCTGTGCTCCTGCACAGCATTCAGATAGTCCTGAGAGGGCGATATCTCAATGTGATATATATCAGGACAGAAAGAATCTCCGGCCATTGAAGCAATTACATCAAGAAGTGAAGATGGTGTACATGGGGCCCCATGGACATAAATTCTTCTTGATTTCCGAAATGTATCCAACAGATCTTCATCCTGTGCAACTGCCATTGTAAGTTAACCTGTACCAATATATATTGTTGCTTTAAAAATCGGGAAAAAGTTTTAATCACCTGCCAGGGCTCATGATTCGATGTCAGATTACGATGTCCTTATCTATGGGGCTGGCCCTTCCGGTTCCTATCTTGGAAGGCTCCTTTCCGGGAGAGGATTTAAAACGGCCATATTCGACCCCAGGCAGGAGATTGGAGTACCCCTTTATTCCGGAGAGGGGACAAATTCCTCCCTTGTTAGTGAAAAATTCCTCATAGATTCGGACAGAGCAAACCTCAACAGAATTGATAAAATAGAACTCTCTTTTGTGACTCCGAAATCTGGCAGAACACCTTTGCTTATGCATTCTTCAGTGAATCCTGGCGGTATGGACTGCACTGTTGACAGAGACAAACTTGACAAAGAGATGGCATCGCTTGCGGCACTTTCAGGCTGTGATCTAAGCATCCGGAAAAGGCTTGATTCTGTAAGAGCAGTGAAAAATGGTTTCAGAGCTAAATTCTTTGGCGGTGAAAATGATGTGATAGAGGCCAGTATTCTTGTCAGGGCTGATGGACCCGACTTAAGTTACAGGAGTGGCAACTGCATTTGCACCCAAATGTTTTCAGGCAGGAAATTCTCAAATGAAGATTATCAATCTTATATTTCCCTTGGTATGGGTGGCGGAAGTTATGTGCAGGATCTTTCGCAGGGAAACGGTTTCAGAACTGCTGTTATTGAGGTGCATGACATGAAGGCCATGCATGGAGGATGGCTCACTGGCCACAGGATGGATGCTCTGATTCTTTACGATCCCCTTCCATGCTCAGATGGACAGATAAACATAGGCTCAAGAGCTATTGGCCAGGATCCAGCTTTTCTCAACGGCTTACATTATGCAGCGCTGACATCAGAGATGGCGGCCGATGCAATCACTGCTGGGCTCGACTCCAGCAGTTCCGCCAGTGCCATGGAAATCTATTCAGAAAGTATGAAAAAAATTGAAAGGGACTACCGGAAAAACGCCGATTTCTGGAGAAAATTGAGAGGACTCCATGGAGACAGACTTCTGGCAATTCAGGAGATAATGGCCGATACAGAATTCCATTCCATTTCCATCAATGAACTTTTCTTCAACAGTAAATGTCCTATAGAGCCTCTGCTCACTGATTCTCGCTGAATTCCGGAATATTGTCCAGGCTGAAGTTCCCTCCCCTTATCTGGTTCTTCAGCAGTTTCTTGAAGCCTCTGTTTCCTTTCATTGCTTTCACATTCTTCTTCATGGCCTTGAACTCCCTTAGAAGGCTCCTTATCTCCTCCTCCGATCTGCCTGAACCCTTTGAAATTCTGGATATCCTCTTGGAGTTGATTATATCCGGTTCCTCCAGCTCCCTGAATGTCATGGAATCCATTATGTAGCGGTAATTCTGAAGTTTATTCTGTGCTGTCTCGATATCCTGGTCACCTATCTTTGATGCGCCGGGTATTTTTGTTAGAGGGAGGGCATCAAACATTTTTCTCATAAGGCCAGGCTGTGCGAATTTTTCCCAGATCTCGTACATGTCTTTCAGGTTGAACTTTCCGGACATGAGTTTGTTCATGGATTCCTCTGCCTGTTCCTCCGTGATCTGAGTATCCTTGAAAGCCTCCATCAGTGTTTCAAGATCACCAAGGCCCAGCAATCTTGAGAGGAACTTCTTGGGATTGAATATCTCAAGATCATCCAGGTGTTCACCTGTTCCAATGAAGTATACGGGAGAATGTATCTGGGCCACAGCACTCAGTGCACCTCCACCCTTACCAGTACCGTCCATTTTTGTGATGATAACACCTGTGATACCAGTTGCTTCATTGAGTGTTCTGGCCTGGTTCCCCGCCTGCTGGCCTACTGTGGCATCCATGACGAGAAGAACCTCATCAGGTTTGAACCGCTCCTTGATTCCCCTGATCTCCTTTATGAGATCATCATTTAGAGAGTCCCTTCCGCTGGTATCTATGATCTTTACCTGCATATCAGCCAATTTTTCCATACCATGCTTTATTATCTTTTCAGGGTCTCGGTTTCCTCTCTCCCCGTAGAATGGAACATTTATTGACCTGGCAATCTGTTCAAGCTGATCATATGCTCCGGGCCTGTGGATATCAGCTGCTATCAGACCTACATTAAGGCCTTTCCTGTGAAAGAACTTAGCCAGTTTACCGGCGGATGTGGTCTTCCCCTGGCCGTAGAGACCAACAAGCATTATGGTCTGTGGCTCAATCTTAAGGGAGGATGGTTCGCCAAGTATTCCAAGGAGTTCCTCATAAATGATCTTGATCATATAATCCTGGGCTGTCATTCCAGCTGGAGGTTTCTCCTCAGAGGCTCGTTTTTCAAGCCTTGATGAGAGGTCCAGAACCAGCTTTACATTCACGTCAGATTTGAGAAGCGCCCTCTGTACATCCTTCACAACATCCTTTATTGTATCCCTGTCAATGTAAGTTGAACCTGATATCTTTCTAAGTGTTTCCCTCAGAGAACTTGAAAGACCTTCCAGAACCATGGGTTAAGAATGAAACAGCTCTTTTAAGCCTTTTCTATTGAATTCAGGCATAGTCTCTCCATCTGTGACCGCAGTGTGAACATGTGTAGAACTTCGTCTCCGGTTCATCCGCTGATCTGGTTTGCTTCAGGAGATAATAGGCACCCTGCTCGTGGCATTTCGGACAGACAGCATCCGAATCCAGAGGCTCTGTCTGCTTCTCCTCCCTTATGATTATGATCTCCTTCTCACTGCCCTTAGTAACAATTTTCGAATCGGAACCGGAGCTTGAAGATTTGGTGTAGCCACAATTTGGACATACCTGTCTTCCGGAGGTACTTGTCATGAGTGAACCGCATTTGGGGCAAAACATTGAGATATTGTATTTTGAGAAGCTATTTAACTGTGACGTATTTCCGCCTATCCCTGTGTTAAGAAACATAAACGTTTTTAACATAAGATTCATGGGAAATCATGTCCGGATACGATGAATCCCACATTCCAGAAATTCTGAAAAATTACAGGAATATTGCCGTAGTTGGTTTATCAGATAAGAGTGACCGCGACAGCTACAGGGTTGCAAAGTACCTGATGTCCCACGGATACCGAATAATACCAGTGAATCCTGCAATTAAGACATGGGAGGGGATCGAATCTTACCCTTCTGTTTCCTCCATTCCCGATCATATTAAGGTGGATGTCGTGGATGTGTTCAGAAAACCGGAAGCAGCTCTGGATATAGTGAGAGATTCTCTTTCCAGATCACCGAAGGTTCTCTGGCTGCAGGAAGGTGTCGTGAACTCTGATGCCGCTGATCTTGCAAAACAGAATGGAATGATGGTGGTAATGGATCGCTGCATGATGAAGGAACATAACAGAATTAAAAATTAGTTCCAGGCGTGATTGCCGGATCCCTTGAAACCTCTCATGAGATCATTTATTTTAAACTGAAGCATCTGGGAGCACCAGTGTCGGGGTAGCCTAGCCCGGTAAGGCGATAGACTCGAGATCTATTGCGCTTGTTCGCTCGGGAGTTCGAATCTCCCCCCCGGCGTTCCACAGATCTGATCAAAGTGACAATGGTTCGAGTTCGTTCAACTCTTCTTTCTGGAAATCTCCCTAATGGTTTGCCACTGTTCCTTTGAAAGTGCAAGCAGACCGCTGAACTCTCCAGCCCCCTTGAGCCATTCGCCTCCATCTATTGTGACCACCTCACCATTTATGAATGAAGCACCATCTGAAATCAGGAATGCAGCAAGGTTGGTTATCTCCTCCATTTTCCCGACCCTTCCCAGGGGAACTCGCTCCGATAACATTTCCTCCACCTCAGGTATAGGGAAAAGGTTCTTCCTGGTAGCCTCTGTCGGGAATGGCCCGGGGGCAATCGCAACATGCCTTATTCCATAATGGGCCCATTCTACTGCAAGTGACCTTACTAGAGCCAGAACACCTGCCTTTGCAGCTGCAGAGGGGACGACGAATGCAGAGCCTGTCCATGAATAAGTTGTAACAATGTCCAGGACAACACCCTTATGGGATGCCTTTATCCATCTCTTCCCAAGATCAAGAGTCATGTATATCGTTCCATGGAGAACTATGCCAAGTACTGAATCAACTGCATGTGGAGAAAGCAGTTCAGTTGGACTTACAAAGTTTCCCGCAGCATTGTTGACCAGAATGTCAGGCATTCCGGCATTTTCTATGAAAAAATCCAGAGAGGATGAGATCTCCTCCGGGGATCGGACATCACATACGTGGTAAAAGGCAGGTCTTTTATTCTCCCTGATTTTACTGCAGGTCTCCTTCAGTACATTTTCTCTCCTTCCAAGAATACATATGGAGGCACCTAGTTCCGAGAAACGCAAGGCCATTTCCCTCCCTATACCTGTGCCTCCGCCTGTGATAAGGACAGTTTTCCCTTTCAACAGATCATTGCTGAACATGTTTCATTCATGTTCATGATGATTATAATATAATCTGAACCTGAATATCCAGAGGATGCGGCATAAGAATTAAGAGATGATGCGGGCCATAGAACAGTTATATAATTCCAAACAATTAAGAAAGGAAAGCTGGGATAGCCTAGCCCGGTAAGGCGCAGGTCTGGAAAGCCTGTGCTCTCGTAGCTCGGGAGTTCGAATCTCCCTCCCAGCGTCATAATCATTCACCTGATTGGATAATGGATTTTCTCTTATGGGCCATTAATTCGCCCTTATTGGGGTGAATAATAAGCATATTAAAGCAATTCAATATTGGTGCCTCATCTGGTCCTAAATATGTTCAGCAACCTAAACAGAAATGGAGCGTCCCCTTATGTGGCCTTCAATAGAACAGAATGGAGCAGGCTCAGGAATTCAACCCCGATGACCATCTCTGAAGACGAATTGAAAATCATAAGGGGAATAAACGAGATGGTCTCTTCTGTTGAGGTAGAAGAGGTATATCTTGCAATCTCAAGGCTATTGAAGCTTTATTTTGATGCATCCTCTCAACTCTTCAGGGCAAGAAAGACTTTCCTCAGCGAAGATGTGGACAGAGTACCTTACGTTATAGGGATAGCAGGGAGCGTTGCTGTTGGAAAAAGCACCACAGGAAGGTTGCTGAAGACATTGCTTTCCCGCTGGCCTGAAAGGCCAAAGGTAGACCTTGTTGCCACTGACGGGTTTCTTTACCCCAATTCAATTCTCAGGGAAAAAGGTATCATGGAAAGAAAAGGATTTCCAGAAAGCTATGATCTCAGGGCTCTCATAAGATTCCTGTATGACATCAAGTCTGGAAAGCCAGAAATTAAGATTCCTGTTTATTCTCACCTGATCTATGATATAGTTCCAGGCAGATATGAAATGGTTGACAAGCCTGATATACTCATACTCGAAGGATTGAATGTCCTTCAGACAAGGCATACCATTCCAAGATCAGTTATCGCACCTGAGCTCCTGGTGTCGGATTTCTTTGATTTTTCCATATATGTGGACGCGCTTGAGCAGGACATAAAGCAGTGGTACATAGACAGGTTTCTTGTCTTCAGGGAGACAGCATTCAGAGATCCAAATTCATTCTTCAGGAAATACGGTGACCTTGATGTTGAAGAGGCAAAGCGGACTGCATCGGAGATCTGGGACAGAATCAATGGTGTTAACCTGAGGGAGAATATTGAACCGACAAAATACCACGCAGATCTTATTCTGAAGAAGGCTGCTGACCATTCAGTAACAAATGTCTATATGAGGAGGATCTAGAGATATCTCAATCCCCCATCCGGAAGTATGAGAACTTCAACGTCCCGCTTCATCCTTCCATTCTTCAGATCAGAGCCTAGATATCCTCTCAGGCCTGAAACTACTGACAGTGTGTTGTCCTTTAACTTAATACCTTCTGAGTCAGCATAGTTCATTATCATCTTGCTTGCATCGAGAATGTGTGTTCCAGATGCAAGTGAAATGGACGATACCACTGAAAGGTTCTTTGCAAGATTTACTGTGTTCACTGCCTTCTCAAGATTTTCTCTGAATCTTCGTTCAGTTATGCTTACATCCTGAACAGTTATTCCAAGCCTTGATGCTATTTCAGCTCGAGATATCCCCTCCCGCAAAAGGCGGTTAATTTCCAGCTGCCTTTCAGTGAATAGGGTTCGCATCCTGAGTGCATTTAACATACGTATGTAAACATTTTCATTTAATTCTACATTGAATTAAACACTTTAAAATATTCATCATTTATCCGGTTATATGAACAGGAAAGTCCTCGCCATTGCTGTGGCTCTGGTTATGATTGCAATTGGTCTTGGTATCCATTTCGTTTCATCCTTAAAACCAGAACCTGAAATTTCAGTGTTCTCAGCAGATGCATACCTTCAGGAGAGCAACACATTGCTGAGTGCCTTTCAGAACAGAACCGGTACACCACATCTGCCTGTCAAATCAGGTGGTTCATTCGATATGGCCAGGGAAATAGGGCAGGGTGAGACCTCAACAAACTTCATCAGTGTTTCACTTTCCTCATACAACCAGAGTTACCTTGGGTCACATTATTCAGGCTGGGCTGTTGCATTTGCGTCGGATCACATGGCCCTGGCTTATGCGCCAGCTTCGGTTTCAACTCCAACAGAGAACCAGATAATTTCAGATCTCAGAACTGGTTATGCGACAAACAACACCACTCTTCTGAATGCCGGCTACACCCTGCTGACTTCCGGGAAGGTGAAGGTTGGAATATCTGATCCACTTTCAGACCCAGCTGGGTACAGAGCATGGATCAGTCTTGAAATAGCTGGCAAGCTATTTGCAAATAATCAGTCTTACTACATGGACAGGCTTATCTCAAACAATGGAAACAGAACAGCATCCAGTGCTGCTGAACTTGTATCACCTCTAGTTAGTGGCAATATTCAGTTCCTGTTTATCTACAAGTCTGCAGCCATTGCCAAAAACATTGGCTATGTCAATCTTTCCAGTTATACAGGACTGGGGAATACAAGCCTGGCTTCATTTTATTCCGGGTTCTCCCTTAACTATTCCGGTGCAATCTTCACTGGAAAGCCTATTTATCTTTTCATTTCCAATCCTTCGGGGGAGCCATATCAGGGAATAGCTGAGAACTTTACCACATTCGTGATAACACACAGTTCACTTCTATCTCCCTACGGATTGAAACCTCTTTCACATGGAATATTGTTCAATTCAACAAGACCTCCGCAATTCATCTCAGATATGGTTGCTAATGGAGATATCTCTGAAGGTGGTCCTATCTGAACAAAACATCCTGGATGAGGGGTGATGCCATAGGAATATGGTCACTCATTTCACTTCTCCTTATACTTCTGCCTATTGCTCTTGTTCTCTACTTCGGGTTTGTTGTTTACAGAAGCCCTCAGGGCTATTCCCCTGCTGTTTTCCACTCCATAGCCCTGACACTTTTTTCTGCAGCGCTGTCTGCACTTCTTGTATTTGTTATATTCACTCCCCTTTCATACGTTCTTTCCAGAAGTTCCGGAAGGATGGCTGAAGCTATTTCAGACATACCTGCCTCTATTCCCCACCCCATTGTTGGAATAGCATTCCTCATCCTTGGAAGCCCCATCACACCTTTCGGAAGATTTCTGACAGAACATGGCCTTGGGCTTTACGATTCACTATTTGGTCTGGTACTTGTACTTTCATTCATATCTGCCCCCATATATATCAGGTCGGCACAATCCCTGTTTACTTCACTTAACAGAGAGCCTGAGCAGTTTGCCTCAACTCTGGGAAAGGGAAGATCAGCCATACTGTACGGACTTCTCATCCCCTCCAACGCCAGAGGCCTTCTGTCAGCATCACTGACTTCAATGAGCAGGGCAATCAGTGAATTTGGCTCCGTGGCAATACTTGTGTTCTATATATCCGGAGGTCTGTTCAGTGGCACAGAAACTGCCTCCGTCCTGATTTACCAGTATTATGGATACTATGGCCCTGGGCCAGCCATAACCGCGTCCGCAATACTCATTGTTATATCGGTTGCTGTGCTTCTTGCGGTGAAATTCCTCAGCCGTGGAAGAACCATTACAGAAAAAGTGATCAGGGCATGACCATTGATATTGACATAATTGCTGAAACAGGAGGATTCAAATTGAATGCCAGATTCAGGGCAGCCGGTATAATAAATGTGACCGGAGAAAATGGATCCGGAAAGACGTTTCTCCTGCGATGCATTGCAGGCCTTGCATCCTGCCAGGGTTCCAGGGTAATTGTTAATGGAAGGGATGTCTCCTTTTACCCTCCGGAAAGGAGATCCATCGTTTATGCATCTCAGAACTCTTACTTCATGTCAATGACCTCAGACAGGCATATAGTCTATGGGATAGACACCACCAGATTTGACAGATCAGCTGTTTCTGAGGTTACTGAAGGCCTCATGATACCCCTTGGAAAGAGGATGTCACAACTCAGCCAGGGGCAGCGAATGAGAGTTGCAATTGCCACCGCACTCCTGTCTGGAAAGGAGGTTCTGCTTCTGGACGAAGTCATTTCAAATCTGTCCGATGGGAGGGATGTTATGTCCTTCCTGAGAGAATTTTCAAAAAAGAACGGGTTAGACCTGATGATCGTCTCCCATGGATATTCTGTGCCTGAAGCTGACCTTCTTGTCAGAATGAATATGGGAACTGCAACTTTGGAACCCCCATAAGCCCGTAGATTTCATCCATATAATATTCCAATGAAAAAGCATTAGAACCGAGATGACATGGATTCCATCATGAAATTCGCAATAATTGGGCTCGGGAATCATGCAATTAATAGAGTTATGCCGGCCATAGCATCCTCCGGCAACAGGATAACTGCAGTGTACAGCAGGAACCATGATAAGGCCGCAAGAGAATCTGGAAAATACAGCGCGGAACCTTTCACTGATCTGGAAAAGCTTTTCAGAGATGGCGACTTTGAATCAGTTTACATAGCTTCCCCCAATTTCCTCCATTACCAGCAGGCCATGATGTGCCTGAAGAGAGGAAAAAATGTCCTTCTTGAAAAACAGATGACACTTTCATCCAGCGATGCTGAAAGTCTTGTTTCAATGGCCAGGGAAAGCAAACTTACACTTTCTGTTGGTTTTCATATGAGGTTCCATCCTGCAGTTCGTGAGCTCAGAGAGATGATCCAGAATAATTCACTAGGGCAGGTCACCTATGTGGCTGGCACCTGGGGAGGCTACTCCGGGGGTCAGGCCAGAGAGCCAGACAGGGAATGGTGGGATGACCCTGCAAAGGTTGGGGGAGGCTCAGTCATGGGTACTGGAGTTCACGTTATTGACACTGTTAATTTCATTCTTGGAAAGCATCCGCATACTGTCTCATGCATGAAAAAACCTGAAGACTCTGTAGTTGAGGATACATTTGCCCTGATGGCTGACTACAATGGGACAATTGCAAACATTGTTTCCTCCAGGTCAATGAAGAATCCCAGAAATGATCTGATCATTGCAGGAACAGGCAACACTGTAATTGCTTCGGGCCTTTTCGGAACCACAGTCGACTGCAAACTTACTGGTGCAGAAGGCATGCTTATAAAACAGTATTCCAGCCTTAACATGTATCAGGAGGAGATCCTCTCTTTCGTCAGGAAATGCGAGGGCAGGGAGGAGATAATAGCAACTGGTGAGGATGGTGCTGCCGTAGTTAAAATAGTGAATGCAGCAATGGATTCCCAGAAAAATGCCCGTTTCATGAACATTGACTGATTTTCTTTTCCTTCACTGTTAACTTAAACGGAAATGATCTCAGTTGAGGAATGGATTAAACGAGGGAATAAAGGTAGCCCGGGCCTCTTCCCGTGGGCTGATGACTCCTCCACTTTACCTCATGATACCATTTGTGCTTTCAGGAGTGCTCATATCCTTGAGGAACGGAGGAGCTCCCAATATTGTGGAGACATTGCTTTTCTCTGTTTCGGTAATTATCATTGCCGCAGCAACCAACCTCTTTGATGACTTCTTTGATGTCAGGAATGGAATTGATGCTCCCGGGGCCCCTAATACAAAGTACAGGAAGCATCCCGTTTTTGATATGTCGCTCAAGCCAGAAAAACTTCTTGAATACGGCATACTTCTTATCACTGCTCTGGCAATAATACTCATAGTGATCTCCGTTTCAATCCATAATTTATTGATTCTTTTGATCCTGCCGCTTGGTGCCCTTATTTCTTACGGGTATACAGGTGATCCTTTCAGGTTAAAGTACAGGGGTCTTGGGGAAGCAGCAGTTTCAATCAGTTTCATAGCACTTTCGCTTATTGAGATATATTCCACATCAGGAACATTAGGCTCTGGGTCAGTACTCCTGATATTGCAGGGCAGCCTTGCCTTTCCCACTGTGATTTTCTCAGGAAACATCAGGGATTACACATGGGACAGAGATTCCGGTATCAGAACTGTGGCAACTGTTGCAGGAACTGCTGGAAGCATGCTTATTCTGCGCCTTATGTGGGTTATCAGCACAGCCTTCGGTGTGATTTTTATCATTTCACTTGGCAGACCTCTTTTACTTTTTCTCCTGATTCCTCTTCTTCTCACAATGTTTATAGCCATCTATTTAACAGCGATCAAAGACCTCACAAGGATCGAAACCGTCATCGGGACCTGTGCCTTTGCAAGTGTAATGATATCACTGATTGGGCTTGTCCTAATTTAAAAAAATTCATGTGAAGTTACTTATGATTCACCATTATTGATGGCCTGGAGTGCCAATGTTAATTTTCTTGTTTAGGAAAATTAGGTTCAATCCGTTCTTAGGACTGCCTCCCTGTCCAGTTCGTCAAGAGACCTGAAACCGGCCAGGCCCATCTGGAGATCCATCTCTGCTGTCAGCTGGTTCAGGTAGGCCTCGACAGCCCTTTCCCCTCCCACTGCAAGGGCATAGGCATAAGGTCTTCCTATGAGAACTGCCCTGGCACCAAGGGCAATTGCTTTCATTGCATCGGAAGCATGCCTGATTCCACTATCCAGAAAAATATCGGCTCCAACCGGTCCCACATCAGTGATTGCTGCAAGGGAGTCAATCGTGGAAACCGCCCCATCAACCTGCCTTCCACCATGGTTGGATACTACTATCCCCTTCACTCCTGATTCCACAGCTGTTGCAACATCATCAGGATGCGAAATCCCCTTCAATACAACGGGAAGTCTGGTGAACCGTATGATCTCCCTCAGATCAGACCAGGAGAAGGATGGGTTCACATATACAGAGAGGAACTTCAGAACCGCCTCGTTCATGTCCTGTTCCGGTTTATGCTGCAGACGGGAAAGGGAGACCTCATCGGTAAGATAATTTGCGATACCTTCTCCCTTCAGAAATGGTAGGTACTCATTCTTCAGGTCACGTTCACGCCACCCTAGCATGGTTGTATCAACAGTTACAACAAGCGTGCTGTATCCTGCATTCTCAGCTCTTCTGATCATGCTCTTTACGATCTCTACATCTTTTCCAGGATAGATCTGAAACCATTTTTCCGTTGATTCAGCCTTTGAGGCTACCTCTTCGATGCTACTGGAAGATACAGTGCTCAGCACAAATGGTATGCCAAACTTCCCTGCTGCTCTTGCCGCAGCTACCTCCCCGCTTCTGCTTATGATGGACATTACTCCGATGGGTGCAAGTATAAATGGGGTCGACTCCTTTCTCCCAAGATACCTGGCCGAAATATCCCTTTCGCTCACGTCTTTTAGATATCTTGGCCTGAGTTTCCACTTTGAAAATGCTTCAATGTTTCCGTTCATGGTGGATTCCGACCCGGCTCCGCCTTCCAGATATCCCCATGCCTCTTCCGGCATCCTTGTTCTTGCAGCGGATCTCCACTCACCTATGGATATTGGGAATTCCCTGTAAGGGTCCATTCCTGTATACCTTGTGGTCTGATAGTTCAGTCCCCTGTTTTCCATTCGTCTTAAATAAATGAAATCAGCTATTAACATTTTTGAGGCAAATATTCCCCATGGATCATAATCATGAAAAGAACCCCGCATAATTTCCGAAATACATAGCAATGACGGGGAGCTGATAAGTCGGATATTGTTTTCAAAAATATCAGAAA
>JAMCPQ010000004.1 GCA_023379825.1 Thermoplasmatota archaeon | reverse complement strand
GTCTTCATCTTTAACTGCGGAACCTTTAGAAGGTGCCTCAAACCTGCATCTCCAGTGATCAACACAGAATGTCTCAGGCAATCCTCCTGGATAGACCTTAGTTCCTCTGTTTGTGATCATGGAAAGAGCAAATTCTGGACCCGCAAGCTTATCAAGACTCTGACCAAGGAAATCGGGTTTTCCCACCCAGTCAAGGAATATATCTATTCCCACCAGTTGCTTTGACTGCCTCTTTCTCCTGGGAAGTTCTATTTTTATGGGAGGCATACTGTCAGGGTAGCTGACAGGTCTGAGTTTCTCAGGTTTCTGGCCTAACCTCTGAATAACGGCCTGGGCAAATTCCCTGGTGCCTACCTTCTCTGTGGATATATCAGGATCGTAGATATCATATGTATGAATGCCGTCCTCAATTGTTTTGAGCCACGCATTGTGAACCTTCTCTGCCACACTTCCCTGGCCGATGTGAACAAGCATCTGAACAGCTGCAAGAAGAAGGCCGGACGGGTTTGCGAGGTTCTGGCCTGCCCTCCTTGGAGCAGAACCATGGATTGCCTCAAACATGGCAATTCCATCGCCGATGTTTGCACTTCCAGCAAGCCCTACTGAGCCTGCAATCTGGGCAGCTACATCAGAGAGAATGTCCCCGTACAGGTTCGGGAGAACGATAACGTCAAAGCTCTCAGGTGTATCTGCAAGCTTCGCAGCACCGATGTCGACAATCCAGTGTTCACTCTGTATGTCAGGGTATTCCCGGGAGACCTCATCAAAAATTTTGTGAAACAGGCCGTCAGTCATTTTCATTATGTTGTCCTTGGTGAAGCAGGTTACCTTGTGCCTTCCATACCTTCTTGCGTATTCAAAAGCATACCTTATCAGCCTCTCTGAGCCTGGACGTGAGATGAGCTTCAGGCACTGAACAACTTCATCTGTCTGTCTGTGCTCTATCCCTCCGTAAAGATCCTCTTCATTCTCCCTGACAATGACAACATCCATGTCTGGATGTTTTGTGGATATGAATGGTGAATAAGAAAGGCACTGCCTGACATTTGCGAAGAGCCCAAGAGTTTTTCTCGTTGTAACATTCAGGCTTTTGAAGCCGCCCCCCTGCGGTGTTGTTATAGGGGCCTTCAGGAATACACGGGTCCGCCTGAGCGATTCCCAGGCTGATGGCTCTATACCTGAAGTGATCCCTTTCAGGTAGACCGACTCACCTATCTGGATTGTTTCAATCTTCAGCTTTGCGCCACCTGCCTTTATAATAGAAAGGGTTGCTTCCATTATTTCAGGCCCTATACCATCTCCGTAGGCAACGGTTATGGGTGTTCCTGAATCCTCAATGTGATCATTGCTCATATTATACCATAAATGAGGATTCAATTTCAAATTTTGTATCTTTTGACTAAGCCACGCTGCAAATCCCATACAGTTTTAAGGTAAGGCCACAATTGTGGGGTCTCTGTGCCGTGAATGTTTCAATCTTTTAGCTGGAAAAATTCATTAAACAGATTCCGCTAATAGATTTGTGCTTAGTGAACTGACAGAGCTCTATGGAAGGCTTGTCTACAATCCTCAGGGTATACTTCTGGGAGAGATAAGCGACGTTATAATGGATGTGGACCGTGAGGACATCTACGGGCTTTACATTGAGCATCCAAACCCTAAAATTGTGGAAAAGGGTGCGGCCATTTCTATCCCGTTCAGATGGATACAGTCCATTGGGGAGATAGTTATTCTCAGAAAGTTTCCTCCAAGTGTCAAGCTCCCTGAGGAGAACTGAACTTTTACCTGTGCAGAAAATATCCTGCACTGTCTGAGCCTTTGTTCACGTATCCGTATCTCTCAAACTGGAAAAGGCCGCTTCCATTCTGTATGTACTTTTCAACGAAGCCTGTGTCGCTGGTACCATCAGGTCTGTAGACAGTGAACTGAATTTCAGGATCCGGAACCCACTGTATTATGGGTATGCCCTTGACCATCTCCTTGCCTGCAAATTCCGCTCCGTCTGAAGTTTTCCTGATGTTGCAGAAATCCTTCAGCCTTATGGTATCTCCAGGCTGCAGTGAAGTCCAGTCATCGGAAGAAACTGCTATTCTGGTATCATAACGGATATCATAGTGGCGGTGACCAAGTTCCCTGTTTGTGGGGTGGTTCGGTATATCGACTCCTGACGCATTCAGGTTATCTATGCGCAGGACAACAGGATTCCTGACAAAGAAAAGTCGAGGAGTTGTATTATCTATAAACGATTTGTTAATAGAATTGAATATCTCCTTGGAGAATTCTGAATCAATCTCCCTCATTCCGGAATCTATCCAGTATTTCCTGAATGTCTCCTTTCTGTACCCCCTCTTCCTGAAGGCCATTATTGTTCCCAGTCTTATGTCATCCCATCCTGAAAACTGCCCTGCCTGTATTCCCTTTTTAATTATGGAGGTCTTGAGAATTACATCCGGAAAATTCACCAGACCGTAATGATAGTACTCAGGTAGTGTCCATCCATTGTACCTGAATATGTATTTCTGCTTCTCCGTGTTGTTTATGTGATCCTTCCCCCTGATCACATGCGTAAGCCCAAGAAGGTGGTCATCCACTGCCACACTGAAATTCATGAGAGGATAGAGATGGTATTTGTCTCCGTGCCTTGGATGGGGATGATCAAGGACACGGAAAGCAATCCAGTCCCTCACTGACGGATTTGGATGATCCAGGTCTGTCTTAACCACAAAAGCTGCTTCCTTTGACTTTGTCTTCCCTGCTGTTGCATTTTCGAATGCTTTCAGATTAATGGAAATATCCTGATCCCTGTGTGGACAAGCAATTGATTTGAGGAGTTTTGCCTTGAATTCCTCTGTTTTGCAGGTGCAAGCATAAATTTTGCCCATTTCGATGAGCTTTCTGGCCTCCTGATAATATATCTCCATCCTGTCGGACTGGATTACAATACGGTCAACCCTTACACCAAGCCATTCCAGGTCCCTTGGAATCTGTTCGTATGCAAAAGGATCTATATTGGCTGGATTCGTGTCCTCGATCCTGAGTATCAGTTCCCCCCCATATCTCCTGACGTATTCATCATTGAGTATAGCCATCCTGGAATGACCGATATGGAGTGGTCCTGAAGGTGATGGGGCCATTCTCATCACTACCTTTCCCCCATGGTTCCTAAGTTCAGGAAGATGATGTTCCTGCGGTTTCTTTTCTTCCTTCTGGAGAATCTCAGGGAACTCACTGAGGGCAACATTCTGCTGTTCCTCAGGAGAAAGGGAATTCACTTCGGATACCACACTGATGATCTCTGGCATTATTGATCCAGTCTCCTTCCTGAGTTCCGGATGTGAGCCCAGAAGATGGCTGATAACTGAACCATGACTGGCCTTTCCTCCATGGCTCAGGGCATTAGCAATAGCGTGCTTTCTAATCTCCCTTCTGAGTACTGAACTGTCCATTCAAAACCAACTCCATCCTAGATTTCAGTGCCTCTATTCCTTCCCCTGTTGCGGCAGAGACTGCAATTTCTGTTATCCTTTCGCTGTATAGATCAGACTTAGTCTGAACTGTTATGATATCCCCTGAAAGAAGTTGCTTTACCTCTTCAAGAAGTGAATACTGATTCTCAAGAGAATAACCTGCATGACCTGAAGGATCAAGGAGAAAGATTATGTGACCCTGAATGAGGCGAAGAGAGAGGACCGCCTTGATCTCCATCTGGTTTCTCTCCTTCATAGGGCGGTCCAGTATTCCTGGAGTATCAATTATCTGAATCTTTTCCTCTCCCAGCAAGGTGTATCCTACAGATATGTTCTGTGTTGTGAAAGGATAAGGGGCCACCCTGACCACGTTACCAGTAAGTCTGGAGAGAAGAGAACTCTTTCCAACATTGGGCATCCCAGCTATAATGAAAGTCTGCATTTCAGGATCGATATCAGGGATCTTTCGCATCTCATCTCTGCATTTTCCCAGGAATGAAAGGTCCTTGTCTATGGCCTTTACTATTGAACTGTATCTCCCATAGAATTCATTCATGAGTTTTGTGAGCTGTTTGGCCTCCCCTGCCCTTTTGAGCCTTTTTATAACGTCTGTGGAAAGCTCCACTATCCTCTTGGATGCCCAGTTGACGTTTCCAAGGCTCAGCTTGTAAGCGTCGATGTCGAACATCAGATCCACAAGCTCCCTGTAAAATGGATGAACATTCCATATTGAGGGAAACTTCTTCACCAGCTTGTTAAGATGACCGCAGGTGATGGCCTCAATTGTGGATATTCTGTCGATGATCTCCTTCCTGATCTTGTCTTCCAGCTTGAAATGGTAGGGCTCTGTTATCTTTGATGCCCTGAGAAAAGATTTGTCTATAAGCTCCTGGCTTCTCAGGACTGTGGGCACTCTGTTGAACATCTATCCTTTATTCCTTACTCTACAGTCCTGAATTTAGACTTTACCTTCTCAATCTCTTCCGGTGAAAGCTCCTGTATCTGATGTGCATACTTCATATGCATCTTGATTCTTGGGAGTATATCCTCAGGCTTTGGACCATCATACTCAAAACTGCACTGATATCCAAGGTCTGAGCACCGGTAATGAACTTTTGCCATGATCACTGATTTGAAATAGGTTAAAAAAGATGTTGTGTGAAATCTAATTATAACATGCATCTTTTGTCGAATTCCTTTTCACAACTGAA
>JAMCPQ010000003.1 GCA_023379825.1 Thermoplasmatota archaeon | reverse complement strand
CGCGGGGAGAGGGATTCGAACCCTCGCTCTCATTCGAGAAACAGCTTAGCAGGCTGCCGCCGTACCGCTGGGCCATCCCCGCTCAGTTGCTATATCTTTCCTGAAGGTCGTTTGCCACCTGTTCCAGTACTTCCTCAAAGTCCTCGTTTTCAAGTGTAATGACCTCCCCAGATGGAAGCAGTATTTTTGCAAAATAGATCTCTCCATCTTTAGATATCTCAACTTCGGCAAGTTTGTCGCTCATACTCTCACGCCCTGATTGTCTATGGGATATTATTATTTTTGCAAACACTCTTGAGTATGGGTCAAGGGATATGGCAGAATCAAGTATGGCGATTTAAGCCTGGATCATTGAAATGCCTAAATATAATTATGGAGAGTGCAATCTTTACCTATGCCGGTAATTGACGGATACAGCCACCTTTACCCTGAGAACTATTTCAGGAAATACAGTAAATCATCCCAAATGATTATTAAAATGTCCACTGACCTGAAGTATCTTATGGATTTTGAAAGCAGGATAAGATATATGGATCATATGGGCATTGACAGTGAGATCATATCTCTTGCAATGCCCAATCTTGATGACCTGAATCTCTCTATCCGTGAGACAGAGGGAGCTTCCAAAATAGCCAACGATGGAATAAGGGAAGTTGCTGACACATATGGCAGGCGCTTTATACCTGTGGGGACCGTTTCCCTGCAGGATCCAGATTTTGCCTTAGAAGAGAGCCGGAGATGCATAGAGGAACTGGGTCTGAAGGGTGTTCAGATCGTTTCAAACGTTAAGGGTAAGCCTATTGACTCTCCAGATTTAGAACCATTCTTTTCTTACATGGAAAGGTCTGGGAGGCCCATTTGGCTTCATCCAACTTTCATGCGTGACACATATGGCTGGTTGAAGGAAGATGCTGTGGATATAATGGTCGGATGGGATTTTGACTTAACTCTATCACTAATCAGAATAGTTTCATCCGGTTTGCTCAGAAGTCACCCCAAACTGAAAATAATTGTCCACCATCTGGGCTCCCTCATCCCACTGCTTGCTGGAAGAATAAACAGTTTTCTGAGCCATAATTTTGAGTCGCCGGAGGAGCCTTTGCGTATGATGAAATTACTTTACGTTGATACTGCTGAGGGAATGTGGATGCCATGGCTGAGAGAAGGGATTGAATTCTTCGGAATTGATCATGTACTTTTCGGTACAGATTTTCCATGGGGAGATAGTGGCCGGATAATTTCCAATATTCGAAATCTGGATATAACGGACTCTGAAAGAGATAGATTGTTCTCAGGCAATATAACCAGACTGCTTGGTTTGTGATTATTCCTCTGAATGTGTTTCAGGTCAGGGCCCACATGTCATGTGGGATGGCAGTAAAGATATTTATATTGGCAAAATCTAACATGCCACACAGGAGGTGTTATTTTGGTCAATTTCGTCAAGAGAAAGGACTATGATGACGATGACGATTATGACGACGACGATGACGAGTTCTGATCTTTCCCATATCTTTTAATTTTATAATTAAATAAATAATGTAATTACTTCTCCAGGTTCATCTGTGTTGAATCATCAACCCTTAAGTTGTTACAGGAGATACCGGAAAATTGGAGGAAAATATATTCGAGATTCTGCACCCCGACATCAGGAGTATGCTTATTGATTCGGGTATATCGCAACCTACTGAGGCACAGCGTGTTGCCATTCGCCGCATAATGGAAGGAGAAAACCTTCTACTTCTGTCACCTACTGGAAGCGGAAAGACTGAAGCTGCAATACTTCCAGTATTTCATAAAATTCTTACTGAATCTCCCCGTCAGATATCAACTCTGTTCATAACTCCTCTGAGAGCCCTTAACAGAGATATGCTTGATCGCCTCCTTTCTTATGGAAACCGGTTGGGGATAAGAATTCAGGTCAGGCACAGTGACATAACACAGGCAATGAGGAGAGAGATAACCACAAGGCCTGCCGATGTACTTATTACAACGCCTGAATCACTGCAGCTTCTCCTGTCGGGCAAGAACCTTAGGAATGTAATATCCTCCGTAAAATATGTCATCGTGGATGAATTACATGAAACTGCACAGAATGAAAGGGGGACGCAGTTTGCAGTTGCGCTGGAGAGGCTGAGGGAACTCTGCGGCAACTTCCAGCGGATTGGTCTCTCTGCCACTGTAGGCAATCCCCAGGAACTTTCGCGATTCCTTGATCCGGAAGGCAGCGCATCAATAGTCAGGGCTGATCTCAGAAAAAATATGGATATTTCAATACTTATACCAGAAAATGCCCCGGAAGATATTGCAGAGAAGATGGGCACTGACGTCCATTATGGCGGAGCAATTGTTTACATCTGGAATATGATAAGCCAGCACCGAGGAACACTGGTATTCACTAACACACGAAGTGTGGCCGAGGATATGGCTTTCCGACTCCGGTTGTGGCTCGGAGAACCACCTGTGCAGGTACATCATGGATCACTGTCCAGAGAGGCAAGGGAATCAGCAGAGCAGGATTTCAAGGCAGGAAAGATCAAGGCCCTTATATGCACCTCATCACTGGAGCTTGGGATAGATATAGGATCTGCTGATCTTGTTCTCCAGTTCAATTCCCCAAGGCAGATAAACAAACTCATCCAGAGGATAGGGAGGTCCAGCCATTACATAGAGAAAACATCGAAAGGTGTCATAATCTGCAGTGACATAATTGAGATGGAAGAAGCCTGCGCCATTGTAAGCCATGTCCAGGGAGGACATCTCGAAGACATTCAGATTAGAAAGAATTCAATGGCAACACTTGTCAATCAGTTACTGGGGGAATTGAGGATACATGGCAGCGTTGACACTGAGAAATTTTTCAGTATCATTAAAAGATCATACCCCTTCAGGGATCTTGATCATGAAGAGTATGTTCGCACTCTTGAGTTCCTGGCATCCATAAACAAGATCTACCTTGAAGGGGAGAGAGCAGGAAGGCGTCGCGGTGTCCTGAACTACTTCATTGAGAACATATCCATGATTCCAAGCGAGAAGAATTACAAGGTCATAGACACTGTGAACAGGAAATTTGTTGGAACTCTGGACGAACGTTATGTTGTCAATGAGATTGAGCCAGGGAGCTATTTTGTCATAAGGGGCTCAACCTGGCGGACTATCAGAATAGACGGGGAGAAGATACTTGTTGAGCCATTTCCAACAGCTGCGATTGCTCCGAAATGGAGCGGGGAGGAGATTCCTGTGCTGCCGGATGTTGCACAGAAGGTCTCCCATAACCGTGAATCCGGAGTAGTACCTGATTTCATAGATAGCAGATCAGTTCCACTGCTTCAGGAATGGTATATGAAGAATCATGCAAGATCAGATAATTGTATTATTGAAACAAGGATGAATGAGATAGTTATTCAGCCTGTTCTTGGAACCAGGGCAAACTTTGCACTTGCGGAGATCTTTTCCGGTATACTTTCCGGGGTGACCGGGGAAAGCGTGGAGATGGATTATTCTCCATATCACATTTATGCTAGGGCCGGAAGACGAATATCGGCGGATGAGGTCAGGCGCATACTTCTAAGCATTGAGCCGGATAATCTCATGAGCCATATTGTTGGCATTGCAAGGAGATCAAGATTCTTCAATGGAGTATTCCTGTATGAAGCTAGAAAATTCGGTGTCATTTCCAACGAATCTGACATTAGCAGGATGAGATTCGAGAAGATTGTCGATTCTTACCTGGATACCCCACTGTTCAGGGATTCAATCAGGAAGATGATTTCAGATTACATGGATCTTGACACACTGGGGGCATTCCTGAGGGGTCTGAGGGATGGAAAGGTATCCATGGAACTCAATGACTCAATATCCGATTCCAGCAACATATTTGTAAGCCATTATTCTGAGCGGGTGGCTCCACTTAAACCGACAAAGACAATTCTTGACGCTGTAAAGAAAAGGCTCATGAATGAGGAGGTGACCCTTTACTGTACATCCTGCAGGTATGTGAGAACAATGAGAATCCGCGATATCACTGCTATAAAATGCAGCAATTGCGGGAGCTCCCTGGTTGCAACACTTTCGCCATTTGAGAAAGGAATTCTTTCAGAGGCGGATCCTGAAACTCCAGAGGGCAGAAAAGTTCTTCGCAGACTCAGCAAGAACGCACACCTCGTGAGGGAGAGGGGCATGCAGGCTGTAATGGTTATGGCTGCCAGAGGTATAGGCCCTGAGACTGCCTCTAGAATGCTTCAGGTATCATATCTCAATGAGGATGATTTCATCAAGGCAATCCTTACAGGCGAGATGGATTATGCCAAAAACCGCAGATTCTGGGATTGATAGTGGAAACCTTTAAATTAATCCTATTCAATATGTTTTGACGATGCGGAAGAATTTTATTCTGAAACTTCTGGACCGCTACAGACTCAAGAACTCCACCATCCCCATTATTGTTGAAGGGAAGAATGATGTTGAGAGCCTCAGAAGGCTCAGTTTCAGCGGAGAGATAATTACCGTGAACTCAGGTCTTCCCCTTGTCTCTCTGTCTGAACGTATCTCTGAGAATTACAGGGAGGTCATTATTCTTACAGATTTTGACAGAAAAGGTGTGGAATTGAGGGAGCATCTGGGTAATTACCTCAATGGATCCGGGTGCAGGATGGACACCTATCTCTGGGAGAACCTTAAGAAGAAACTTCCAGTCAAGACCGTTGAGGAACTTCCATATTCAATTGAAAGGGTCGAGGGAGAATTGTGAACCTCCCTCAGTGTTAGGTGAAAATTATCTATCCCGAACGAATCATGAAAGCGTGGCATCCAATTTCACAATTCTTTTCGCGGGCACCGGAGGATCATGGCCCACACCCGGGCGCGGGCTTCCTGCAGTGGTCCTGCGGATTGGCAGCGTGACAAACCTTCTGGACTGCGGAGAGGGAACTCAGAAGCAGCTCATGAAGAGCAATGTTTCATTCATGTCTATAGACAACATATTCATCTCACACTTTCATGGAGATCATTTCCTTGGAATTCTGGGAATGGTACAGAGCATGTCCTTCAATGGAAGGACACAGGATCTGAATATATACGGGCCGAAAGGAGCCATAAGGATACTTTCAAACGCCTTTGGAGCAGGCTATTACAGGCTGGGATTCAGCATCAAGGTAACTGAATTTCTCTATGACCAGGAGTATGAGTTCCCGGGTTTCACAGTGAGGACATTCAGGAACGACCATCCTGTTCCAGCTATGTCTTTCAGGTTTCAGGAAGAAAGCACAGTGAGGATCGATGGAGAGAAGGCACGTGAGCTTGGTGTTCCGGTCAGGAGGCTTGAGGAGCTCAGAAGAAAAGGGGAGATAGAGCACAATGGCAGAACCTTTCTTCTGTCAGATATATCTGCTGGAATAAGAAGGGGAAGGTCTGTTGTATACACGGGCGATACAAGGCCTCTCGAGGGGATGAAGCAGTTTGCAAAGGATGCGGATGTCCTCATACATGATACAACCACTGACTCATCCATTGAGGAACGTACAAACGAATACGGCCACACAACCTCAAGGCAGGCTGCTGCAATTGCCAAAGCTGCATGTGTTGGAAAATTGTTTCTGTTCCATTACAGCCCCAGGTACGGGGATTATGCTAAGCTGGTTGCAGAAGCGAGAGACGTGTTTCCAGAGTCGGAGCCAAGCAGGGAGATGCTGGAATATGAAATCAAGGTGAGGCGGGACTGACTTTCTCCATCTTTTTCTGAGCAGCGAGAGCCAGCCTTCTCAGTGCATTTTCTGTTCCTTCAGTAAAATGCTTCCTGATGAAACCTTTCATTATGAGCATTCTAAATGACAGCTTGATCTCCCATTTCACCACCATCAGGGTTCCACCATCACGCTGCCTGAACTCCACCATCTTATAACCTGTGAATGGACCGCTATGGTAGTTTTCAGTGCATTTCATATTCTCCTGGTCCCATATGTAGGACATCTTACCTGATGCCGGAAATGCGAACCTGATAGAATACATCCCACCGCCTACATCACGTATCTCTCTGATTCCATGCCAGTATTCAGGAAGGTCATGCCAGTTCCTGACCAGGCCCATCAGCAGGGCAGGGGGCGCATCGGCTTCCTGTTTCACCTCAATACTGATCTCTCCAACCATGTCACTTCACCAGCGGTCCCGTGCTGATTCCCCTTGATCCGGAGTATGTTCCGGACCTCTCAGCGTATCCATGTTCCGGTTCAGAAACCATCCTGTGAAACACAATCTGGGCAATCCTTTCACCTGATTTCAGGTCAATGCTTTCCAGTCCGAAATTGAATATTGATAATGTCAGGTTACCGGTAAAGCCAGACTCAACTGCTCCAAATGATCCCATAAGCCCCCGCCTGGCGTAGCTGGAACGAAGCCATATCTGTCCCATTATACCCGAGGGCATAGCAAGGTACTCCAGTGTAGAGACCCAGATTCCAGAGCCAGGATCAAGCCTTGCCTCTTTAATCTCTGATGAAGTTCCAAAATGCTTCAGTGCACCGATCCTCAGATCGTAGCCGTTTGGAGTTACGGATTCAGGAGAAAAATTCTCAGATATGAGGGTTCCTTCTTTTGCCAGAGAAATTATGAGGTGATCGGGGAGGGCTGACATCCATAGCTCATGATTCACTGTGAGATAATTTTTCCCCTTTCTCTGATCTGTTTATTCCTGTCATTGCAACATAGAATGTAATGGCCAGGAAGAAGGAAACGAAATAACTGATGTCAAGCCCCTGGAGATATCTGGCAAATATTCCCTCATAGATGACCCCAGGATTCATGAACAGCACAGATATGAGAAGAGATGCCAGATAGGCGATCATTCCAGCAGGGATTGAAACCTTCCTCTCACCATAGGTATATCTGCATATGAAGTAATGAGCAATAAGTACTCCCAGCCATGGGGTTATCCAGTAATCAAGCAGCAGAAGGAAGGTCTCGTAGAAGCCATAGAAATTGGAGAAACCGATTATTCCAAGAATTGTTGAAATAATGAGTCCTGGAATAAGGGCATGGATGTTCTTCAGCTTTGTGAATACTGTCTGTATGCTCCTTGAATTTGAATACAGATTCACAGCATTGGCGGCAATACCTCCCAGAAAGAGTGCTACTACACCTATTATCCGGAAACCTCCAAGAAGAGAGGTCATGAGAGAAACAGCATTTCCACCTGGATTTCCGCTGGCAAGAGCTACCATCATTCCAAGTACCTCCACCCAGAATGTCGATATTATTCCCCCAAGAAGCGTGTAAGAAAAAGATCTGACGGGGGCCCTCTTACCATAAACGAAACGGGAATAGTCAGAGGCATATGGTCCCCATGCCATGATGTAGGAGAAAGATGTTGCAAGGGTGATGCCGAAAGCAGCAAAAAATGGCACTGTAAGAGTCTGGGGCGCCAAAATGCGTGGTATCCCGGTGGAAATGACAAGGTATGTTATGAAAGCGAACAGAATACCCAGAATCACTGACAGAACAGTCTCTATCTTTCTCACAGACTCATGCCCGAAATAGACCAGCGTGAAAACTATAACCGAAACTGCAAGTATGATGGGAATTATGAGATTACTGGGTAGTACCGAATCTATGAAAAGTGAGGCAAGTATCAGATTCACGGAGAGCCAGCCAAGAGAATTCCCCCACTGGAGGAAGGACATTGTCACCGATCCAGCTTTTCCGAATGGCCCCCTGGAAAGTGCCATCTGAGGGCGGTGTACAACCGAGCCGATGAGACTCATCATGGCAAGGAGGACCCCACCCGAAACAGTTCCTATGAGGAAAGCCAGGAATCCGTACCAGAAACTCAGACCTTCAGACGCCGGAATGAACCCAAGTGCAAAATCCCCCACTGTGAGGTTGGCGGCAAACCATATGAAGAAAAGGGAGTCTGGTTTGGTCTTCTTTCCTTCTGAGACAGTTAATTCCTGGTCTTTGTGAGAATCGGTAGCGAACACATGTTCGGTATTATCTCATGTAATTTAAGGGTTTTACTGAATCCGGTGCAATTCTAATAAACCAGATTAACATTGAGTAATGTGAAGCAGTTGTTTAGGAAAATAATTATTCGCCAGAGTTTTACTGATCACTGAATGTCTATCAATGCAAGGGTTGAGGCAATTCTTTATGCTTCAGAGGAACCAATTTCCGCTTCCGATATATCCGTGATCATCAACGAGCCAAAGGAGGAAGTGCTAAAGGCCATAAAAGAGATTACCAGAAATTACAGGAAGAGCGGGTCAGCCCTTGAGATAAAACGTACAGGTATCAGGTACAAGCTTCAGCTCAATCCGGAATACAGCAGCATTGTTGCTCCAGTTTCCAGAAGGGAGATAAGCCCCCTTGAGCTGAAGGTTCTGGGATACATTGCTGCAAATCCAGGCTGCATCAGAGGTGATGTTGTCAGGAAATTCGGAGAGAAAAGCCGGGAGCCCCTTGCTATGGCCATTGAAAGGAAATTTGTCAGTTCAAGAAAGTTCAGGAACACTGAGCTGCTAACACCAACACGTGAGTTCTATCGCTATTTCAACATAAGCCCGAAGGGGCTTCAGACAAAGGCTCAGGATAAAGCACTGGATGGTGAGACCGTTGAGTGAGAAGATTCTTCTTGTGGGGGGAGGCGGCAGAGAGGATGCTGTTGCAAGGAGGCTTTCTGAAGCAGGTGCCCATGTATATTCATTCCTGAAGAACAGAAACCCGTCAATAATCTCACTTTCCAGGGATTACAGGATTGGACCGGAGACTGATCCCGCACCAATTGTGGATTTTGCCCTGAAGAGTGGCATCGATCTTGCTTTCATAGGCCCAGATCCTGTTCTGGAAACATCACTTGTGGAAGACCTCCGCAGTAAGGGAATAAGGGTGGCCTCCCCGGACAGATCTGCAGCGAGAATCGAAACAAGCAAGAAATTCATGAGAGAACTCCTGAGGGAATACAGGATCGATGGAAACATCGAATTTGCAAATTTCACAGGAACTGACCATCTTAAAGAGTACCTGCAACAGCACAGAGACAAAGAGTTTGCCATAAAACCTCTGGGTCTGACCGGTGGAAAGGGTGTTAAGGTCATGGGAGTACACCTTTCAGGTTTCGAGGAAGCTTTCAGCTATGCATCCTCTGTTATTGGCAAAGATGGTTCTGTGCTTCTGGAGGAAAGGGTAACCGGTGAGGAGTTCAGCCAGCAGGTCTTCACAGACGGACAGAGGATCAGCCCAATGCCTGTGGTGCAGGATTACAAAAGGGCAGGAGAGGGAGATACGGGACCCAACACAGGGGGCATGGGTTCAATAAGTGATTCCACCCACACACTTCCATTCCTTTCACACAATGCACGTGAAAAGGCACTGAAAATCATGGAGGATGTTGTGAGTGCTCTCAGAGATAGCGGAAATGAATTCCATGGAATTCTTTACGGGCAGTTCATGGATTCCCCAGGTGGTATCAGGGTTATCGAAATAAATGCAAGATTTGCTGATCCTGAATCCATCAATGTTCTGCATCTCCTTGATGACAGCCTTCCAGACATATTGAACAGGATCGCTGACGGAGATCTCAGAAAGAGCGTCCGGTTCAGAAATGCAGCAACTGTTCTGAAGTATGTTGTTCCGGAAGGATACGGATACGCCCCTAAACCCTCAGCTCTCGCAATATCGCAGGAAAAACCTGAGAAGAGGAAATTCATCTATTACGCAGCAGTCTCCGGTGAGCTGTCGGAGGTTGAGCAGAGCACATCAAGGAGCCTTGCAGTGGTTGGTGAGGGAAAGGATATAGAAACGGCCAACAGTGAATGTGAGGAGAACCTGAAATTAATAAAGGGAAAATTCTACGTGAGACACGATATTGGAACCAGGGCCATGATCGAGGCAAAGATGGCTAGGCGACCCTGAAGAGGCCCTGCAGCCTTGGAGTTGAATTTGGGCTCACTGCAATGAGTTCTCTCCTGAACAGAGGCATGCCCCTGTCAAGTTTGAGCTCTCCAGATTCATAAAACCCTCTCTGGTATCTCATCTGATCCGCAATGAATATCTCACCTGAATTCCACTTTGTTTTCAGGGATGGATAAGGTTGAAACTCTGCTCTGATTTCGCCAACAGATTTCTGAGGTTCCTCCGTAAGGAACATACCTCTCTCCATCTCTTCGGTGTCAATGTTTTTCAGTGCAAGTCCCACTCTGGAACCCGTAGAAGCCTCCTCCATGTCAACATCCTGTACCTGAATTGATCTGACCTGTATCTCCGCATCAGTGAAACTGCAGTGAAGTTTCTGATGTTTCTTCACAGTGCCTCCAAGAACGAAGCCCAGTGCTACGGTACCCACACTCTTAACCTTGAAGAAATGATCTATGACAACAGTTGTGGTTTTGAATCTCTCAACAGGCTTTTCCTGTAGGAGTGTATCAAGGAACTCCATTGCGGAACCAGTATGGAATCTATAATCCCGTAGGCCTGTCCTGGAAATAATCTGCCTGATCCTGTCCTCTGACTCTGAATCCTTCACTATGAATGTCCCCCTCTTGACACCTGCCAGGTCAAGAGCCATGATGACCTCGCCAAGGTCTCTGTTGATGGTATCTCCGCTGACAAGTGCATAATCAGAAGGATATATGCAGTCGGTGAGGGAGGAAATCTTCTCAGGGAACCTTGAAGGAACCATGAATGTTGTGATATCTTCAGAATCCTTCCTGCTGTAAATTGTAACATCGCTCTCTGTCCCTTTCTTTGCAAGGTCTCTTATAAAGTCCGCAAGTCCGTAAGCAAAAACTGTAAGGTTCCTCATGTTATGTTTTCAACCTCCTTGAGAATATGTGTCCTCAGTATATTGATCATACCTTCTGAATCATCGGGAAGTCTGGTTCTCCGGTATCTCATTCCACTTTGGGAAACGGTCTCCTTGCCAAATTCCAGATCAAGATCGTAAAGCACCTCAAGGTGTTCATACAGAAAGCCAACAGGAGCTGCAAGGACGGATCTGTATCTGCCTCTATCCACTTTTTTGAATTCGTCAAATACAGTTGGACCAAGCCAGGAGCTTCCATATTTTCCCACACTCTGATATCCCCGGAAGTAAACATCCAGTCCAAGCCTTTCAGCAATCTTCAGTGAGATATCCATGAATGCGCTGTCATATTCATCCTCCCTGTTCCTGAATGTCGGGAGGCTGTGTGCGTCGAAAAATACAACCTCGTCGTCACCAGGTGCCGAATCATGAATAATTTCTGCCCAGAGGTCAGCCATCATATCGAGATCAAGGCCATTTATCATTCGTACCTCGGGCTCCATCCTGTACTTTTCAAGAGCCTCCCTGAGAGGTCCAAGATAAGAGTTCAGAACGTTCTTTGAGGGAAATGGAAACAGTGGAATTCCTACAATATTCTCAGGTGGGTCACTCTTCAATCCTTCAATCACATCCCATAGAAAAGGCTTCCAGTGTTTGTTTCCAAGCATGATTCTGAAGTCACCATAGCCGGATAACTCCGTGGTGAGTTTGGTCACAACAGAATCAATTATGGCATTGGATGGTGATATTGCATTTACCATCCTGTACTTTTCCATGTTCTCTCTCATGGCGTAATCCGGGACTTCTCTTCCCTCGTAGATGCCCTTCAGGTATTCCGGCACTTCTTCCAGATTCGTCGGACTTCCATATGCCATGAGTATAACTGCTGTTTTCATTCTATCACCATTTCATGCACACTTTCCACTATTCTCTTCAGGTTTTCCGGAGGCGTGTCTGGGAGCACACCATGCCCAAGGTTGAAAATGTATCTGTTCCGGTGCTTCATGGATGAGACGATTCTCTCAGATTCCGACACCGCTTTTTCACAGTCATAGGCTGCAATCACAGGATCCAGATTCCCCTGCATTCCAGTTTCCGGCCGCAGTGATGAGGCAATATCTGCAAGGCTGCATCTCCAGTCAAAGCTGAGGAAGTCGAAGCCTGACTTATCCAGGATAGCGGCACTGGAACTGCTCTGGGTGCTGAAATAAATTGACGGGACAGTGCCCCCAATCTCTGAAGATATCCTTGTAATATATCTGGAACAGTACCAGTCCAGCATAGACGGTGGCAGGAAACCTGCCCAGCTGTCGAATACCTGAACGGCATGGCACCCGGATTTAATCTGAAGTTTGAGAATCTCAATAACAGTTTCCGTAAGCTCAGAAAGAATATCATCAGCACTATGGCTGTCTTTGAGAATGAACTTTCTTGTATTCAGCAGGTCTCTGTCTGAAATCCCCCTTAGAAGGTAGGAAAGCATTGTTATTGGTCCGCCGGAAAAACCTATCAGCGGTATACCAGGCATTCTTTCCCTGAAGAGTTTCACAGTTTTCTCTACGGGATATGGCATCATGTCTCTCTGGAAGGCGGAAATTTCTCTCTTCTGATTTTCAGAGAGATAGGGATTCCCTATCACCGGGCCACGGCCCTCCTCAAAATCAACATCGAATCCCATACCTTCTGCGGGAAGCAGAATATCGAAAAACAGTATAGCGGCATCCACTCCCAGCTCTTTCACAGGGGCGGCAGTCACATCAACAGATGTTTCCGGATCCATGCATATCTCCTTTATGTCCTTTATTTCACGGACTTTCCGGTAGGATTCAGAATACCTTCCTGCCTGTCTCATGAACCATACAGGGACCCGCTCATGGGGATATCCTCTGAGAGCTGCAGTGAAAATGTCCATCTGATTCACCAATGCAAGGAAGGGATTTAACAGTATTTCAAAACACTATGGCTTTGTCCTTCTTACAGTTCTTGGGTAAGGGATTGCATTTGTGATGGTGTCCAGATGCATTATCCAAAGTGCAACTCTGTCAAGCCCCATGCCAAAGCCGGAATGAGGGACGCTTCCATATCTTCTCAGATCCAGATACCAGTAGTATTCCTCAGGGTTGAGATTATACTCCTTCATCCTCTGCTCAAGCGTTTCAAGTTTCCAGATCCTTTCTCCTCCACCTACTATCTCGCCATACCCTTCAGGGGCAAGAAGGTCATGGCATAGAATCACATCGGGGTTTTCAGGATCAGGCATGTGGTAGAAAGTCTTAAGCTCCCTGGGAAAGTGAGTCACAAATATGGGAGTTTCAAAATTTACCATTATCTTTCTCTCTTCATCAGCTCCAAGATCATCACCATATTTGAGGTCCAAGCCGAAGTCCCTGGACATCTCTATCAGCTTCTCATATCTGATTCTCGGGAAAGGTTTCGTTGTTTTCCTGAGTGCATCTATATCCCTGCCCAGCTCCTTGAGTTCCGGAATGTTGTTTTCGAGAACCTGATTGACAATGTACCGGATCATATCCTCTTCAATATCCATCATTTCATCGTTGCCGATCCAGGCACACTCTGCCTCGGCATGCCAGTATTCAGTAAGGTGCCTCCATGTGCGGGATTTCTCGGCTCTGAAACTGGGGGCTATAGTGAATACATTTTCAAGACTGAAGATGAATGTTTCCAGATAGAACTGTGAGCTCTGTGTCAGGTTCACCTCATCTCCAAAGAACGGCACCTTGAACAGAGTGGATCCACCTTCTGTTGCAGTTGAAACCATCAGAGGGGGCTGTACCTGGTAAAAGCCTCTGGAATAATAGAAATCGGAATAAGCTTTGAATATTGTGGATCTGATCTTTGTGACAGCGGTCATCTCTCTGCTTCTCAGCCAGAGATGGCGATTGTCAAGTAGAAACTCCTCTCCTAGGTCCCGAGAAATGGGAAACTTATCATTATTCTGGAATACAGTTGCAGCAGTTATGTCTATCTCGTATCCCGCAACAGATCTGTCATCTTTCCTAACTACACCTTCCAGGGAGAGGCTACTTTCCACCTTAAGAGAACTTAGTTCCCTGAACAGGTCTTCATTGAGTTTTTCAGAACTGGCGACGGCCTGGATAATTCCTGAAGAATCCCTTACAATTATGAATGCAAGTTTCTTGCTTGCCCTGATCCTGTAAACCCATCCTCTGATTGAAACGTTTTTTCCTATGTAGTTATCATGAAGTACCTGGCTGATCTTCTCCATCTGTTCCTTATGAGCATTTCTCCTAAATATATTTGCAGAGATCAATTCTTGTTTCTGGGTTATCAGCGCAGAAGGCTTTCAAGATTCAAAGATATTGGGTATTCAAATGTTTCTGGAAGCTGAGAATATATATCTCCGAAACCTGATTCCTGCATCCTTGTTCTGGCCCTTTTGAATACCTCGTCTGATACTGAGGGCTCCTGCATCTGATAATGAACCAGCGCCACCAGAAGCCAGATCAGGCCCTGAATACCTTTCCTGTAGTAACCGGTCTCCTTATTCCAGATTATTTCGAGAAGAACATGGGCTTTCCAGTATCTCTCTCTGGCGATCAGACTTTGTGCCTCCCTGATTATGAGGTTGTGGTTGATTGGTTCCTTTTGGCTTAAGTCTGATGGTAGTTCTTCGGCCCTTTCAACAGAGATTATATCACAAATATTCTGTATCTTTGTTAAATCTGTCTGTATATCGGTGGTCCGAAAATCCAGTTCGTAACAATAACTGAGCTTCCTTAGAATGAATCTGTTCAGCTTTATGTCTTTAATGGCGGATTCAAATTCACAAGACTTTGGTTTTACCAGCAGTAGAATCCTCTCAGGAAACATTTATTTTAAACCCCTCAATAATGGAGACCGTTTCAGGATGGTGATCAGCGGAATACTGATAAATAGGCTTTTCGCTTCACTCCTTGATGGATAGGTGGCAGAGTGGTTATGCGTGGGACTGCAGATCCCATCTATTAGGGTTCGAATCCCTACCTATCCT
>JAMCPQ010000002.1 GCA_023379825.1 Thermoplasmatota archaeon | reverse complement strand
CCTACACTTGTCGCCCTGACAGAATCATTTCCAAAGTCAGAGAGGCTGAAAGTCATCACAAAAAGCGTCTTGGTGGCCTCAGGAATGATCATAGGCTTCATGCTAGTTGGAGTTTATATTTTCACAGTCCTTGGCATAGACATTACCGACTTCAAGATCGCTGGCGGTATACTTCTGTTCAAGGTCGCATTTGATATGCTTCAGGGAAGAACATCCAACACAAAGCTCACTCAGCAGGAGAAGGAGGAATACATGGATAAGGACGCAATAGGAATTGTTCCCATAGGAACACCTCTTCTTGCCGGTCCAGGAAGCATAACCACTGCCATCATATATTTCAACAGCAAAAGTACAACAATACCTGAGAAGTTCATGACACTGGCAGCAATATTGGTTGTCATGGTCATATCATACCTGATTCTACGCTATTCTATCGGCCTTTTTGATCGCCTGGGAAAAACAGGTTCTCTGCTCATTTCAAGGATAATGGGACTCCTGCTGGCATCAATTGCTGTCGATTTCATAGCCACAGGCATAATAACCATTGCAAGTTCAGTGTGATCTCCCATGGAAATGGTATCAGCGGAATATGTTTATCTTGAAGATATGATCCCTTTACAGGATGTTCAAGATAACAGTTGCCACCACCCCGGCAAGATCACTGGACAATGATCTGGACCGAAATATTGCATATTTTCTCTCAGATATTGGCTACATACCAAGGGTAAGTCCCACCACAGATCTGCAGACAATCAGGGATTCCGCCTATTTCAGGCTGTTCAGGGATTGTTTCCTTCTGAACTCTGACAGGTACTGGACGGGGGATGAGCTGATGGCATATCTCAGGACAAGCAGAACAACCCTGTACAGACACCTGAACAAGCTCAAATCCATGGATATACTGGAAGAGGTACAGGAGGGAAAGACAAAGAAGTACAGGCTCAGGTCAGGAGACCTGATGAAGGCCTGGAACTGGGTTGAGGTAAACACAAAACTTGCTCTTGACAACTACAGGAAAACTGTGGAGCAGATTTCCCGGCTCACGAGAAACATTCAGAAGTGACGGTATTTTATATTACCGTGTTATCAAAGAGGGATCAGAATAACAGTTAAGATATCATCTCTGATAGGGTCACTGATAAATATGGATTTCATCAAGATCAAGGAAGGCGGATCATACAAAGTTATATCCAACAGCGGCAGGGATGATCCAATGGTAACATCCGGGGAGTTCGTGGGATATACGCTGCTGGGGGAAGAGGGCGCCGTATGTTTCAGAGTGAAGGATGACTCGGGGAAATCATTCATAAGGCTCATTCCTGTTTCCGGCCTCATCGCGATTGAGTTCAGCGACGAGGACCTCATGTCAATGAATAAGAAAGTTGACGATTCTGACAAGACAACCTATTTCAGCTGATCCTGACTATTCATTGCATATCTGATACAATTTTTTTCATAACTCTATAAACAGGGCCTCTTTGAGTGAGTTCACTTGCAAATAGCTTAATCTCCTTAACCATTGAGGTAAATGAAATAACACTGAATTCCTCTATGATTTCCGTAAGGTTAAGTGGATGCTTTGCCCTAGCCAGAGTTGCATGAGGAACAAATTCCCCATCACCATTTTTCCCAAGCGGATTCAGGATGGAGCTCCGGATTTTGTTAAGATGAGGATTACTTTCCGCTTTCAAAAAGAGAACTCTTGCCCTGTTGGGATTTGGAAATGCACCGAGCCCTCTGAAATCAATTGAAAACACCTTGAAGGAAACATTATCCATAACATCCTCTATCCTTGTAACGTAGTCAGGTTCAATCTCTCCGAAAAATTCCAGCGTCAGATGCAACGCTTCTGTCCGGACAGGTCTGAGGGAACTTTGAGAATTTACCCTCCTGAAGAGTGAATCCGGGATCAGGCCCCGATCTATTTCTATTGCAATAAATGTCCTTATTTTCTCATTTTGTGTCATGGGTTCCAGTTTCAGTTTATGACATAATTCCGTAAAATCATATATAAAGTATGGATATCAGATCCATGAGCAAGATACCTCAGGAACTGAAATATACCAGGAGTCATGAATGGGTGAAGGAGGATGGTGACATTGTTACTGTTGGAATCACGGATTATGCCCAGAGCCAGCTTACCGACATTGTTTTCATAGATCTTCCGAAAAATGGAACAAGAAAGAAGGCTGGTGAGGTTCTCCTCACAATAGAGTCCGTGAAGTCAGCCGAGGATGTGTTTTCACCCCTCGATGGAGAGGTCAAGGAAGTGAATTCTGCACTTGAGGATAAGCCGGAGCTTGTTAACAAGGACCCCTATGCAAACTGGATGGTAAAACTGCAGAAGAAGGGCAGCTTCGGTGAAACCATGACTCCCGAAGAGTACAGAAAATTCATTGGAGAGTAAAGTTGGCTTCGCCGGACAGAAAGGACTATTACTACAGAAAGGCCAAGCAGCAGAACTACAGAAGCAGGGCTGCATTCAAGCTGATGGAGCTTCAGACCAAGGCCTCCATACTTAAGTATGGGGATACCTCCCTTGAAATTGGCTCATCTCCAGGCGGATGGACACAGATCATAAGGAGCATCACAGAACGGCCCGTAATATCCATAGACATAAACGATATGGAGCCTATGGAGGGGGTGACATTTATCCGTGCAAATATATCCAGCCCATCCATAATTGAGAGAATCAAGCCTTACATGGAAAAACTTCACATCGATAAATTTTCAGTTGTCCTGTCAGATGCAATGTCCAGGACTTCTGGAAAAAGGGATATAGACCACTCTTCCTCATATCTTCTTTGCAAAAGAGTCATGGAAATATCCATGGATCTGCTGGCGGAGGGGGGAAGTGTTGTTGTTAAACAGTTTCAGGGCGATCTGACTGTACAGTTTGTGAACGAGTGGTCATCCCGATTCAGGAATTCAAGGATCACAACTGTGGCGGCCTCAAGGGAGTCCAGCAGTGAAGTGTACATAATATTCAAAGGGTATATCTCTGAACATGAAACTGACCAGTTTTCTCAATCTCCCTGACAAATCTGTTGAAGAGTTCATAGTCCATTACTATGGCCTCTGTACCGTTCCTGTTCAGGTTTTCAGTGAGTTCTTTCAGCATGTTTGAGACCCTTGCATCATCCACATGCTCAAAACTCCTGAGGCGCGTCATCTCCTTTGCCCACTGGTCCACGAATGAATATGGATCATCCCCGGAAACACCCTTCTTCATCAGTTTCTTCTTTCTGAGAGAGTGCCTCACCAGTGACATTGATCCCACCTCCTTTGAATAGGTCTTCTGGAAATTCTCCTCGTCCATGTCTATTCCGATGATCTGGATCTCCCGTGTTTCTGCATATTTCATTGCCTCTATGTAAATTGGAGGTGGCGTCATTACCTCACCGAACCTGGAAAGAAGCAGCCCGTATATTATCTCATAATCGGAGAGATTCATCTCGAAGGGGTCTTTCAGGAATTCCCTTAAGCCCGTGACCTCCTCTGGCGATATTGATATCATCAGAATGTCAGGGTTTACAGATTCAAGAAATTCCTTCACCCGTTCACCCTGGGAAACAAGCCCCTTTATTCCTGCAAAGCCCATGATCTCCCTGTTTGTGGGCTTATAGATCAGCTTGAATATCATGAGGGGGATTTTCTCTTCTCAATCAGGTTATGTATTTCTGAACTGTCCATGGAGTTCTTTATCTCAGAAAGGTTCAGAACCGGGCATCCTCCATAGTTTTCCCTTGTGGTGTTCATCTTTGATATTACCAGAGACTCTGTGCCGAAAACGTCAGCAATATGCTTTATTGCTCTGATCCTTTCCGCCTTTATGGCCAGGTCCTCAAGAAGCCCCACCAGGAAGACATCCTCCATCTTCTCCTTTGCCACCGCGTCAAAAGGTGACCTCTTGACCCCCCTCATTTCATATCCTCTGTTAATCATGAGCTCAAATGCCTCCCTGAAGAAATCATCCACAAAATCCTCTGAGAAGCTTACCTTCAGGTCCCTGTATATCTCCATAAGGTTGAGGAATTTCCTCAGATCACAGTCAAGCAATTCCTCAAGTTTCAGAAAAATGTCCACGGTGACTGCACTTCCCGCCTCGTATAGGGATATGGACCTTCTGGAAACCCCCACTTTGTTCGAAAGATATCCTATGCTGTAGCCCAGCATTTCTCTCCTCTTCCTGAGTGCCTGACCGTCTATGGAAACATAATATCCGCCGGGGCCGGATGTAATGAAAGGTCCCTCACCGTCAATATAATCTGTGAATGTCTCAAGAGAAAGTATTGGAACAGAATGCCTGTAGTATACAACCCCCTGCTCAAGTTTTCCTGAGCTGGCCCTGTCCCCTATCACCATTGGAGATGCAGAGACGAGGGATGCAAGCTTGATCAGCTCAATGGCATTTGCCTCCCTGAACGTATCTATATTGAGAAGTATCTTGATAATGAATTTCGCATCATCACGGCGGGCGGTTATGTCAAAGCTGGGATATCCCGCGAATTCGCTGTCTGAAACTGCAAAGTCTCTTTCGAGAAGTAATTCCCTCAGCCTTCCAGTGAGATAACTGCGACCCTCGTCCACAGGATATGTATTCAATCCTGTATTTAATTCTTTTCGTTATCTGGGGCAGTTTTCCCGGATCCCCGTGTCAGCAGAAGTTAATTGGAGAGTAAAGAGATTGGGTCTGTCATATGCCAACAACATCATCCTCTTTGAGAAATTCAGATGATATCTTGCTTGGGCACACCCTGACCTCACAGTGATCACAGACAAGTTCCGCGTCTCTGCCTTTTGCTGTATCCACAGCCATGTGGCTCACACCCTCAATGGCAGAAATCTCAGCGAAGAGCCTTGAAGGAAATGTTCTGTAGAATATGGCCCTGATTGTGACGCTGTCCTTCCCTATGTTCCGCCCATGGATCTCCTTGACGTAACATCCATATCTGGCAATGAGTTCAACAAACTTCTCCATGACTCTCCCAAAGAAACCCGGGCATATGTCAAGTGTGATCACCTGATCCCCCATCAGAGGGGCTATATTGCTTATATCAACTGTGGGTTTGAGTCTTGACATGACCTCCTTCAGTTCATGTGTGGACTCTATGACCTTTATTGTATCATACACCGTCCTTCTGTTAACCTTGAAAGCTGTTGCAACATCACTAACGGAAATCTCTATCCCGTCAAGCCAGAACCCACCATCTCTGACGGAAATTCCTCTGCTGTAAAGCCCCTCCACTATCCTCTTTTTTATAGGGTGGTCTTTGAAATATTCTTCCAGAATAAGGAGCATGTCTTTACATATTTGTCATAACTATAAAATCCTTCACAATCTAAAGTGAACACTGTAAAGCAGAAAAAGTTAAAAATGATGGAATAAACCTGTTCACAATGAAACAGGCTTATTTCGCAAGAAATTTCTGTTTGAATTTCTCTGCATCAGGCAATGGTGTCTGGTCCGGAATAGCTTCATAATATTCGTATGGCGACTGTGCAAGAGGAACCTCAATCTCGTGAAGTACACCTCCCCTGAACAGGTGGACCTTCACCTTTTCTCTTCCGGTGAAATCAGACATGTTATCCTGCTTGATTCTCCTGTTACCTTCCAGGATCTCCTTTGTGAATCTGTCAGAGTACCTCACTCCATTAACCGCAACAAGTTCATCAGAAGGATTTATTCCAGCCTGATATGCAGGGGAATTCTCCAGGACTCCATCCACTATGAATCTGGAGGGCGAGTTTTTGAGTATCAGTCCAAGGTATGGCCTCTCACGGGGTTCTTCGTTATCTATCTTTTTGAAACCTTTGGAAAGAACCATTCCTATCTTCCTGAGCTCACTTCCAAAATCTAGGTTGCCTGCTTTCCTGAAGTTGTTGGTTATGTAATCGGAAAAGTCACTCCCTGTCACGTCCCTCAGGGCCGCTATCAGATCTTTCTCATTATAGCCTTTACCGTCCCTGTTGTATTTTTCCATCAGGTTCAGATAAAGGTCGTCAAGCGACTTCTGGCCTTTAGTTATTTCTATTATCTTAAGGTCAAGAAGGAATCCCAGCAACTCGCCCTTAAGGTAGTAGGAAACATAGTGATTGTAATTGTTGGGGGAGGGTTTGTAAAGTTTAGTCCAGGTGTCAAAGGATGAATCGTATGCAGATGTTTTCCTTCCCCCGGGAATGGTTTCGTAATATCGCATGTTCTCAGTGAGATGCCTGAAGTATTCCTTTTCATCAATCAGGCCAGCCCTCATCAGGATGTGGTAGCCGTAGAAATTTGTGAACCCCTCAGCCATCCAGAGCATGTTAGTGTAGTTCTCCTCCCTGTAATTGAATGGACCAAGTTCAACAGGCCTTATCCTCTTGACATTCCAGAGATGGAAAAATTCATGGCTTGTTACAGAAAGAAAAGCCCTGTACTTTTCAAAGGGAGTAAAGCAGAATCTGTCAACGGCAATGGCTGTGGAGTTCAGATGCTCCAGGCCTCCTGTTGGAAGCTCGGAGGAATCTATGAGATGGTATATGAATACGTATCTTTTGTAGGGGAGATGGCCAAACATCTTCAGGAAGGCCTCAACTATCCTCTTCACATCCCCCTTTATTTTTTCCTCGTTCTCATTCCCTGTTCCACAGAGAACTATCTCATGTTCCTTTCCCTCAACACTGAAGAAAAGGCTCCTGTGGGTACCTATCTCTATTGGACAGTCCACCAGTATATCATAATTGGTAGACCTGTAGCGGAATTCGCTGAGTTTTTCCATTCCCGTGGAAACCTTCCAGCCCTCTGGAGGTTTTATCTGCAGTTCAATGGACTGCTCCTTGTATCCGTCAACATAGAAGAAAACACTTGTTCCATTGATGAACGCATGGAACTGGTCTACGTAACTGGAATGCACATCGAGCTGGTGGGCAAATACCTCATATGAGACACGAATGGACTGCGAGCCTGCTGTTTTGATTCTCCAGGTCGTTTTGTCCTTTTTTGACACCTCCAGTTCACGGTCATCAGAAAAGGCCTTGAGATTTACCACAAACCTTGCAAAATCTGATATCTCATAAGCACCCGGCGTCCATGCGGGCATGGTCAGTGTAAGGAATTCATCAGAATTTCCCTCTATATTCAGCTGAACCTGTATGAAATTTGTCTGGGGCCTGTCCAGACTCAAAATGTACTGGATCTTCATAGGTTAATCAGGAATCCCTTAACGGTATCTTAAGTTAAATCTTTGCAGGGAACTCCTGCAAGCTCAATAAAAAAATGACGGGAATGATCAATCGTAAGATCTGTCTTCCAGATAGTTGTGGTATTTCATAAGATACTCCTCTGATTTCTGGGAGATGGTTGTTTCGGTAGACATTGCATTTGCAAGGTTTCCGTAATACTTCTTGATCTTTTCCTCCACTGGAAGATAAGTCTTCAGTGCCTCTGCCACATTCCCCTTTTCAATGAGTCGGCTCTCTTCCATAACTGCAAGATCCCCGGCTGCCCTTATGAGGCCTCCAAGCTCCCTGAGGCGAAGCGTGAGGGCATTTTCCTTCTTGTCTATTTCCTTCCCTCTCCTCTTACCCTCTTCAATGACCATCTCGGCTGCCTCCATGGTCATATGGGGTATCTTTCCGTCCACGATTATCTCCTGAGCTATAAACTGCAGATAGCGCAGTCTGTTTTCCGGGTTATCCGGCATGGTGGTATGCATGAGAAGCTCATACCCCCCACCCACGATCCTTGACCTCAGAGGGCTGAGTATGTACTGCAGGTCCTGTATGTTGCACGCTGCTACCAGGATGAAATCTGCAGGAACACCATCAACTCTGACGCTGGCACCTGCACTTTGAGGATTTCTTCCAGTTATGGGGAAGCTTCTCTCCTGCATTGCAGTAAGAATGGATCTCTGCAGATTCCCAAGATGGGTTATCTCATCAACAAAAAGAACACCCTCATGTGCCTCATGTACGGATCCGGCTATAACGCGCTCATATGGCATGGTTCCGAGCTGAGGATGGCCTCCATATGGATCATGCCTTACATCTCCAAGAAGCTCGGTTTCACTGGCTCCAGTGGCCAGAATGAAAGGTGTTCTTGAAACTGGAACTATAACCTTGGACGGGCTCTTCTTCTCAATCTTTCTCCTTCTTTCCAGTGTTTTCTCATCAAGGGCCCTTATTCTATCCCCGTATCTTTCGTAAATTATGACTTCTTCCCTTTCGCCGATCCTTCTGGTTGAGGTAACCCTTTCAGTGCTATTCTGCACTCCGAATGCTGCCCCTATTACATTGAAAACGTCTCCGAAGGGTCCCTGCTGGACATTCTGAACCTTGGGGTTGTTGCAGTTAGGGCATGTTGCCTCTGCTGGAAGTGAGTAGAAACCGCACTTTCCGCATCTGTATCCAAGTCTTTCCGCTATGGTTGGAGGGACATCTCTTGGATCATATATTTCACCCTCCACAGAACTCATCTCCTCCTTCTCCCTGTTTATCTCAGAAAGTGATTTGATCTCAACAAATGGCCTCTCAGGATACTGTGGATTGTGTACAACCCTGACCTCCTGTTTAGGTCTTTCCAGATAAAATGACATGGCCTGCGCAATCATTGACTTGCCGACACCAGGAGGGCCCACAAGCAGGAGATGCCTCCTCTGCATTGCAGCAATCTTTGCCATTCTAACCGCATCCTCCTGACCGATGACCCTGTCGAGAGGATTGGTTGGAATCTGTACGTAGGATGTGTCAGAAAGGTCCTTGAAATTTATGCCTGCTGATGGCGTTCCCATGATATCACCCTGATCTCTGTGGGTTTCTTGGTTATGTTTCCAAGTTTGGCGCCATAAATGTTCTTTACACCTATCTTGTAAGCGACATCAACCAGTCTCTGGGAAATAACTCCTCCTGTAATAATTGTCTCGGCTTTTTCCATCTGGGGGATTTTTTCAACTGTTTCCGTAATGGGAATGGTGCTCAGCAGTTCTCCATTGCTGCCGTAAACTTCGGTCATCTTTTCCTTGAGGAGTGAATTTCCGCGTTGCTCTATGAATTTTGGATTGCGGAGGTCCATTGGGGCCTCCTCTATCTGCTCCTGTGGTTCCTCCTGAGGCTCATTCCTTTCCTCTCTCTCATGCTTCTCAGGTGCCCGTTCCTTCTGCTGCTCCTTTTCCTCCTTGTAATTTTTTATCTCAACAACAGCTTTTGCGTCCTCGTATCCTCTCTTTGAGTGTTTATTGTTCTGTGATTCCTGTGAGGTCCGGTCATTGAGTTCCTTAAGCTCCTGAGTCATCCCCCTCATTCCAAGGTACTGTTCAATGGGGGTCTTGTAGCGAAGCGCCTTAACTATCTGTTTGTATGTGAGTTCCTCAACCTCAGTTCCAGGTGGTGCTCTCGCGACGAAATCAATCTCAGCAACCTGAAGCATCTCCTTCAGGATGAGGTCGCCTCCCCTGTCTCCGTCCAGAAATACTGTAACTGTCCGTTCCCTTGATAATTTCTGCACCGTCTTTGGAATGCTTGTACCCTGCACAGCTATGGTATTCTTGATGCCGTATCTCAGGAGGTTCAGTATATCGCTTCTCCCCTCTACAACAATTATTGAGTCTGAATCCTTTACCGCAGGTCCTGCAGGAAGGTGATCTTCGCCGTAGGTGATGATCTCCCCTTTCTCCACTTCAGTCCTGACAGAAGATATAATACTCTCTGTGACGCTCTTTCCACTCTCCGTCATGCTTTTGTAGAGTTCTTCAGCCCTTGAAATGACCTTCTGTCTCTTCTGTACCCTTACATCCTCTATGTTCTCAACCTCGACCTTAGCCTTGCATGGCCCTATGCGGTCTATGGTTTCAAGAGATGCCGCGAGAATTGAGCTTTCAACCTGGTCAAGTCCAGAGGGTATTAAAACGAAGCCCTCTGTCCTTCCCTTTTTGCTGTCTATCTCGACTTCTATTCTTCCTATTTTTCCACCTTTCTGGAGGTCTCTGAGGTCCAGCTCCTCTCCAAGGAGCCCCTCAGTCTGACCGAATATGGCGCCAACCACATCCGGTTTCTCAACCACCCCATCCGTGGTAATCTTTGCTTTTATCAGATATTTTGTTAGATTTGGATCTACATTCAATGTAATCACCTTTATGATATGTAGTGGAAAGGGATAGAGTGGAAAGCTCCCGTTTCCTGCTAATAATCATGATGAATGAATTGCTAAAGTCTATATAACGTCATCGCCAAGATTTAAGAATTTCCGCAATGAATTGGGTCAGGCCCAAAACATTCAAGAGAACGGGAACCCAAGAAAAGGGCTCCTGTACCGAGGAAATCCAGTGTTTTTCACTTATCTGTAATACTTGCATGAAACTTCATCCGCTGATAAATATTTATATCGTTCAAATATCTGCAGTAGGCTTTATGATCAGATTTGGAATAGCAGGAATCCCTCTTACAAGTAAAGGAAGAACTTTCATAGAATCAGTTGAGGATACTCACACACTTGGGCTAAATGCTCTTGAGGTACAGCTTCTCAGAGTCAATGTTGAGGAAAGGCCTGCCCTAGATTATGCAGGAATGAGGCCAAGGGATGTTGAATCAACAATCATTGTCGATGTTCTCAGGGAAGATGAGAATGGAACCTATTCAGGAATCGGTATAGACACAGTGATCGAAGAGGATGACATCGTTCAGGAGCTCTTCTGGAACATGGCAAGAAATTACGAAGACCTCAGGGATGGAGGAGAGCTGGCAAGGGAGCTGGATGTCAGACTTTCAATTCATGCTCCATATTACATGGAACTTCTCAACCAGGGAGAGATGGGCGAACGATCCTACAATCATCTCAAATGGGCTCTTATAATAGGGAAGGCAATTCAGGCTAAGAGAGTAATAACACATACAGGATTTTACGCTGAACCCAAGAAGGACAGTCTGAAGATTGCAAGCAGGGTCTACACTGACCTCTCAAAAAGCTACAGCACAGAGTCGGGTTATCCTGTTATAGGGGTGGAAACATCAGGAAAGAGTGAGATATTCGGTTCTGTTGCCGATGTAATTGCACTTGCAAAGAAGGTAAAGGAAATTGAGCCCATACTCAATTTCCCCCATGTCCACTCCCTCAATGGCGGTTCCTTAATAGAGGTGAAGGATTTCGATGCAGTGATAAGTGAATTCCTTAAATTTGCAAAGGGAGACCTTTACACGGAGTTTGCAGGTGTGGACTATACAGATCACACCGAGAAGAAGTTAATGGCCATAAAACATGGCGATCTGAAGTTTGAAACTCTTGCTGAATCACTTTCGGCTCTCGATGATGACGTTACTGTGATATCTTCGTCTCCTCTGCTTGAGCATGATTCCCAGTACATGAATCTCATGTATCTGAGGGCAGTATCGAAGAAGTTCCAGAAAAAAGCACAGATGAAGAAGGTGGTGGGATAAATGGCAAGGGAATATCCTGTGAAAAAAGGGCTTAAAACAGATCCGGACACTATTCTTTCCAGCGCTAAGGAACTTGGCATAGCAGGAAAAATAGAAAACAGCCACGTTTTGCTTTCAATTCCAGGAATAAGGAAAATTGACATTTTCAACGAGGGCAAGAAGCTCATGGTTGAAACAGAGAATGAGGATAAGAATCCCGATCCTATGAAGACTCTGAGAATGTTCAACGACCTTATGGAAAAGATAACAGGTTACAGTTCAAAGGAAAGAAAGAAAAAATTTAGTAAATTATAATTAAAACAGAACAAGATTACTTGTATTTGATCTTGCTTGATGCCCTGAAGACGAACTTCTTCTTGGACGGGACGTTTATAATTTTCTTAGTCTGCGGGTTTCTTGCAGTTCTGGCTTTCTGTTCCTTCCTTTCGAAGATACCAAAGCCGGCAAGGTTAATCTTTGTTCCCTGCTTGTTGGCCTCAGCCACAACTGTGTCTAGAAATGTCTTTATGACATTCCTTGCTGTTTTCTGTGTTGTGTTTGTCTTCTTTGCCACAGACTTAGAGAGTTCGCTAATTCCTACCAAATCATCTACCTCCAGATAGATGATATATTTAGTTATATTAAAATATTTCTATTGCACTTTTACTGCACTTAAAATTTCAATGGGTCTTCTGGTATTGTGTATTTATGATAAAAATTATGGCATAAAAGCTGCCTTTTCTGTTTATTTGAATTTTGCGCAGTCTCCGGACACATACATTAATTTATCTATTTCCAAGGCATGAAGAGTGCAATGAAACTGATCGAGAACTGGTTTTCAGAGAGATATTCAGACAATCTGCAACTGTCATTCAGGGTTATGGACCAGCTGCTGTCTGTAAAGACTGATTTTCAGAGGATTGACATCTTCGAAACATACGACTTCGGGAAGCTCATGTCCATAGATGGTACTGTTCAGCTCACTGAAAGGGATGAATTTGTCTATCATGAGATGATTACCATGGTGCCTTCGGCAATGTTCAAGGGAAGGCCCAAAAAGGCACTCATTATTGGAGGAGGGGACGGAGGTACCGCAACACAGCTGCTGAAACTGGGCTTCGATCATATTGTGAACGTGGAAATAGATGGTCAGGTTGTGGAGGTTTCAAAAAAGTATTTCCCGGAGATTTCAAAGGCATTTTCTGACAGCAGGGTCAGGCTTCTGGTAGAAGATGGCATCAAATATGTCCACAACACTGATGAAAAATTTGATCTGGTTATCATAGATTCCACTGATCCAGTGGGGCCGGCAGAGGGACTTTTCAACAGCAATTTCTATAAAGATGTCCGGAAACTGATAAGCAATGGTGGTATTGTTGTCACCCAGTCGGGATCACCTTTCTATCAGCCAAAGGCTCTGGCTCTTGCAACATCTGCAATGAAGGCAGTATTCCCTAATGTTGCCACCTATACAGCGTTTATACCAACCTACCCCAGTGGTTTCTGGTCCTTCACTGTTGCGTCAGATGCGGAACTGAAAGCGGCAGACGCCAGCTGGCTTCCTGACGGGAAATATTTCAACAAAGAAATACTCGAAGGGTGTTTCAGGCTGCCTGAATTTGTGAAGGATCTGATAAAGGAAAGCAAGTGAAATTTATTTCACTTTCCACTTTTCCAAGGCTTCCTTCAGTTCCTCCTGATATTTTGGCCCGAGGCTTTTGGCTATTTTTCTCAGGTCAGCGATGTTCTTCACAAGATTCTGCTTGCTGTTTCCGTTGATAATGGAGACAAACTTGTTGTAATCCCTGGAATACTTGATAAACACATAGAAAAAGTATAAGGTAAATATCAGTGCAAACGCAAATATCCAGTACTCCCAGTTGCCGGTCTGCTGCAGAGAGAGGCCGTCATTTATCATCTGGGCATTTCTGAAGATCAGATCATTTGCTGTGATGATAAGAAATACTAGGGATACTGCAAATATGATAAGAAATATGGGCCTGTAATATTCCCGGATGGATGTTTTCATCTGTCTCTTGCCATTGAATTTCATTATATAATAACTTTCATCTGCCAGCTCTGAGATGGCTTATAAATTTTTGAGTGGCAATAGATCTGTGTGATATACTGGACTTCATTCCAATATCCATTTCAGCCAGTGTCAGTTTATGCCCTTCAGGGATGAATACCGGATCGTATCCGAACCCTCCATTACCTCTTATCTCAATTGAAATATGTCCCTTTAGTATACCGCTGAACTGCAGATAACTGCCTCCGTCAAAATATGTTATCACAGTGAGAAAATGGCATGACCTGTCCAGTCCTTCAATAAGTCTGAGAATACCCTCATTTCCTATGGTTCCGGCCACATATGATGAATAAGGGCCCGGAAAACCCTTCAATGAATCAATATATAGCCCGGTATCCTCAAGAAAGAATCTGCCTTTTATTTCAGACGAGAGCTTTCTGGCACTGTCCAGTGATATATATTCTGTGTTATCTGCCTGGATTTCCTCATATTTTTTCTTTATCCATTCAATGGCGATACCCTCCCTACGGAATACTTCCTTTATCTCCATGAATTTGTGCTGGTTGCTCGTGACGAATCTTAAGCGATCAATGGCAAAGGCATCAGACATATCTTCTTCTTGACTCAATTTTTTCAACCTCTTCGAATATCTTCCTGTACTCGGGATAATGGCTTGAATAAGAATCAGAGAATGCACCAAACAGTTCTCCTGAATCTGTATGCAGCGATCTTAGAGATTCCCTGAAAAGAAATATGTCCGCTGCCATATCATTCGGTGCACTGTCCGCTTTCCCGAAGCTGCAGTCAATGAAGTATGGCATGTTCTTCACACCCACGAGTATATTTGCAGTGGTGAGGTCGCCATGAGAAACTCCCCTCTGATGGAACAAAGCCACATACCTTCCAATATCTTTCATTACGGAAATATTCAGTTCTCTGGAATTCTTCCTGAGAAATTCTGCAAGAGTAATCCCGGGGACCATTCCCAGAGTGGTGACAGGACCATGGGGATTGAAATCATAAATAACAGGAACGTTGCAACCTGATTCAGCTATCCTTGTCATTACTATTATTTCATTCCGTGCCCTGATGTTTCTCAGTGAATGATCGAGGTCCCGGTTCCGGTATCTCTTCCTTATCCTCTCCTTGAGCACCACACTTCTGCCATGGAAATCAGACATGCTTATCCTTGATTCCGCACCCCTGAACTGTTCAGGCTGAACAGGCTCATCCTCTATCCAGGGGACATCCACCTCGTCTATCCTGAATCTCTGGTTTACAGTTGTATCGGATATGCTCTGCCTTGCACCGTTCTCATACATGAGCATTCCTGCCTGTGCTATCATGGCACCATTGTCCATGCAGTACTCAACATCAGTGGGGAGAAATTTTGCTCCGCTCTCTTCAGCAAAACGCTCAAGCATCTTTCTGAGCCGCTGATTCCTTGCGACACCTCCAGCAAGAAGTATCTCTCTTTTTCCTGTCTGATACATGGCCCTTTCAAGTACCTCCACGAGCATGGAGAATGAGTACTCCTGCACACTGTAACATATGTCCTCCAGCTGTTTCCTATCAGAAAGGTACTTTTTGGCTGCTGTAAGCATGCCTGAGAAAGATACATCCATACCTTTCACGGAGTATGGAAGTTCCAGTAGTGTGGTTCCAAGGTTTGCATACTGCTCAATTTTGGGGCCTCCTGGAAATGGGAAACCCATCTCTCTCCCGAGCTTGTCAAGAAGGTTTCCAAGTCCAATGTCCATGGTCTCACCAAGAACTCTGTATCTGCCTGAAATATGAGCTATGACCTGAGTGTTCCCCCCTGAGACATAGAGCATAATTGGATTTCTGGAGCCGGTTAGCCTTCGGCCGATCTCAACATGCCCGAGGGGATGGTTCACACCGATAATCGGTATATCAGATCTGAGGGCAAGGCTTCTGGCAGCGGTTGCTGTAACTCTCAGGCAAGGGCCCAGCCCCGGCCCCATGGAAAAGGCAACCAGGCCAACATCCTTCATTGTTATACCTGCCTTTGTCAGTGCCTCCCTTATAACCGGTATAATGTGCTCCGAGTGATGAAGGGCAGCGTCCCTGGGATGTATTCCACCACTGTCTCCATCTATGGTGTGAGAACAGTTGCTGTAGATCCTCCCCTCATCGATTATTCCACAGCTGACAGTATGAGCTGTTCCTTCTATTCCCAGAACTATCATGGTTTTGAACCTTAATCAGAACTGAATTTTAAAACATCTGCACTTCACAGGATAATTGAAAGGTTATTAAGGGAAATATAAATATGGTCCTGATAAAATGCAGAGAACAAACGGAGGCATCCTTTCGCTTGCACTTCTCATTTCAAGCATACTTATTGTGATCAATGCAGTTATCAGTCTGGTCCTTGGTCTGGTTGTCTCATCTTTTACCACCGGGATAGTAACTATCTCAGAATCTATGATTATTTTCAGAATTGTTATTTTCCCAATATTCACCGTGGTAGGCCTTTTCATAGGTTACATAATTTTCCGATATTCCATGTCACTAAGGAACAGTTTCTCAAGTGTCAACTGGGTCGCGCTGATTATAATCTCAATTATAGCCTTCATATTTGACAGCGGCTACATCCTTGGGGCTCTTCTCGCACTTGGAGTCGGAGTTGTAGGTTACATAATGCAGAACAACCTTTTTGATTTCAACAATCTTTTCACAGGCACCCTTGGAACAAGAATATGCCCCAGATGCGGTTATGTGAACAGAGGAAATGCCAATTTCTGTTCCTCCTGTGGTGAGCCCTTCCTCAAGCAGCAGTAGTCAGAAAAATAATCAGTATGGCCTCCGAAGTCCCGGCACCTCTGCAAATTTATTAATGAGTTATGGATTACCAATGACCTTGCCACATCAGTTGGCTTCTCTAAGAGGGTAAAATATGGCGAATTCGGTTGCAATAATCGCAGATTCAAAATCAGGAAAGACATATAAAAAGGACATTTCACCTGAAAGTCTCAGCTCGCTTTCCGGCAGGAAAGTGGGAGACGAAGTGGACGGAGTCTTCTTTGAGCTTCCGGGATACAAGCTTAAGATCACAGGAGGAAGCACAAACGACGGCTTTCCCATGAAGAAGGATCTTCAGATATCAGGAAAAAAGAGAATACTCAGAACTTTTGACACAGGAAAGAAAGCAAAGAACGGCTACAGAAAGCGTGTAACATTCAGAGGTGCTATTATAGGTCCGGACATTGCACAGCTGAACCTTAAGGTAATCCAATACGGGCCAACATCTCTGGAAGAAAGCTCAGGAAACAAGGAGTAGAATGATCAAAACGGCCCAGCTACCACAGCCCACTGTCAATATTGGCATGGTGGGTCATGTGGATCATGGAAAGAGCACCCTTACCAAGGCGCTCACAGGAACCAAGACGGATATCCATTCTGAGGAAATAAAGCGTGGAATATCCATAAAGCTGGGATATGCTGAAACTCCTGTATACAGATGTGAGGGGCCGGATGGAGAATATTATTCCCGTGAGAAGACCGACGAAAGCTGTGAGCTGACAAGGGTAATCTCTTTTGTGGATGCCCCTGGCCACGAAACACTCATGGCAACAATGCTCTCAGGCTCATCCATAATGAATGGCGCTCTTCTTGTAGTAGCAGCCAATGAAAAGTGCCCACAGCCCCAGACAAGGGAACATCTTATAGCTCTGGAAATAATGGGAATAAAGAACATAATAGTGGTTCAGAATAAGATCGACCTTGTTACAAGGGAGAGGGCCATTGAAAGTTACAAGGAGATCAAGAACTTCCTAAAGGGTAGCATAGCAGAAAATTCACCCGTGATACCTGTAAGTGCATACCACAATACAAACATCTCGGCTCTCTTCAGGGCAATAGAGGAGGTTATCCCCTCACCTTCACAGCAGGAGGGAAAGGACCCTTTAATGTATATCGCAAGATCCTTTGACGTGAACCGTCCAGGTGCAGGCATAAAAGATCTCAAGGGAGGAGTTCTTGGAGGGTCACTGATCCAGGGGGAACTTAAAGTTGGGGATGAGATAGAGATCTCACCAGGACTTCAGATGTCAAGAGGGGGGAAGCAGACCTGGGAGGACGTTATTACAACAGTCACCGGACTGAGGGCAGGAGAAAACTCCTATGAAGTTCTGAAACCTGGAGGACTCGCTGCTGTTGGAACACTTCTCGATCCTTACCTGACAAAAGGGGATTCATTCACCGGAAGGGTTCTTGGAAGCGTTGGAAAAGTACCACCAACAATATTCAGTCTGACGCTTGAAACACACCTGCTGAAGCGAGTTGTCGGTTTCCAGGAGGAGCAGAAGGTCGAGTCAATAAAGAACAGGGAATCTCTCATGCTTACAGTTGGAACCGCAAATACAGTGGGTGCAGTTACCAACACCAAAGGTGGCAGGATTGAACTGTCACTCAAGTATCCTGTTTCAGCCTATGAGGGAGAAAGGGTTGCCATTGGAAGGAGGATCTCCAACAGGTGGAGACTCATAGGATACGGCAACATACTGGTAATTCACTGATCAGGTCTGTTTTTAAGAAAATAGTCGCATTTCACGTTAAGTGGGCAATTTTCACATTCCGGCTTAGTTTTGCAGTAATCCTTGCCCAGATATACGATCATTCCATGCAGATTTTTAAGAACTTCTGTGCTTCTGCCTATTCTATCATAGACAAGTGTCTTGGCCTCATCTATTGTATTTGCGTCAATTCCAGCCCTGCTGAAAATTCTGAGCGTGTATTTATCCACCACGAACACAGGAAAATCAAGTGCATAATTCAGGATAGAATCACAGGTCTCACGACCGATGCCATTTAGAGACATAAGGAAGTCATGGGCTTCATCCATACCTGCTAGCCTCATTTTTTCAAGAGATCCATATCTTCCAATGATCGCCCTTGCTATGGTTACTAGACGCTTTGCTTTCTGATTGTAATATCCGGAGCTCCTTATGAGTGGTGCGATTCTCTCAGGATCGGCGGCTGCGATGGACTGGAGTGACAGCATACCATTATCCTTAAGAGAAATTATGGCCTTTTCAACATTTGTCCAGGAAGTATTCTGAGTCAGGATAGCACCGATCAATATCTCCTCGTCAGATTCCCCCGGCCACCATCCAACATCACCATATCTTCCAAGAAGGAGCTCATGCAGGTCAGAGATATTCATCCAGCCTTCAGGTATGTACCAGATAAAAAAATGTCTATGGAAAATCCTGAAAAAAGGATTATAATTCATACAGTGATACTGGTACATGAGTGAGTTCGATGCCATCGTTGTGGGTGGCGGACCTGCCGGTTCTTCTGCAGCTATGAGACTGGCATCTGCTGGGCACAATGTTTTGCTGGTTGAAAAAGCAGACCCCCCAGGAAGCAAGAATGTTTCAGGAGGGGTACTCTGGGGAAACGACCTGGAAGCCGTCATACCTGACTGGCAGAAGACAGCTCCTGTTGAGAGATATGTCAAGGCCAAAGGTGTGGGGTTTCTCACAAAGGAGTCCAACATAGGCCTTGAGTTCCGCTCTGGTCTTTTTGACAAAAACAGGGCAGGACACATGGTTCTGCGTGCAAAGCTGGACCAGTGGCTTGTGAAGAAGGCGAAGGATATGGGGGCCATGGTTGCCACAGGAGTAACCGTGGACAGAGTCGCGTTTGATAAAGGCAAGGCAATAGGTGTGGAACAGGACGGAGACATTATCACATCTGACTGCGTGATTCTTGCAGAGGGAGCAAATCCCAGAGTTGCCATCGATTCAGGCCTGAGGGAGCCACTGAATGACAAGGACGTTGCCATCGGTGTCAAGGAGGTTATCAAGCTCTCCGAGAAGACAGTGAATGAAAGATTCAACCTCAGGGACAAGGAGGGTTTTGCAGGAGAGTATGTTCTGGGCTTTCTTCCTGATCAGGTTGAGGCAGGCGGTTTCCTTTACACCAACAAGGATACGATTTCAGCAGGAGTGGTTATCTCAATGAAACATCTCAGGGAAAACGACAGAACATATTCATTTGACATTATAGAGCAGTTTCTGGAGCATCCTGCCATTGCACCTCTTGTAGATGGGGGTTCCGTTGAGGAATACAGTGCCCATATGGTGCAGGAAGGCGGGATAGAGAGAGTTCCAAAGCTCTATGGAAACGGTTACATGATCGCCGGTGACGCTGCAGGATTTTCATTCAGCAATGGCCTGGTACTTCAGGGAATGAATTATGCAATTGCATCCGGAATTGCTGCAGCTGACACATTTATCGAAGCTAAGAAGGGGAGCGGAGTGAGCGAGGAGTCGCTCGCAGGATACAGGAAGAGGCTTCTTGACTCATATGTTCTGAAGGATCTCTACAATTTCAGGGGCATTGATGAGGTCACCTGGGGAAGACTGCCTCACAGGGCAATGCCAAACGCTCTTGAACACATAATGAAGGGACTCTTCATTGAGCAGGGTGTTCCAAAGAAGCACCTTTACCAGCTGATGACCGAAGCTCTCGGTGAATCGGGAATAAGGACATCGGAAGCGGTGCTGGAAGGATACAGAATGTTGAGGAGGATGTAATATGAAACTTGAAGACAGACTTGCACTTTTGAATTATAAAATAGACAGAACCTATGCACACATTACGGTAAAACCAGACATATGCGAGACCTGCCCAGATCATTTCTGTACGTTCTCATGCCCTGCAAAATGCTATACTCTTATTGACGGCAAACTGAACTTCAAGTATGAGGACTGCGTAGAGTGTGGAACCTGCATTGTAGCCTGTGCCCATGGGAGTGTGTCCTGGACAAACAGCAAGGGCGCACATGGAGTGAAATACAAGTACGGGTGATCATAATGGCTTTACATCTTGTTGTTCTGATAAAAGTGGTTCCGGACGGAAAGGAAGTCTTTGTTGATCCTGTAACTTTCACACTGAACAGATCAATGGCCACAAACATAATCAACCCCGCAGATGAGAATGCCCTGGAGGCAGCCCTTCAGATAAAGGACAAAATGGACGCAAAGATCACAGTTATGACAATGGCCCCACCATTTGCTGAGCCATTTCTAATGGAATGCATGTCCAGGGGTGCTGATGAGGCAGTACTTATAAGCGACCGGGCAGTTGCAGGTTCAGATACCTATCCTACAAGCCTGACGGTGGCAGCTGCCATAAGGAAGATGGGGGATGTTGACATAGTTTTTGCAGGTGAGAAAACATCGGATTCCAGTACCGGGCATGTGGGGCCAGGTGTTGCAGAATTCATCGGAGCCGAACTTGCCTCCTATTCAAGAAAGGTAACCTATGAGGATGGCTATGTTATAGCGGAGAGGGAGCTGGAAAATGGAGTTGAGGAGGTCAGGATTCCAACTCCGGCCGTTGTTACAATACTTACCGATTCCAATGATCCAAGAAGGGCGACACTGAGAAAAAAGATAGATGCGATGAAAAAAGGGATAATCACATGGTCACTGGCAGATATCAATATACCGGCAGACTGGGTTGGACTCAGGTCATCCCCAACTGTCGTGAAGAAGATGCTCCCATTCCCCAGAAAGGACAGAAAGGCAGAGAAGATTGAGAAGGATAAGATCCCTGAACTTATAGATAACCTGGTCAAGGCAGGTGTTATAAAGCTGGAGGCTGAGTGAAATGGCTGATATGAAAAAGGCAGAACCGCCGAAGGACCCTTCACAGTACAAGGGGATAATGGTTTACCTTGACTCATTTGATGGATCACTTACAAGAGCAGCACATGAGATGATCGGTGTTGGAAGGAAAATGGCGGATAAGGTCAAGGAGCCATGCATAGGCGTCGTTATAGGAGACAGGGTTGCCTCCATGGTAGATGATGCCGGAAAATATGGTTGTGATGAAGTCTATGGGTTTGAATCCCCCGATCTGTCCATGTACAGGTCCAGGCCATTCACAGATATACTTTCCGGAATGGTCTTTGAGAAGAAACCCAACATACTCATAGTCCCTGGAACAAAGAACGGGAGGGACCTTGCTGCCAGGACAGCGGTAAGGGTTCAGTCAGGTTTGACGGCAGACTGCATGGAAATCGATGTTGAGCCTGAAACGGATATCCTCATAGCAAGGAGGCCGGATTACGGAGACAGCACAATGTCCGAGATCAGATGTGAGAAACACAGGCCACAGATGGCCACTTCCAGGCCTGGCACATTTGAAGTTCCGCCTTATGATGATAAGAGAACATTCAAGAAAGAGATCCGTAAGGTTGATCTAAAAAAGGAACAGCTCAGGGAGGAAATACTCAGCTTCAAACCAAAGGGTGGCGAAGATATAACAGTGTCAAAGGTGCTGGTATCAGGAGGCCTTGGAATGGGTAATGCGGAGGGGCTGAAGCTCATCGAGCAGCTTGCTGAACTCATGGGGGGCTCTTATGGCGTCACAAGACCTGTTGCAGATCTGGGATGGGCTCCAAGAGACCACCAGGTAGGGCAGACAGGAAAGATTGTCAGGCCAGATCTCTATATTGCTGCCGGGATATCCGGAAAACCACAGCACATTGTTGGAATGATGGACAGCAAGACAGTCATCGCCGTGAATAAGGATCCTGAGGCTGAGATAACAAAATACTCAGACTATGTAATAAACGGAGACCTTTACGAGATCCTTCCGGTGTTCATAGAAGAGCTTAAGAAAAGAAAACAGGGAAAGGGCAGGAAATAATACCCCTTTCCGGTCTCTTTATTTTCTATTTTTTGAAATCCTTGCACTCAGTTATAAAGTCTGCGAGGGCAATCTCTCTCTGATCTCCTTTCTCATGAGATCTATGGCATCCGGAAGACTCCGTTCGCTCTGTGTGTTATCTCTGTTTCTCAGAGTCACTGAATTCTGGCTTTCCTCTCTTTCGCCCACCACAATAACGTAAGATGGGCGCATCTGTCTGATCATCTTTATCTTCTTGTTCATGGTTTCGCTGCTGAGGTCAGCCTTCGCCCTTATCCCTGCATTTCTGAATTCCCTTTCAACTCTGAGAGCATATTCGGAGAATTTTTCGCTCACAGGAACAATGTATGCCTGCAGTGGGGAGAGCCATGTTGGAAATTTTCCGGCAAAGTGCTCTATGAGTATGGCCATGAATCTTTCATAGGATCCAAATATTGCCCTGTGAAGCATAATGATCCGGTCATGTTTGCTCTCCTGGTTTATGTAATAAAGTCCAAAGTTGGATGGCATGAAGAAGTCCACCTGAATCGTGGAAAGCTGCCAGCTTCTACCAAGCGCGTCCCTGATATGCACATCTATTTTCGGGCCATAAAATGCCGCTTCTCCTGGAATTTCCTTGAATGGTATCCCGGACTTCTGGAGAGCTGTTCTCAGCTGATCCGTGGCTTCATCCCATAGGCTGAAATCAGGTTCCAGATCTGTTGAACTGCATTCAGGGCAGGATAGTGTATCCTCCATTGATGACCTTCTTGTTTCGATCTGATAGCCGCATTTCTGGCAGATATACCTTATGAGGTAGTTCTCAGGTTTGTCCCTGTCTATGGCACTGAGTTCAAATGTAAGTTCCATGCTCCCAAATACTGTATCGAAAGTTCTCCTGATCATCTCAATGACTCTGGATATTTCATTAAGTATCTGATCAGGCCTGAGAAACCCATGTCCATCGTCTACTGTAAACATCCTTGGCCTTGTAAGACCTCCAACCTCCCCTGATTTCTCGTATCTGTATACTGTTCCGGGTTCGGAATAGAGCACAGGCAGTTCCCTGTAGCTTTTCGGTGTACGCTCAAATATTATAATATGTCCCGGGCAGTTCATTGGCTTGACGCCGTAATTGTCACCGTCAGGAAGGGTGAATAGAAACATGTTCTCCTTATACTTGGCGTAATGTCCTGACTGCTTCCAGATGGTGTCTCTGAATATGTGTGGTGTCTGAACATCCTCCCAGCCATACTCCCTGTTCAGTTCCCTCATGAATTGCGTGAGTTCGTTCTTCAGGATTGTTCCGTTGGGGGTATAGAATGGGAATCCCGGTGCCCGTTCGGAATTGAAAACAAAGAGATCCATCTCCTGCCCGATTCTTCTGTGATCTCTCTTTGCTGCCTCCTCCCTGTTTTTCAGGAATCTTTTAAGCGAATCGTCGGATTCAAATGCAGTCCCGTAAATCCTCACAAGCTCCGGATTCTGGTCTTCACCCTTGTAATGGGCGCTGGCCACAGAGAGAAGCTTGATGTTTCTGAGAAATCCAGTGCTGGGGACATGCGGTCCGCGACAGAAATCAGCAAAGTTTCCCTGCCTGTAAACTGATGAACTCCCACCATCGGGGACGCTCTCCTCTATCTTCTCTGATTTGAAGGGGTTCCCTCTGAACATGTCCTTCAGTTCGTTCTTTGTATGAATTTCACGTATAATGGGAATATTCCTGGCGGCAATCTCTTTCATTCTTTTCTCAATTCTTTCGAGCGTTTCCTGATTGACAGGCTCCATCATAATATCATAATAGAACCCGTCATCTGTGGGAGGACCTGCATTTGGCTTTGCTTCCGGAAACAGCTCCGTAACAGCATCTGCGAGGAGGTGGGCCGCAGAATGCCTCAGTATCCTCAAACCTTCAGGAGAACCAGCCCTGATAGGCATGATTGTAATGTCCTGATCAGCAGTAGTGGTGAGGTCCAACTCCTTTCCATCGAGAGACGCAGCTACTGCATCCTTAACGCCTCTGCGCTTCAACGCTTCGGCAAAGCTCTCCCCTTTTTTCACCTCCACTTTTTGAATCTCCTGCTGAGACATCCTGACCCTATAGACTATGAATATATAGAACTTAACAGGATTATTCCAGTTTTATTGAGCCCAGGTCAATGGCTCTGAGAAACTCCTTTGCCTTCTCTATGTCAGGAGACGGGGGCCTATCACTCTCAAGAACAGGCACTCTTTTCCTGAATTCTCCGACAATTTCCTGAACGGCAGGGGAGACAGAATCCTTTAAAAAGTGCACTCCCTGTGATGCCAGTAGCATCTCTATAGCCACTATTTCCTCAATATTGTCAACTATTTCAGTGAGCTTTATGGCAGAATTGGTTCCCATACTCACATGATCCTCCTGGTTGGCAGAAGTCGGAATCGAATCCGAGGTAGAGGGGAAACAGAGTGTCTTGTTCCTGTTGCACAGTGCCGCTGCAACATACTGTGGTATCATGTATCCTGAATTCAGGCCGCTTGATGAAGACAGAAATGGGGGGAGTCCACTGAGTGAGGAATCAGTAAGCCTGGCAATACGGCGCTCTATCATGTTGCCAAGATCTGTAAGGGCTATGGCCAAAAAGTCAGATACAAGTGCCACAGGCTCACCATGAAAATTGCCGGCTGAAACATATTCACCCTCATGTATCAGGGGGTTATCAGTTACACTGTTTATTTCTCTTTCAAGAACAGTTTTAGTGTAATTCATTGTATCAAGGACAGCCCCATAAACCTGTGGAATGCACCTCAGAGAGTATGCATCCTGTATCTTTGAGGTGAAAGGCTCCTGAAGGTTTCTGCTGCCATTGAGGATGTTCACAAGTTCTCTGGCTATTATGGCCTGCCCTGGCTGATTTCGTGCCGCCATAGCCCAGGGCGTGAAAGCCCTGGTGGTTCCCCTGAGTGCTTCAAAGGAGGTCCCTGCAGTGATAAGTGCTTCCTTCATAATGGAATAGGAACGGTGAAGATTCACAGATAGAATTCCGCAGATAGTGGCGGTGCCGTTTATGAAAGATACTCCCTCCTTTTCTCTGAAATTATAAGGTTTAAGACCTGACTTTCTGAGCGCTTCAGAGCTATCCATTTCGGTGCCTCTGAAATATGCTCTTCCCTCACCCATAAGTGAAAGTGCTATGTGTGCCAGAGGTGCCAGATCTCCACTTGCTCCCACGGATCCATATCGCGGGACTACCGGGCAGAACTCTGAATTGAGAGCATCCTTCAAGGACTCAAGTAGGCCGGTAGTAATGCCTGAGTATCCCTTCAAAAGGCTATTAAGACGCACGACTATCATTGCCCTGACATATACTTCGGGCAATGGCTCACCTACACCGGAAGAGTGGCTCCTGATGAGGTTGATCTGAAGACCAATACGATTCTCTGGGGATATTTTCGTATTTAGCAGGTTTCCAAATCCTGTGTTTACTCCATAAATATTTTTTCCAGATTCATAGAGCTCCTCCAGGGATCTTCTTGACTCAATAGTCCGCTCCATGGAAGATCTGTCTATCTCAACCTCCTCATGATATTGAGCAATTCTATAGAGTGAATCTATATCCAGGGATCCCCCATCCAAAGTAACTGTCATGGAATCCAAAATGCCTCTCCTAAGATAAATTGTATGCATTATGCTCTGTGGATGATTGAACAGAGCACTGACTCAGGATAACCTCTTGAAAATGGTTAACGTTCAAGAGAACTAATTGCGCTCTAAATTATGGTTGGAAAACTCTGAAAACCAACTCTTTGGGCCAAGTCAGATAGCGTTTATAAGGGTGATCAGTTCTCAATTTATGGAAAGATCGAAATCATTTCGCTAAATAATTTTTCAGAATTGATCCCGCGCAATTGAGAGAAATAATCCAGTATCCCTGCAGGATAATGAAATTAAGTGGGAATGGTTTTTTGAGATTTATATATGCAGGTGCCGGGATTTGGACCCGGGTTGAAAGCTTGGAAGGCTCTCGTGCTAGACCAGACTACACTACACCTGCATCAGATTATTATGTGGATATTGTGAAATCCACTGTTCCACTTCTATTGTGGCCGCTCCAGTTCATATGGAAGTAGTATTCATTGTCGACAGAGGATGAAAAGGAAAAGATGAGAGTATCATTGGATGAGAAGAAATGAGCATCTGATAATGTGGAATAGGTAGTTGATGACGATGCCCGATAATCCAGGGAAGTAACTGTGAAGTTGTATCTCGATGTAAGGTTAAGCTGGTAGGAATAAGTCCCTGCTGGAAGTGAAGATGAAGTTACGAATGAATTTACGCCGCTTGTTGAAAGTTGCACCAGCTTGCCGTCATAATGCATATCTGCCTGTGAAATCTGGGGTGCAGATACCACATGTAATGGCGGGTTCAGGAAAACAATCCAGAAAAGCATCCAGGTGAGGACATACATTGCTCCGTTCAGGAACTTGTGGGAATTTCTCTCAGAAACCTTGACCTTCAGGAACCTGAGGATCTTGCCCAGGAACACCAGAACCACAATCATAATCAGAACGGAGAGGTAGGTATATCCCAGAAGCTGGAGGTATCCCGCGAGCAAACCAGTGAGGAGCCCCATAATAAAAATCAGTATAATGGCTTTCGCCCGTTCCCTTTCCTTTCTGATGTAATCTGTTTCATCAAATTCAGGAACTTCGAATACGGGCTCATCTTTCGGTTTTGCCATGAGATTTCACCCCTATAGGTTTACAATTAATGAATTTAACGTATCAAATGGATTGCTAGAGAGTACCACACCAGAAGCTATTAGGATCCCATCAGCACCAAGCTCAAGGGATCTGGTAAAATCTTCCCTCTTCTTAATACCGGCACCAACCAGAAGCCTTACGGATCTGCTGTGGCATATATCTGAGGTTTCCTGAATTATCTCCGGCCTTGCGCTGGTGACGGAAACATTTCCGCCGATGAGTTCCGGCGGTTCGTATGCTATCGCATGAGGTTGAAGTGAAGAAAACTGAGCCACCTCGGCAGGAGATTCACAGCATACTGTGATCTGAAAACCCAGCTCATTTGCCCTCTCTATAGTTTCCCTGACTTTATCCGGGGTCAGCCTCCTTTCGGAGTGGTTTATTATGCTTCCTTTGATTCCAAGATCCTTCAGAGCTTCTATGGATATCTGACCAGTGTGGGCCCCATAGCTGACAGAGTCAACATGCTGTGAAACAAATTCCAGTTCCGGAAAATCACTGGCTATCCTGACATCAATGGGATTCAGTGCAAAGACAACATCACAGCCGGAGGGAATAGATAAATTTCTGAATGGTTTCAGAAAATTTGCCGCATTGGAGCCTGAAGAGTTGTTGTAGTGCTTCAGATTCACTATTACAGTTATTTGTTTCAATTCAATATGTGATTTAAAAATCATATTTTAAGGAATTACATCCTCCGATGAATGATTCAGAATTAAGGAAAATGTGAAGCAATACCAAAAAATTCTTTAGGGAAGATTTCCATAAATATAATATTCTATATTGTATAAATTTTCCTGAGCCTTAAAAATTTATATGGCAAACTAATATCTGTTTATAAAATATAAATCCCTGAATTCTATTAAAGGATTTTGAAACTTCCCGGAACACATTACGTTTTTTTATTCTGTATAAATTTGTAAGTATGGGGATCAGGGCAGTTTTTATCAGACCTAGCAACAAAACAGGCAGCGCATATATGACAAAATGGGGTTTTCTGCCTGCGCCCCTGGGGCTTTTAACACTTGCTGGTGAGGTTCTAAGGATACCAGGTTCCAGAGTAGAGATAATAGACATGGAGGGAGACTCTCTTGAACTGGATGAAACTGTTGAAAAGGCCCTATCATTGAACCCTGATTTAGTCGGAATAACACTTCATGCCACCGCTGCACACAATAATGCAGGATACATTGCAAGAAAAATAAAGGAGAGAAAGCCTGATACGGTTCTGGTTGCAGGAGGGCATCATGCAACTTTCCTGCCAAAGGAGATACTGAGGGAGGGTTTTGATATATCAGTGCTTGGAGAGGGAGACGAAACAATCTATGATATTGCCATGGCTATTGAGAAAGGAGAAGGATTCTCAAAAGTTGATGGCATTGTCTACCGCGATGGAGAAAGGTATGTGAGGACAAAACCAAGAAAGCTGATAGCCGACCTGGATTCGCTACCCATGCCTCCACTTGAGCTTCTGGATAGCAGCAAGTATACTTTCCGTGTATTCGGCAGCAATGAAAAGGTGATGTGTCTTGAAACCTCCAGAGGTTGCCCTTATGCCTGTGATTTCTGCTCGGTAACACCAACTTGGGGAAATAAATGGAGAAACAAGTCAAACGCAAGGATCATTGAAGAAATGAGGAGTGCAAGAAATGCCGGTTATGACTGGATATTCTTCACAGATGACATATTCCTCGTCTACCCTAATGTCAAGAGCAGAATGCAACTTTTCAGGGATATTATTGAGGAAGGCCTTAACATGAAGTGGATTGTACAGATGAGAGCTGATGTTACTGCAAGGAATCCTGAAGTGATTAGGCTTGCAGCACAGGCGGGCATGTCCATCTCTTTCCTTGGGGTTGAGTCTGGAAGCGAGGAAATACTTAAGAAAATGCACAAAGGGGAGTTTACCCCACAGTCGGTTGACGCTGTAAGGATACTATCAGAGAATGGGATCGTTGTGCTTGTTGGAATGATGATCGGGGCCCCATATGAAAGACTCAGAGACATAATTTCCACAATTAGGTTTTCACGTGCTCTGGCAAGGGCAGGTGCAGATGCTGTTCAGTTCTCAATATACACTCCACTTCCAGGGACCAGGGTATTCAATGAGGCCATGAATGAGAAATCCCTATTCACCATGGACTGGGACAGGTATGATGTCCTCACTCCTGTAATGAAGACCAGAACTGGTCCAGTTCTCGATCACCTGGCCCAGTTTTACGCATCATACAGTTTCTATATTTACAAGTTTTTCCGGGGTAAAATAAAGAATATAAAGAACACAGGCAGGAAGAAGGAGCTTGTGGATAATGCAATGAACTTCATTCTGAAGATGATGCCTTCCTATATCAGGGATTTCCTGAAGTTCCCTAAGTTCCTGATGAACACGTACGACCTTTACTGGAAGGGAAAGAAGGGAACGTCAATGGACAGAGACAAGGCAATGGAGGCAATGGACAGCTCAAACAGGATAGTATATGATCTGTCAGATGGAAGTAAGAATCCATATTATATGATAAAGTAGTAATAAACCTGTGGTAATCGTCAATTCAGTCATAGTAATGAAAACAGGCAGACCCTGATGTTCGAGAAAGAACAGTTTTTAATTCCAGGATATCCAAAGGCGATGTAACAATCTAACCATTATGTTCTAAGTTTTACAATGCCCTTTCATAAATGAGATCTATGTTGTCAATAAATGAAATTATAACCTTAGAATGGATAGAATTCACACTACTCACATTCATTTATTGATATTTCCGCTAGATCTTCAGGCAGCTCTGGGCATCCCTTTTCTTTCCACTTCTTGATTATTTCCTTACTTTTCTCCTCTATTCTCTTAAACCATGTAAATATTCAAATGTGTTGTCTAAACCACAATTTTATGGAATCTGATTTAAACTCTCATTTTACAATTATCCTGTTAACCTAACTGCTGCTTATTTTCAATGATCGAGCATTTAACATAATAACAGCTTCTGATAATGCTGTCATAATCAAGAATATTGACGGTATGGGGAAAACAACTCCCAAAGTGGTCCACCCTGTGTAAGATCCAAACGGGTGGTATGCAGAATAAATCAAGGTCGCAAAAAAGAATAGTGAAATTGAGGACATTACTAGAACTGTCAGGATCCATCTTCCAGTAGTTGTAAGAGCCCAGGCCACAAAAGTAGCAAAATATACAATTGAATAAATGGAGGTAATCAAATGTGAGTACGGTACTCCAAGAGTGAACCTGCTCGGATAGTAAACCACCATTTGAGTAAGTGCCCCAAATGAGCCGGCTACCAGTCCTATGGATAAAACAACTAGTAGTTCCCAGGTTCGCATTTTCGTGGTGCCTGAGTTGAAATAGAAGAAAATTCCAGCAAACAATATTGCCATCCCGGAAATCTGGATATAAATATTTGACACTAAGATGAAAATTAAGGACAAAGGAACAAGCACCCATGATAGGGACCTGTAAAACCTGTCATTACCATTCTGAATCGTATGGGACTTCGTTAAATTGGAATAAGCGCTTTCACCCATTTCACTTAAAGAATATCCATCACCGCTCTTTAGAAGGAAAGGAGCCAGAATCTTAAGGTGGTAGTTGAGCTTTCCAGTGCTGAGGTTTAGTTGTGTAAGTATGTCCGTGTAAGAGGAATTACCCATATCTCCGATTAATCTGATTATCTTCTGCCTGGTCTCATCCTTCAGGATTCTGTAAAGAGGCAATTCTGTCATGCGCATTTGGTATTCAGAAGTATAATTTAACTAATTTTGACTAAAATTCTTTTCAAAAATTTGTCAAAGC
>JAMCPQ010000001.1 GCA_023379825.1 Thermoplasmatota archaeon | reverse complement strand
CATGTTTGCATGTTTTGCGTATAATGTACATACTTTGAAGATCATAAATTGATAGCACGAGCTATCAATATGTTATGATAAATAGAAGAAAATGAGGCATGATTCTGTAAGTAATCTGGTAAAATAGTTCTATTTTTTTTAAAGAAGATGTGTTTTAACATTTGTGTGGAAAATAATATGGAAATTAGAAAACCTTCCATGAATTTTTACCTAAACATAAAATAAGTTGGGGGAATTCAAGCCGGTAAACTGGAAGAAATATGATATCAATCAGGAAAAGGTTGAAAGTGTTATCGGGGCCATTTTATCCCCTGACTTTTTCTCTTTCGTTCCTAAAGAACAAGAAATTCATAATAGGAGTGATAATTGCATTGGCACTGGTATCTACATATGCCAGGCTTCTCATTCCAATATACATAGGGGATTCAGTTACTTCGATTGAGGGCTCCAACGTTTCATCTTTGATACATTATGGGTATCTTATCATAGCAGTATCTGCACTTTCGGGATTTCTCCAGTTTTTTGTCAGTTATGGTGCGCAGTACACAAGCCAGTTCTATTCTTACAACCTTAGAAAAAAGCTGATGGGCAATGTTATAAGGAAGAACAGCAGATTCTTTGAGAAGCAGACTTCCGGGGACCTCCTGTCCAGGCTGACAATGGATATAGAGGCAACCCGGAATTTTGTTATGATCACCTTATCCCAGCTGATACCGACATTTTTCATGATCGGTATCAGCCTTTATCTTCTGTATACAATAAACCCGATATTTTCAGTCACATTTCTTGTTACAGTTCCAGTCCTTGTATACATAGGGATGGTTTTTCAGAGAAAACAGAGGGGGCACTGGAGAACCATCAGGGCACATTACGGAAGAATGAATGAAGAGATCCAGGAAAACATAGTTGGGCAGAGGGTTGTAAGAAGCTACCAGGCAGAAGACAGGGAATCTGGAAAATTTACAGGAACCACTGACGCATATTTCGAAGAGTACAACACTGTGGCACGCCTTAGAGGGTTTTACAACAACCTGATGCCGCTTGTTGTCAGCGCCTCTGCTTCCGTTATACTTGCCGCAGGAGGGTATCTGGATTTTATCAGTGGAGCAGCAGTTGGACCACTTGTGGCTGCGTTGAACATATTCAGCCAGATGAGTGCACCTGTCAGCATGCTGGGCCGAATGATTGTGTTCTCAGAGAATGCTTCAGCTGGCATAGGAAGGATGTCAGTGATACTTGATGAATACGAAAATGAGGACCTTCAGGAATCTGGAGGCGCGTTCCCTGAAGGTGATCTTGAATTCAGGAATGTTGATTTTGAGAGGAATGGAAAGAAGATACTCACAGATGTGAATCTCAGATTCGAGAAGGGTGAGTTTGTTGGCATTACTGGGAAGACTGGCGCAGGAAAAACCACACTTGTAAATCTAATTTCGAGGTTTTATGAACCTTCGTCTGGCGATATAACTGTAGGATCAGAGCCTATTGACCGTATTCCTCTTCCCATACTGAGAAACAATGTCAGTACAGTATATCAGGAGATCTCCCTTCTTTCAGGTTCAGTAAGAGAGAATATAAGCTTTGGCGGAGATTATACAATCGAAGAGATACGGGAGGCAGCACAAATGGCCTGTATCTCGGATTTCATTGACTCCCTGCCGGACGGATATGATTCCATAGTGGGAGAACGGGGGATAACGCTATCAGGAGGGCAGAGGCAGAGGGTTGCGATTGCCAGGGCCCTCATCAGGAAACCGTATATCCTGATACTCGATGATGCAACATCCAGCGTGGATGCTGATACAGAGCTCCGGCTATACAAGAATATAAGAAGATCCATCCCGGGAAGCATCACACTGGTGGTAAGCCACCGGGAATCAGCACTTGCTTTCTCTGATCGAATCATACTGATCTCTTCAGGTACAACGGAGGAGGTAAATGACAGATCACAGATTGCAGGCATTATAGGGCTCAGAATGCCTGAGACTGGAGGTACCTGAAATGCCGCCGACCTATGAGGAAAGCGAAGATCTTCTCATAAAGCAGGCAAAGGGTTCCCGCCCTTTTCTGAGAATGATTAAGGAGATGTTCTCAAACAGAAGGGATGCGACACTTCTCACAATCAGCATAGTGATCACTGCAGCTGCTTCTGCGCTTTATCCATTTGCACTTGATGAAGTGGTTGGAGGGATCCTTGCAAAGGACCTCCTTACAATAGCTATATTCTCAATTCTATTCTTTCTGTTCTATCTGACTCAGTTTTTCTCAAACAGGATCAGAACTATAACATCAACAAAACTGGCCCAGGGGCAGATAAAGAGCATGAGGGACAGGGCCTTCATGAACCTGCAGAGAGTTCCAATGGATTTCTACAACACAGTAAAGACGGGATACCTGATAAGCAGAATTACCAATGACGGGGAAGCATTGAGCGAATTCCTTACGTTTCAGCTTCCTCAGGTGGTTTCAGGTATATCCACCATAATTGTGGCTGTATCATTTATGTTTTATCTAGATTTTTCCCTCACACTTTACAGCCTTATCATAATACCTGTGATCTTCCTTTTCTCCTTTTCAATACAGGGCAGGGTGAGAAAACTTTACCTAAGAACCAGAAGGACAATAGCAGCCATCACAGGCAGTGTGGCAGAGAACCTTTCACTGGTGCATACAATAAAGGGATTCAACGTCGAAGGATACGTGGACAGCAGGTTTGACAATCTTAACAGGGACAACTTCATCGCAAATATAAGGGCTGCAAGGCTCTCGTCAACATACGGGGCAATACTCAGGGTTCTTGAGGCACTTGGAATATTCATTGTTTTGGTGGCAGGTGCAAGGGAGATTGTTCTTGGAGTTGCGTCAATTGGCGTTCTTGTCGCATTTGTGGTTTATGTGCAGGAGTTCTTTGATCCGGTTACACAGCTCTCGCAGCTCTATAACTCTTACCAGTCCTCAATGGTTGCCCTGATAAGGATTTTCGGAATCATCGACACGGAGCCACAGAAGGACAATCTGGAAAATGGTGACAGGATAATGCTCAGGGATCGCATAGTAGCGAGGGACATAGGCGTCAAATACGGCAGAAAATGGGCACTTAGAAATGTGAATTTCAGTATCAGGAGAGGTGAAAAGGTAGCTATTGTGGGCCATACAGGAGCCGGAAAGACAACATTATCAAATGTCCTTATGAAATTCGTTAATATATCGGAAGGGAGCATTTCTATTGATGGGACAGACTTCAACAATTTAAACACGGCCTCATACAGAAATCTGATAGCTCCTGTACTTCAGGAACCTTTCCTTTTCCGTGGATCCGTAATAGAAAATATTGCATTTTCTAAACCGGGAATAGATAGTGGTGAAATCATGGATGCAATTAAGAGGTACGGGCTTGAGGAGATATTTGACACACTCCCGGATGGAATTGAGACACAGGTCGGTGAAATGGGAAGAAACCTCTCTGAAGGGCAGAGACAGGCAATATCACTTCTCAGAGCTTTCATCCGGGATCCTCAGATCCTGATACTTGACGAGGCTACTGCCCAGATCGATCCTGGCGCTGAAGCCAGAATAATAGATGCCTTAAAGTCATTCATGCAGGATCGGACACTTATATTGATAACGCACAGATTCTCCCTGATCAGTCTTGTGGACCGCATAATGGTTCTGGAAAATGGATCACTTGTCCAGGAGGGTGATTTCAGCCATCTAGTTGCAGAGGATGGACTTTTCAGGAACCTGTATTTCATTCAGCGTGGAATGGCCTAAGGATCATGCTTCCTGGCCCTTATGATGAATTTGCAGGCGCCCATTCCATTGATCTTTTTGTGCTTGGACTCAACATCTGCATCCAGAACCCTGGAGAACAGTTCGTTTTCAAGAGTGCATGCATAGCCATTTCTCATTGCCACCTTAAGGACTGGGCAGTTCAGCTCCAGTAGCTCTGAAGTGGACTCATCTACCTGCCGCAGCTCCGGAAAATAGTTGTCGGATTTCCTCAGGGAAGCCAGCTTCGTGATCCTGTCATTTCCCTTTGTATTCCGGAGTACTTCCAGATATCTTCCAATTGTCTTCTTCTGCCTTTCCCTGAGAAAGGAGTTGAGTATCTCCTCATTTCCATTATCCGAGAGATAATCAAGAAGGGCCTGGAGCATGAAACTGTCAGAGTTTACCAGCTGGTTGCTGTTTGTTTCAGAAAGGCGAAACCTGTAAAAGGGTCGCCCCACTCTCCCTTTCTCCACTTTCCTTTCAAGAACCCCTGCATTCTCAAGGAATTCTATATGCTTGAAGACTGCCATCTTGGATATTCCTATTCTGTCAGCTATTTCCTGAATAGTCAGATCCGGTTCCCTCTGAAGTATGAGCTGAATTGTGGACCGTGTGTCCATGTCTTGCCATGCCAGTATTCAAAATATATTTTACTGAATGCACACTTTATAAACTTTATAATATCTAAAATGGATTAACTCCAATTGTATCCAAATTCATGAACATCAAAGAAAAGAAAGTCTCTACCTCAAGCGACAGATATAATCTTCTGAGATTCAATGTTGCAAAGATAATAGCCCTGTCCTCTTTTGGGCCCTTTGAAATATATTCCCTTTTCTACCTTAGCGCAACTTCTGGAGGAAGGATAACCCTTGGTATTGTCATGGTATCGGCACTTCTCCTTGGAATAGGATTTGATCCATTCCTTGGGAGAATAATCGATTATCACCATAGAAAAGCTATCATTTTCATGATCCTGTTTTCATGGGTTGCCTCCCTGATGGTTGCTTTTTCAATCTGGACATTATATCCTGAAAGCAAAGAGATTCTGATTCCTGCTTTGTTTGTATTTCTTGACTTTTCCGGAGGTGCCTTCTTTTCGGTCATGAGGGCATTTCAACAAACCATAACTGACCGGAACCTCTATGGGAGAAGCAATGCTCTCTCTGAGATCTCAGGGCAACTCCCATCCTTCATAGGTGCATCTTCTGCAATACCAGCAATCCTGTATATTGGAGTAAGATATTCGCTTGTAATATCAGCCATGGCAATTCTTGTTCCATTATTGCTTCTGCATGGAATAAGGGAAAATTATGCACCTTCTCAATTCTTCAGCAACGAGAAAAAAGCACAGGGCACACTCTCATTTATGAGATCGCATTATAAAGTTGTAATATTCTTCTATCTTCTGAACTTTACCTTCATTATTATAACTCTGGGAAACCTGCTTAAGCCAATTTTCATCGTGGATGCTCTCAAAGGAAATTCTTCCTCCATTTCCCTTTCTGAAATGACATATGCGGTATTCGGAAGCCTGACAGGAGTGGCCCTTTCTCTGACACCCATAAAATTCGGGTTAAAGCACTGTTACCTGTTCATGGCACTCTTCTCTTTCGGGACTTTTCTTATCCCATTTTCACCTGATTTTGCTTTTTTTCTTGCCTTTCAGAGTGCCCATGGCATAGGTAACCCGGGAAACAGGATTTCCAGAAATACACTGATTATGAACCATGTAAAGCCATCCGATTCGGGACGGTTCTTTGCATCTATCACACTGCTTAGCAACATATCCCGGTTGGTTCTGCTTTCTATGTTCACTTTGCTTGTAAATATCACTGGCGCAGGCCCTTTAATAGAGGTAACCGGTTTTCTGATGATAGGTGCGATGTTGGCATCTTTCTTTATCTACCTTAAGACAGCGGAGGTTCGATCGGCCTTTTCCTCAGGTGATCAGAAGCCAAAAATGCTTTTAAGTTGAAAGATCGGAGACAATTCTCCTGTCCAGGGAATCACGCATTTCTGCACTGGCAAGGACATTTTCAATAAACAGTTCCGGTTTATCGATGTACTCCATCAGAGACTTTATCCTTGAAGGTGTTCTGTCAGTAGTGATTTTCTTGCCATCCCTTACCTTCAGGTCAAATTTTGGCGGGCTGCCTGTGGATATTCCGTCCTGAAGATTCACGTATGCAACCCCAACAGTTACCTTTGATGATTTCCATTCTTCCATAGCGCCAATGACCTTTGCGTAAAAGTAAAGCTGCTGGAAATATTCAGAATTGTTGGCTTCAGAGCGAGATGTCTTGTAATCTATCACCAGAAGGGAATCATCCGATTTGGACTTGAAAATTGCATCCATAGCTCCGGTTACGGTTATGTTTCTCTCCGGATTTGAGCCAGGCAGAATATCCTCAAGCATTACCTGGAAGGATACTTCAGTTGCATTTGGCAGCTGGGAATACCCCATTGAAGTAATCTGCCCCAGAATCATCCTGTAATTGGTCAACATATGGTCAATTTCAATGGAAACCTTGTCTGGTACTATTCCATCTTTGTATCTGGAAACAAGCTGATGAAACTCCAGGCCAAGATTAACTCTTTCTCCCTTCACACCAAGGTTCAGGATTCTATTTTTCAAAAAATCCATTGGATCCTCAAGCCCTGAAATGAGGCTGTATGAGATCCTTGTAAGGTTCTTGAAATATGATCTGATTGCCTTTGCGATCCAGCTCTCTCTGGCAGGAGCCAGTGCTTGCTTTGCCTCTTCGTATTTGCCGTTCAGGAACAGCATGTATGCTTCCTGGTTCCTAGTCTCCGGAATATCTCTGGAAGGTTTCACAGGCTCTGATTCTACGATGGAGACTTCAGAATTGCCAAGTGAATATTTTGTCAGCATTTTCTGGTCACGGCAAAGCACAGTCAGCTCTTTCTTAGCTCTGGTAAAAGCTACGTAATCGATTCTCAGGCCCTCTTCCCTTAAGTCTTTCTCCACATCTATTCCGGTTGATGAATAAACTATGGCAGTTGCAAGCCTGTCAAAATAAGACTGGCTTGCAGGATTTGAGGGAACATAAAGGACACTGTCAAACTCCAGACCTTTCGCTTTGTGAACAGTCATTACGTTGATGGTCATTATTGCGGGATCAACTTCAGAATCCATGGAGGCAAGTCTCAGGAACGTAAAATAATCATCAACACTCATACTGCCAAGATCCGAAATGAATTGGGAAGTAAGGTCCCTGTACTTTACTGCACAGTTATAATAGGGCTGACCCAGCGATATTGAGGCAGGAATTATTAGTTTCTCAAAGGCCTCCTGTAGCACCTCAACGCCATTGTTTCGTGATAGAAGAGTCCTGAAAAGAGAATCGGGAATTATTGAAAGATCAGGGTTCTTTTCAAGCGAACGTATTATCTCTGACGCTTTTCCGAGGCTAAGGCCTGAGAAAGGAGTGAGAATTGCCTCTGACACAGTTTGGGGGGTGGCATATGCCAGACCCTTTAGAAAGGAGATTATCTCTGATGATGCTCCAGATTCCTGGCCAGCTGAAACCGAGCTGAAGTGGTCTATTTTCATTTCACGTAACCGCTGGGAAATCTCGTATACAGTACTGTTGCTCCTTGCAAGTATACCAAGAGTCCCGGGTCTGGCATCTTCTTTGAATCTTCTGGCAATGTCCGATGCCAGAGCTATTGTGTCATCAGTGGCAATAACCCTTACTTTTTCACCATGGTCATTCAAGCAGACAAGTGAATTGATCTCATCAATAAGATCCGATTCCTCAGTATTCCCTGAGAGATATTCTGAGGCATAAGCAAGTATCTCAGGTGTGCATCTGTGGTGCTCTATCAGCTCTTTTTTCTCGAATGAGCTGCTTTTCAGGTATGAGCGAAATGAATGAAGGCTCCCACCCTGGAACCCAAATATCGACTGTTTTCTATCCCCTACACAGTAAATTTTCTCCCCCATCCTCTCTATTATCGCAACCTGAAGGCGGCTCAGATCCTGGAACTCGTCCACAAATAGGTATCTGAATTTCTTAAGCGGGGATTTCATTGCCCTGAACAGTATATCATTGTAATCCATTCTCCCTTCACTTTCATTCTTGAACATCTCGTATTCCCTGTATACATGGATAAAATCATGAACAAGCCTCTCCATCTGCTCTGGGCTGAGTTTACTGCTGCCAGTTTGCGAATCGTTCATGAATTGCAAGGTTTTTCTCTCGTCTATGTCTTCCGGGAGGATTCCATAACTTTTGATGTACCTCAAAGCATTTTCTGCCCTTGGAATAAGATTCTCCACTATGTATGAGTCTGAATAGTCAAATGTTTTAAGTTTTCTGAACTCCCTGTATATGATCATCCTCAATATCTCAGTGGGAACAATATCAGGTGATGATTCATCATCCTGATCCAGCTGAATAGAGAGGGAGTGTACCGTTCCAACCTGTATCCTGGAAACCTGATCCCTCTTTTGGGGGTCTTTCTCTGAAATCTTTAGAAGCCTTGCGCCCATCATCTCTGCCGCCTTATTTGTAAAAGTTGTGCAGCCAATCTCTTCTCCCTTCACCCCAGATTCCAGCAGCCTTTCAATTGAATCCACTATGCTTTGCGTTTTTCCCGTACCTGGTCCGGCCACAACAATTGTCCCGGATATTCCTCCTTCATTTTCGTGATTCAGAAGTCAACACCTCTCCTGGCAGACACTCCCGCTGAATAAGGATGCCTTATTTCCTTCATCTCAGTAACCAGATCAGCCCTTTCTGTAATTTCCTCTGGAATTCTTCGGCCCGTGAAAACAAGCTCAACATTCTCCGGTTTTCTGTCGATAAGGTACATGACCTGCTCCATATCTATAAGGCCATAATACAGTGCCACATTCACCTCGTCAAGAATTACAATGTCCCTCTCTCCTTTATCCCAGTTTTCCATCAGATTCCTCATGTAGGACTGGACTTTTTCTCTGTACTCTGCAGGTGGAACCCCTCTTTTGCATAGTACCAGGTTCTTTACCCTCTTTATATCAGACTCAGGTACCTCGTCTTCCCACCCAATGAAATAAGGCATACCAACATAGTCAACCTCCAAATTCCCATCCATTTTCCTGGACATCCTGTTTTCGCCGTAGGTTCCTAGCTTCATGAACTGCAAAATGTAGACCTTCATGCCCCAGCCAAGTGCTCTGAACGCCAGCCCAAAAGCAGCAGTTGTCTTTCCTTTTCCATCGCCTGTGTAAATTTCAATAAGTCCTTTCTTAAGCCCAGACATTAAACCACTGTTGGGCTTAATTAGTGAGAAAGAGTATTTTAATTGTTATACATCCATCTGCATGCTCAATATTGTCCTCATAGATTCTGAACTGGAGACTATACCTGAAAATATGCTTGAAGATTATGCTGTAAGAAAATATGCCAAGGAAAGAGGAAAACCTGCAAGGGAAATACTGCTGGATTCAAATTTCCTTCATGCAGCCATTGAACGGTACTTTCCCGGTCAATCCAACAGAATGGGAAGGCCGGACATATTTTATCACTTCCTGCAGGTAGCTCAGTCAAGCATACTGAATCTCCGTGGGGGTCTGAGAATATACATTCATACGAAGAATGACCTCGTTATTGAGGTGCGACCGGATACACGCATTCCAAAATCTTACAACAGGTTTGTCGGACTTATTGAAGACCTTTTCAGAAAAGGTTCAGTGGGGCCTGAGGGGCAAAAGCTCATGGCCACCAGGAAATCAGATGCCCTTGAATTCCTTGAAACCAAACTTGGGGAATCGGAGAAAATATTGCTTTCTCCCTCCGGGACAGAAAAAAAGATTACAGAACTCTTCAAGAATCAATCTTCCCATGGATCTGAGGAATGCACTGTTATAATTGGGGGGTTTTCCGAAGGTGATTTCCATACCAGTGTATATGGAAAATACAAAGGAGTAAAAATATTCAAAGATGAACTCACAATCTGGTCAGTGGCGATGGAGGCAATATGCCAGTACGAAAGGGATCAGGGGATGTTGTCCTGAAGATCATTATAAGAGTTACCGGCAAAATAAATTAATACGTAACCGATTCAGGTACGGATTAAGGTCAAAATATGGCACGAATGCATACCAGAAAGAGAGGCAAGGGGAAATCAACCAGAATATATTCAGAATCAAAACCTGACTGGGTCGAACTTTCCAGCGAGGAGCTGGAGAAGACAGTAGTTGACCTGAAGAAAGGTGGGGCAACAATGTCCATGATTGGCATCAAACTGCGGGACCAGTACGGTATTCCCGGAACAAAATCGGTAGTTGGAAAGAAGATAGGACAGATCCTTCACGACAACAATCTTTCTGATGCAGTTCCTGAAGATTTAATGAACCTGATAAAGAAATACAAGAACGTATCCAGACACATACAGCTGAACCGCAACGATTCTGGAAACATCAGGGGCCAGGCATTACTGATGTCAAAAATACTCAGGCTTGTGAGGTATTACAAGAGACGCGGGAGCCTGTCAAAAGAATGGAACCTGTCCAGGGTTCTCTGATATGCTGAAAGATCTTATTGACAGAAAATTTTACTCTCTCCTTAACGAGGCTGCTGAAAAGATAAGGCAGGAACAATTCATCCGGGTCCTTGCACACTATGATGGAGATGGCGGAAACAGCGCAATCATACTTACAACTGCCCTGAAGAGGCTCGGAAAGCGTTTTCATTTAGGATACATAAAGAATCTTGAGGGTTCTGCCTTCCATTCACGCGTGGGTGAATTTCCAGATATGCTCACTGTAATTGTAGATGCCGGATCAGATCAGAGCAGATTCATAGAGGATTTCAAGAATGTGATAATCCTAGACCACCATTTTTACACCCCTGGAAAGTTCCCTGGAATAAACATAAATGCCAGGGACTTTGGAATTGATGGGACAAGAGGTGCCTGTGGCTCAACCATGGCATTTCTTATGGCCCTTGCACTTGATGAGAAGAACTCAGACCTTATTCCTTTCATGATGGCTGGTGCCATAGCAGATAAACAGGATATAGGGGGTTTCTCTGAACTTAATGAAGTGCTTGTGCGAGAATATGGGAAAAATGTTAAGAGGATAAGGACGCTGAATCTCGAAGGGACCGATCTCCTAGATGGGATTACATATTCAACCGACCCATTCTTTCTTGACCTTACTGGTAAGCCGGAAGCCACAGAGGAATTTCTAACAGGACAGGGGATAGACCCAAGGAAACACATAAGTTCCCTTACAGAGGATGAGAAAAGAACACTTACTGTATCACTCTCCCTGCGGCTTATTTCACAGAACGCTGGCATTGAGGCCCTCAGATATCTGGAAAATGATTTGTCGTTTTTCGAGGGTATGGATTTCTCAGCAAAGGAGATCTCCAGTATTGTGGACGGAAACGCAAAGGTTGGCCAGAACAGCCTCCCAGTTATTTATTTCCTTGGGCAGCAATCAGTGAAGAATGAAGTGCTGAACAACTGGAGAATATTCAAGACCAAACTCATAGAATACACATACAGAACTCTCAAGGATGTATATGAGGAGAGTGCAATCAGATATTTTTACGCCCCTGAATCTGAGATGGCCGGTGCAATAGGGGGCGTTCTCATGCTATACCTTCTAAAACAGGATAAACCTGTGATTGGGTTCAACGTTGGTGCATATGATACGAAAGTTTCATCCAGAGGCCCAAGGCAGCTGGTGAGAAAAGGGCTGAACCTCTCCAAAATAATGGGTGCAGCCTCCGCAGAGGTTGGTGGCTCCGGAGGAGGACATGATATAGCTGCTGGAGCAGTCATACCGCGAGGCAAAGAGAAGCAGTTCGTAGAGATAGTGAACAGAATGGTTGCGGACCAGATTGGAAAGGTTGCCCCATTTCAGGTTGAGCAGTGACTGAAAACTTACTTTTAGCGGTCGAATAGGAAAAGATTTAAATCAATGCTTAATTCATATAGTGAATGCCCAGGTTAGGGATATACACTTATGATTTCAGGTTTTATCATGAAGCAATTGAGATTCTGAAAGTGTGGAAGATTCCTTTCATGAGCCTGGAGCGTCCTGATGTTGTTCCCCCTGATGTTGTGGCCATACTTTCAAAGCCTGAAGATGCTGTTGTGCCTGATATTAAAGTAGCAGCCCAGGACCCTCTAATGGCACTGAGGAAGTCCATACCTCGATTGCTGGACAAGGTTGAATTTGAAAATCTTGTCATTGGAATTGATCCCGGCCCATATCCTGGAATTGCAGTTTTCGGGGATGGTATACTAATAGAGGCTTATGAGTGCCCCACACTTGTAAGGGTCCGTGGAGACATCGGGTCCATTCTTTCGTCATATTCATACAGAAAATCAATAATAAAGATTGGTAATGGTGACATGCCCAACAGAAAATTGATCATGGAGTCAATAAAGGGACTTGGGAGCACAATTTATATTGTTGACGAGAAGAATACAAGTTTCCCACATAAGATTCATGACAATGCCCTCTCGGCTGCCAGGATAGCAAATGTAAAGGTTCATAGCAATCCCAATGGAGGAAAAAAGGACAGGGGTGGTAGGAGAACTGCTATCGAAAGGGAATTCCTCACAATAAGAAAAGTTTTGAGTTAATTAAGATATTTCTATTTGATTTATCGTCTCCATTTCGGTGCAGGTAGGCCAGTGCTGCCTCCACCTCTCCTGCCAGCTGTAAATGCAAGGAATACCATGAATATGACAACTACTCCTGCAACATAAAGAATCCAGTTGTAATTGGGTGGGGTACCATAATAGAACCTGTATTCCTTTCCGGTAACTGTGGAAGACTGAACCACCGGGTTGTTGGTTGTAATCTGCATTGTATATTCCCCGGACTTGAAAAGAGTTGGATTCGGAACATATGTGTAGTTGACTGTTAATGTCTGTCCTGACGAAATATTCGCGATTGTTCTTGTCCCAACTACATTGCCATTTAGTTCAAAATTCACCGTAAGGTTTCGTATTGTAACGCTGGTCGGATTTGTAATATTTGCAGATAGATTTATTGTATTCACTACCTGAACAGTCACAATCTGACTTGCTGATGTTTCTGTCCCTTCATATTCTCCCAGACTTATAACCTGTATACGTACATTCTGGGCAGTAGTAGGTGCAGTGAATTCTATGCTGAAGGTCCTGTTGTCGCCGTTTGACTGTTTATAGGAGGTGTTTGGGCTCATCCCAGTCAGATTATTCCCTGAAACATACACTTCAACAGAGTAGTTAGTATAGCCGGTGACGTCTGTGACATTTACAAAGAATGTCTGATTAGTCCCCACAAACCCGCTAGAAGGAGTTACGGTCTCAGCAAATGTAGGATGTGACTGTGCGAAGGAACCCGGTATTGCTAAAGTCATAGAGAAGACTACGAAGAAAATGACTATAATTATTCCAGATTTTGCCTTCATCTTCTTCTACCTCTGAAAGCAACCGTTATCAGCCCACCTACAACCGCCACCACTATGATTATAATTCCAATTTCAAGCGTGAAGAAAGGGTCTTCTACATAATTTGGAATGATTCCACGACCACTGGATGAAACAGAAGTTACACTTGTTTTTGTTGTAACTGAAACCGTAATTGTCTTGCTGAAATTAAGATTGCTACTGACAGTATTGAGCGTCGTCTTAAACGTCTTGAGGAAATGGGTGCTGTTAACTGAGAATTGCACATATATGATATCTGTCTTATTGAATCCCAGGTTTATATTTCCCTGGCTTGATGAGAAATTCTGCAAAGTTGAGTTCCACCCATAAGAAAGGCTCTGTGAGGTGTTGATTGAAATGGAGATTGTATCAGACAATGATCCGGTGTTGATTATCTTGACTGGCACTACGTAATCACTGTTATTGGTGAACAGATCAGGAAGGATCTCCACCTTATAAGATTTTACAGAAGTTATGTTTACTGGGAGGTATACATCAGAGCTGCCTGAAACATAATTCACTTTTACAGGTATGTAGTACTTTCCAGCGGGTTCCAGTGAGTTCTGCGTTATGTTAACGCTAATATTCACTTTTGACCCAGGCATCATGAAGAGCCGCGACTGGTTGAATACCTCAGTCCATGCAGAAGATGGGCTGGACAGGGTTACGTTCTCAGCTGAGTTGCCATTATTCTTGAGTGAAAAGTCGTATACAAAGGACTGCCCGACTGTAGAATTGACAGATGCGCTTGTCAGGTTTGAGGCGAAGCTGTAGACTGCAATTTTCTCAAGGGTAATTGGAATATGACTGCTGGCATTAATATCCATGGTCTTGCTACTACTGAATAAGACGCTGGAAGCAGTGCCATTGGGCATAGTTTCCATTAGAGATTCAGAGGCTGAGAATGTGTAATTCCCAACTGGAAGTACGAATGAAGGGGTTGTAGAGTTCACAACATATAGGGCGGAGCCTGATGTTATATTAACTGGCAACGCAACCATCTTTGAACCTATGTTGACACCTACTGATACCTTGACAGATTTACTCAAAGTTATGTTTAGACCGCTGAGGTTGCCGAATCCTGGAATTTTAGCAGGCCCAAAGAAAGCTGATGAAGTAGAGTTTTGAATGGCATAAATTGTAATGTTTCCTGTATTCACATTGCTTATTGAAAAGTACCCTGTTGAATTTGTGATGCCCTTTGCCTCAACAGTTCCTCTGTTGTTCAGAATTAAAACAGTTACGTCAGCGGAGTGCGAGGAAGCAACAGAAGCATAACCGCTTACGCTGGCGGTGACGTCATGTGGCTTTACGCTAACATTGGCAGAAATTGGCCCTGAAACATCGTAATTACTTGTTCCTCTAATATTATATGAGCCAGTGGAGTTGGAAATCCTTCCAGAATAGGTGATACTGTATTTTCCGCTGAAAACATTGACATTAGTAGATGTGGTTGGGATGTTGTAGTTTGTGCTGTTTAAGAAATATTCTCCACCTGTCATTGATAATGAGTTGGAAAGGTTTACTGTGTATGAGGGCAAATATACAGGGGAAAGGGTGGTGTTCGATGTCAGGTTTATAGTAGTAAGGTTAAGCCCACCAGCGCTGTTAACAGCATATAGATCATAGGTTCCTGTTGGAACATGGGAAATATTGCTGATTATAGTTCCGTTACTGTTATATAGATAAGCATCTGAAGAACTTGATACATTCAGATCTGCATAGGTCATAGCCTCCATATGCATAGTGTTTGTTTGCTGCTTCAGGTTTGCGTAATTAGTCAGAGGGCGCACATAATATGATGTAGAGCTTATAGCAAGGTGATAAAAGCCAACAGGTACCGAAACCTGAGCTAGCCCGTTCGAAATTGAAAATTTATAGTTTCCATTTAAGCCATCCATTAAAAGAGAACCGTTTATAGGAATTCCATTTTGATTTGAAAAGAAGAACTGCTGCTTTACAGTATGCGGTTCGGCTCCAATATCAGTTGTAGAACCTGTACTGACATCGGAAGTTGCATTCTCATATGATGGAGATATGTAATGAGCAGTTAGGTCATTGTAGATATCAGGTATATATTGAACGGATGAGCCTGTCGATGATACTGCCCCAAAACTTACTGGGGTTCCGAATGAGTAGAAAACTAGGACACCACCGGTAACGGCGGAGCCTGAACTGTAAGACGATGAGACCTGATCGTTATAGATCAGTGAGGATTGAGAGTCATTATAGTTCAAAACGAGATTTTCCCTTAGCATGGTATTGAGGCTAACTTGCTTAGATGTTGAAGATGTTATTCCAGAATAAGTCCCAACCCCATTTATTGTATAGAAGCCATGGGGCAATGAGACATTCCAATAGCTGTCATTGTTGTAGGTATTGAGCATGAAGCCTGTGCTGGAAAGTACTTCATAATAGCCTGAGAACGAACTGTGACCGGGGATTGAAGAGTTAAGCTGAACTTCGCTTGCAGGAAGCAATTTCAGTGATATGCTTTTGCTCTGGTTCAATATCAAACTATCCAAATAAGCCATTCCATTGCCATGAGAGTAAATGGTATATACTCCAGCTGGAAGATTCATGGAAAACGAGCTTCCCTGGGATGAAATATTAATCCTGTTTGAAAAGTTCCCATCTGGAAGAAGATAGGTGTAAAGCCGTGATTCATACCCGGGTATTGAAATGTTTAGATTAAAACCAGGAAGTGGTTCAACCGATGTGGTTTTATTTTGGCCCCAACCATTAAAGGATACCTGTTGTGAAGATGAAGATAAACCAGTTTCGTTTACACCAACACTGTAATTTCCAGGAGTTACCCAGATAATTTCAGCTCCGTTTGTTGACATATCCTCTTTTACCTGATATGCGTTTTTGGTAGAAGGGCTGGCGACAAGCGAAACATTCTGGGAGGTGCTTGTTCCTGCATCCACATTCACTAATATTGCATCATAATTAACGTAAAGATTATTTGAGCCCGTGCTGTTTGCATTAACCACTGAAACATTTCTCATCAGCTTGCCATCACTGTAAACATTTACATCATAGGAAATTGGAGGGGCAGTTACATTGTAATACCCATCATTGATCGAAGTGTTGAATTTCAAATTATATGTGCTGTTTGTAAGTATAACATTTCCGCTCAGTATCTTTGAATCCTGAATAGATGATGTATTGCTGGAGCCAGATGGTGTCTGATATTGATTATATACATAACCGCTGGCATAAGAATTTCCTACATTCTTATTAACCGTAATATAGTAGTTAGGAAGACCTGTTGTAGAGTTATATCCAGTAGTCTGCCTGTCTGCCTGAGCTGTGGATACATTAACAGTGGTATAACCAAGAGTGTGCCCGCCAATCATATAAAGACTGCTCAGGTTTCCAGTGCTGAAGTAAACTGTATCATTTCCCGGAAGGCCAACCAGAGAGTAATCTCCACTTGCATTTGTTGTGACAGTTTGATGAGGAATCCCATACTGGTCAAAGATAGTTACATGAACACCTGGTACTGGGATGCCAGAACTTGTTGTAACCTTTCCTTGAACTGTAGCACCAGGGAAGTACTGTACTATTGGGTCAGCCCCAGACAGGAATTGGGTTGCTGGAGGTATCAACTCAACGAAGCCTTTTCCTTCCTGCTCATATTTGTATGCTTCCTGTATCGGAATCTCCTGAAAGTCCTGAGGATAATTCTGATAGTTCTTATGAGGATTGTAAAGGGACACGCTATATACAAGTTCAAAATTGCTCATGTTCCATGCCGGCATAGGAGTCAGATTCTGAGTTGCTGCTGTCAGTCCGGGAATAATACCGGATTGCCCAATTGCAGATGCAGGATATCCAATCGTGAATCTGTAAATTGAAGTGTTGTAGAATGATGAATTATATAGCAGGTCATAAGTAATTGGTGATGCACTGCTCGGAAGATCGTTAAGGAGATATGATCCATTGCTTGTGATTGCCTCAATATTATAGTATTCAGTAGGAACGATGCTGCCACCTGGAGATACATAGGATGGGGTGTCAGTTAGGTAAGCTGGTGCATAAAATATACCAGGAGATGTTGGTGAGGATGGGAAAAGATTATGATCTATCTGCATGTAGCCTATGTTGTAACCTGTAGCCTTGGAAAGGGAGGACTCAAGATCATTCAGAACTGACATCGGGAAATTGTAGGATAGATTTCCTTTAACAAAAGCATAGTAAGTGTTGCTAGAGCTTATTCCACTTATATATTGCCCATAGACAGAGGGATTTGATAACACATCCGATTTGAAGGCATCTGGGTTCTGATTTGCTTCCAGAAGCAGATTATATTCCTTTTCCCCAACAGTGGATACAAGTATTGATTTTACCTGATTGCTGAAATTATTATGATTATCCTGGAAATTTGCCGACAGGTATATGGCTATGAAATCGCCCACTATCTGACTTTCATTCAGTGAAAGCAAAGCCTGTCCAGCCTGTGGAATACCCTGCTGGAAATCATCTGCAACCGTAGGATGCTTACCCTGGTAAAGTTCCTGGAAACCATAATCCCACCATGAAAGGTAAGCAGGTTTATCTGCCAGTGGTAATTGAGCATCCTGATTTGCAAGCCATTTAAAGGACAGTGCAAGAGGCTGGGAAGCATTTTCCACAGCGTATCCTGTTTCACCTAGAAGTGTACTTGTGTTATTGGTCCTTAGGAATGATGGCAGGGCATTGGTAAATTCATTTCCGGCCGCAGAGGCAGTATTTGCTGGTACAGCGGCAGAGACCAGGGACAGACCGGAAGGAACAATCAATATAAGAACAAGAATAACTGCAAAGACGGCATGAGTCCACTTGATTGAACCTTTTACAGAGGAGCGGAAGGTTGCGAATGCAGACTTTTTCCTGTTTTTAAGCTCGTCAAGCCTGACAACCTTTATAAGGTAAGTGATCAGGGCGCCCCCGAGTATTGCATAAGCCGGAGCTGCCGTAATGTTAAACCTTACCGCAGCAAAACTCATATATATCGATACTAGGGAAAACACAAGAAGATAGAGCATCTGATCCGACTTTTCCCTGAATGCCCTATATATGATTATAAGGACTCCAGCCAGACCCAAGAAGAATGGGGCAACACCGAATCCAGCGATATACTGGCCAAGAGTAGATAAGGTGACCCCCTGGGCCTCTGCAATCGTATCATAAACCCTTGTTTTAATAAAGTACCCATCTCCGCTTATTAACCTTATGAAAAGGCTGTGAGCAAAGATGTCAGAACCTACGATTGCAGCGCCGGCAACTACTATAAGAATTGGAAAAACAAGTATCCATGGCCTCCTACCAATTGCATTTATTACAACTCCGAAGAGAATAATCAGGAGACCCACCATCAGTTCTGCGTTATACCATCCCGGCCCCTCGCCGATGTCCTGATAGTAATATGCGCCCATAGCAAAAGATAGAAGTATGAATGGTATTAGAATCAGTGTTAGATACTCGGAGGGCCTCTTTAGAATTACATTGAAAAGATACTGTACAACAAAGTATATCAGTATTATAGCTTCAATATATGCATAACCCTGCCAGGCAAGCATGAGTCCGCCTAGGGCAGCGCCCCCCATCAGTGCATATATGGTGGCAGTCATGTTTTCTGAATATGCCTGCTTAACTCTTCCCGGGATCTGCCTTATTTCGGAGAACCCAGTAAATAGTCTCTTTTTCTCAAATAAGTTTATTGATTTCTGAATGAAGTAAATTGCAAAAAAGGCGAAAATAAGTTCTGGAGTGTGCATTCTCCCTCCGGAAAGAATTCCACTTGACAGGTTAGTGGGCATTATGGTGTAGAGGAAAGCACCGATAAGTCCGGCTTTCTTCCCGAATCCCTCCTTTGCAATTAAATAAACCGGAATGATCAGAAGTGCCCCCATTGCGGCATCCAGTTCCTCGAATGCATAATAAGCTGCCAGCTGAACGTTCATGTGGACGGACATAATTTCCGCAACCAGGACTACTAACCAGTGAAAGAATGGGTTTCTAGGGTTAGTTGATCCGAATGGATAAGCCAATGCCGGATCATGTATGAGTTGCACATGGTACTGCAGTATGTATAGAATTATCCTGAAATTGTAGTAAGGATCGCTTCCACCAGAGGTAGGAAGGGTTGAAATACCACCTGCTCCAGTCCCAAAGGTAATGCTCCAAGAGAAATAATTTGCAAGGAACAAGTATAAGAGTACCAGAATACCAATAAAAATTGGCTCTGTGTATCTCTGGAGCCATGAAAGCCTCTTAGTTAAACTTCTGTCATAATAAGAATCCATTGAGTCAAACCTAGTTTTGCTAAATGGAATTTACCTATAAAAAACTAATTGGGTACAATTTTTACAGCGAGATGAAATGATAATCATTGAACCTTTCTTACTTCATCCTCGTCTGAGTCGTAGTCTATGATTCTTGCATATCTTCCCCAGTTTAGGAGAGTCTTCATAGTAGATTCAGGATTGTCAGATGGGAACATTTCACTGATAAGGTTTTGAAGGTCCTCCATATTCATTTCTTCTTTTTCATTCAATGAGCTTAACACAGAGTTGAATGGTTCAATCTTAACAAGCACTTCCTTAAGGATTTTTTTCCGTCCATCTACGTCTGCCTTTAGATATCTATTACCGAGCTGAGTAAGAGATACATCCCCGTTGGTAACCTCTATGAATCCAAGGCCTTCAGCATCATTCAATAAGTTGAGCAACATTGTCCTCTCCTCATCAAGGGAGTCATCAAGTGTTGCAATGTCAACTGTTTCTCCAATATCCTCAAGGATCTCTAAAAGGCCGTTAAGATCGCCTACATTCTCCGTCTCAAGAAGGTGCATTTCTATTGATAGGTTTATGATTAAGTGCTTAAAACTCTTACGGAAAAAGGTAGAAGGGTATAATTCAAAAGTTCCCAAAGTTAATAGGGGCTACGTCATATTGTCAATCTGTAAATGGCCGACAGGACTGAAATCTTGAAGAAAATTCTCAAGCTGCTTTCCCATGAACAGCAACCCATTTCTCAGTCAGAGATTCAGTTCAGATTGAATATTTCTAAATCCTATCTGTCTGAACTTCTTAAATATCTGGAAGACCAGAACAAGATAACAAGAACGGATGGAGAGGGGAAAACGAAGAGGGTTATGCTTCAAAAAGACAAAACTTCAAAGTCATTTCATATTGGAGTCTTAAAATCAAGTGAATATATTCCAGTTTTAGTATGGCTGAGGAAAATTCTTGATAAAATAGAATTGAAAATTCATTTTTACAATTCCACGGATCGCATGTTCATGCATATGGACTCTGGAACTATCCAGGCTTGCTGCGCACCCCTGGTATCGCTTATAACAAATTTCATAGTTAGGAGAAATTTCAGGATATCCTTTGGCCTTGGTTTTGGTGGCTCATACATATTTTTCAATGAGAGCTCAAAAAACCAAGGTCTGCTAACATCAGAAAACTCTTCAATGTCCCTCCTTTCCGCAAGATCATTTTCAAAGGATGTGTTCCCGAAGATATCCTTTTCTAATCCTGCTGAAGGCCTTAAAAAATTCCTGGATGGAGATGCAACCTACATTTCTATCTGGGAACCTTATGCATCCTATCTTAGACAGATGGGTTTCACTGCAGTTACTGATTACAGGTCAGTAATGGGAGAGCAGACATGCTGTGCACTGGCTTTCTCAGAGAGAACACCTCACAGTTCATTCCAGAAGATTTCAAAATCGGACATTCCCGAATATCCACCATCCAGTTCTATTGAATTTGAGCCGATAATTTCATCATTTTCTAAATCCTTAAAAATGGAAAAATCAATCATAGAGGATTCCTTAAATTTTTATACTTTCAAAAAAATCAAAATAGATATCAAGGCAGTTGAAGCCACCGGATTCAATGTTACAGGGGACCTCTTAAAGAATATGATTTCCGGATATTTCAGGGAAAGGAGAACTCAGCCATAACCACAGGGTTCTGAAGATCGAACTTTACCAGTGTTTCAGGTTTAATTTCCCCAATCACACCTATAGGTCTCGTTCCAACCTTAATTGACCCGCTTCTTCCAGGAATCATATGATTTATTTCAGCTATTTCCACACTGCATGTATCTTCGTAAATCCTTGACAGTATGTACCTTACATATGAATACAACTCAGAATAACTCGCTTTGCTGTGAATTACCCCTACTGCAACATGTGGCACCTGCTTTCCTTCAATAATAACGTCCCCGATCTCAAACACCTTTTGAGGAAGTGAATTTGAACGGTTCAATCTGAGGAAATCAAGCATATTGAGATAAAGGCGGTCCCTAATAATGCTGAAATCAAGGCTTTTAGGATTGCTGACTGTTGCACCGCCATTATAGGGTGTCTCCCCATACAGCTTTGAGGAAGTTACCACATAGCTCATTATCTCCTGAAATCCGGATCCTATTAGCAATTCTCTTAGATCCCTTTGTCCTTTCCTTTCTGGGAGTTCCTTTCCAATTACAGCTAGAGCCGGCCTTGCAGGTGCAATTTTTTCGTATCTCAAGCCTTTTGCAAGGTCTTCTATGACATCAGCAGGGCCCATAACGTCTACCCTGTTTCCTGGTACTGAAATGCCTTTCATTCCAATTTCCGGAATCGCGTAACCCATTCTGCGAAATATTTCTGCCATCTCTGATCTATCGATTCTGGTTCCGATAATCTTCCTCACTTCACCATCTGTGATAACTATGCTCCTTCCATTATAGGAACTGATGAACTGCTCCTCCTTATCATCCTCGGAAATGATGCTCACAGAATAACCCATGTAATGAAACATATAGGAAAGGCAGAAGAGACAAGCCCTTATCGATGCCGAATCAATTCCGGTAATATCTACAAAGAATCTTGAGGTCTTTTCTGTTACTACGCTGGCCTTGCCATTAATTATTGGTGGCATTGAGAGTACTTGACCCTTCGAATCCGAAAGAACAGGGACCCTGCCCCTATCTGGAATCAGGTATCCATATTCTACGGCCTTGGGATGCTTTTCCAGGATTTCCGAAGCTGTTCCGGAAACGATTGAATCATAAGTCTCGAAAAAAACTTCACCAGAATTTACCATTTGAAAACTAAATGGAGGGAAAATTTTGTCAAGGTCATGAATCCCAATTGAGACCTTCTTCCTGTCTCTTCCTATGCTAGAATGCAGCTTTTCCTGGTAATCGATCAGCGGGGACAGCTTTTTACCAATAACTGGGCCAACAGCATAAAACCCTCCGATCTTGTTTCTAACCTTCCTTGTTTCCGGATCCACAGAGATTTTCGTTCTCACAAAAGGGAAAACCGGAATTTCCGCTTTTATCACTCCATTGTAAATGCGAAGTGCCTTTTCCAGCATAAGGAAGGAGAACAGGTCAGGGCGATCAGGGTTAAATTCTACTTTTATTTCATCCCCTTCTTCGACTGAAAATCCAATCACTGAAGCAAAATCCTTGATTTCTTTTACAAAATCCTTACCGTAAGTGGATTCAATATAAGATCCTGAATCCTTTATTACCACCATTCAAGAGAGTATTCATAAAGGCTAAAAAATAATGTCGTTTGACAGATGGGAACAGCAGATATAAAATAGATATGATGTTATTTGTTTCCTTCCTGCTTTGAAATCTGGTCAAGTTCTTTATTAATGCGTCCCATAGTATAGTCCCTCAATATAAGCCTGATAAGGTCTTCAAGGGAGATTGCTGACCCTTCATCAAGATCCTTTTCCAGGTCCTGGAGTATCCTCTTGGGAAGAACCAGATCTACTTTGGATGTTGCTGCGTTCTTGTCATGCTTAGAAACAAACTCCTCTATGGCTCTTCTGATTACATCGGAAACGGTTTCATACTGGTAATTCTCTACCAGCTCTTCAAGGCGGTTCATTATTTCCTTTGTAACACGAACAGTTATTCTGTAAGGAACTGACATATCCTGACCCATCTCATGCACACCTTACGGTGTAACACAATGTCTGACAAGTAAAGGTACATATATATGTTTTTCCACAGATGTTTGCATGAATCCATTGCAAAACATTGAATTACAATCCTTATATGCAAAGATATGCC